>NZ_JBNPVT010000005.1:0-452034 GCF_050434205.1 Paraburkholderia sp. GAS348
GTGATCACGCACGGCTACAACCTGTCGGATTCGGAATCGTCGCTGCTGACGGCGATCCAGAACAACGACATCGCGGTCACCTCGATTGGCGCGGGTACGATCTCGACGAATGACGCCAGTTCGGTTGCGGTCAGCCTGGCCGCCGCCGCGACGCTACAGCAAGCGGGCGTCCACATCACTAACGGCTTTACGCTGTCCGACACGTCGGCCAATCTCCTGCGGCCAGCGAACTCGGCTGCAGTGGGAGCCGCCACCGCGGTGACAGCAACCGACACCGTGTCGATCGCAACGGCGACTTCGTTGCACACACTGAATTCGAACACGAGCTACAGCATCTCCGATACGGCAACGGACGTGGCCGCCGCCACTGCGGCGGTAATCAACGGCCACGTGGACAATCTGACGGTGTCGGACCCGGCGACCGTGCTGCAGGCTGTGACGATCAACAGTTTCGCCGTGAGCGGCACGAAGAGCTACGCGATCTCCGATACGGTGACCAATCTCAGCACCGGTCAGTACGGCGCGGCCCTCGCAGGCGCAACCGGCGGCGTCACGGTCGTTCTTTCAGCGTCCACCAACCTGACGACGGTGACACTGGATCAAGGCGTCACCGCCATCAACCTGAACGGTCAGGCCGTCAAGCTGACCGACAGCCAGGCGCAGTTGAACCTGGTCGGCACCGGCAGCGTGACGGAAGTTCTGTCGGCCAACCGCAACCTGATGAGCGGCAGCTTTGCGCTCAACGCGGCGGTAAGCTCACTCGACCTGAACGGCCACGTGGCGCGACTCACTAGCCTCGAGCTCGCCCAGCTGGTCGGCGGCGTCACAGACAGCATCGGCGGCGGCGGCATCACCGAGCAGCTGTCGGCGAACGTCAGCGGTCCGCTGAACGGCTTCGTGACCGGCCTCGACCTCAACGGTTACGAAGCCACATTGACCGCGAACGCGCTGGCCGCGCTGACGGTGACCGACTCGTCGAACGGTACCGGCTCGATCAAGGAGCAGTTGACCGGCAACGTCGACCTGACCGCAGGCCTCGCCGCGCACGTCACGGCGATCGACCTGGCAGGCCACGCGGTGAAGCTGACCGGCGCAGAGCTGACGCACGTGACGTTGAGCGATTCGATCGGCGGCGGTTCGGTGACCGACCAGCTGACCGGCGACACCAACTTGACGACGCTGCCTGACAGCCATATCACCGGCATCGACCTGAATGGCCACGCGGCCACGTTGACGGCGTCCGAGCTGAATTCGCTGGCGATCAGCGATTCGCACGGCGGCGGCTACGTGATCGAGCAACTGACCGGCACGACCGTCCTGACGAATGGCCTCAACAGCCACGTTGGGGAGATCGACCTGAACGGTCAGATAGCCAAGCTGACCGACACGGAACTGTCGAGCCTGAGTCATGGCATCACGGACAACAGCGTCGGTGGCAGCGGTTGGATCGTGG
Organism: Paraburkholderia sp. GAS348; assembly: GCF_050434205.1. Lineage (NCBI taxonomy): Bacteria > Pseudomonadati > Pseudomonadota > Betaproteobacteria > Burkholderiales > Burkholderiaceae > Paraburkholderia > Paraburkholderia sp. GAS348. The sequence continues at coordinate 1,454 of NZ_JBNPVT010000005.1, forward strand.
AGCAATTCACATCGACCCAGGACTTGAGCCATTCGCAGCTCGACAGCCACGTCCAGGGCTTCGACTTGAACGGCAACTCGATCACGCTGAGCGAAACGCAGATGAGTCACATCACTCTGCTCACCAATACGTTCGTCGGCGTGGGCACTCTGACGGAAAATCTGGACAGCGGAAGTAACCTGACGTTGCTTGACCATTCGGGGTTGGCCATGAGCCTCAACCTGAACGGTCAGGACCTTCTGTCGGGCAGTTCGCCCATGACCATCGCGGGCCTGCAGCACAACGACGCGGTGAACGTTGGCAGCAACAGCAGCCTGACGTCAGTGGTGGGCAACGCGCTGGAAGTCAACCAGGCAGGCCAGTACTTCTTCGACACCACTGCGAAGACGCTGACCTGGGATGACTCGAGCTCGCATCTGCATACGATCGTGCTGGCCAACGTGACCAGCGTAACGCTGGAATCGGACCAGCACACGTTCAAGGTGATCTGAGCGCATCGAAACATCTCCAGTAAAACCTGAGTAACACCGAACGGCCCCATCGAAGTCCGATGGGGCCGTTTCTCGAGCTCTCCCAGCTCTCGCAGCTCTCCCAGCTCGTCGGGGAGCGCGTGCCGGCCGTCGACGAATACAGCATCAATCAGCCAATGCCCGATTCCATCGATACCGCGGTGGACATGGCCACCGGCGTGTCGCCGACGCTCAGGCGCTACGACTATCAAGAAAAGGCCGCGCAAGCCGATATCACAGTGAAGAAGGCGGTCTATCTGCCGCAGGTTTCGGTGCGCTTCGACAAGTCGTGTCAAAGCAGCGCCGGTAAAACCTGACTAATACCGAATGGCCCCATCGATGTCCGATGGGGCCGTTTCTCGATCGAGCTAGAAAAACGTTCGACAGATCACGGGGGTCGAACGGCCGTAAGAAAACCAGAAGTTGGCGTACAAAATGTTCTTGAAGAATTACATGGCAGGCGCGGTAGCCACCGCGCTTGTTACGGCGAGCCTCGGGGCCTCGGCCGCCGACTGGTCGCTAGGCCAGATGGCGCGGCAGGCGCTGGCAACGCATCCGGAAATTGTCGGCAAGCAATATTCGCTCAACGCTGCGGAATCGAATGTGAAGGCCGCGTCGTGGCAACGCTTTCCGACCCTGGCCGTCGAAGGCGGCAAGGCCAACGACGGCAACCCACGCTTTACCGACGTCAGCCTGACGCAGCCGATCTGGGCAGGCGGCCGCATCACGGGGGGCATCGCGTCCGCCGAGGCGCAAAAGGACGCGGCCTCGGCGAGCGTCGACGAGGCGCGCGAGGATATCCTGCTGCGCGTGGCGACGGCTTACGTCGAGGCAATGCGGCAGCAGGCGCGCAAGACGATCGCCGAAAAGGAAGTGGAGCAGCATCAGCAACTGTTCGACATGATCAGCCGGCGCGTAGACGCCCAGGCGAGCGCCAGAGTGGACCGGGATCTGGCGCAGTCCCGTCTGTATCAGGCGGACAACGATTTGTCGGCGGCAAAGCAGGCGCTTGCCACGGCGCTCTCGCAGCTCTCGCAGCTCGTCGGGCAGCGCGTGCCGGCCGTCGATGACTACAGCATCAACCAGCCGATGCCCGATTCCGTCGATACCGCGGTCGACCAGGCCACCGGCGTGTCGCCCACCCTCAGGCGGTACGATTATCAGGAAAAGGCCGCCGAAGCCGATATCACCGTGAAAAAGGCGGCCTACCTGCCGCAGGTTTCGGTGCGCTTCGACAAATTCTACGGGCAGGATCTGATCACGCCGCAAAACACGACGCGTGGCAGCCGCGTCATGCTGCTCATCCAGGCGGAACCGGGCGCGGGCCTGTCGGCCGCAGCAGGCGTCGGCGCGGCGGTCGCCGCAAAGAACGCCGCAATCGAAGCACGCACCGCCGCGCTGCGCGACCTGCGCCTGGAGGTGTCGACCGACTGGGACGAGTATATGGGCGCCCGCGAGCGCTTCCAGAGCGCGTCCCTGTCCACCGCCAGCTCTAAGGCGGTGTACGAGTCGTACGTGCGCCAGTACACGATCGGCAAGAAGTCGTGGCTCGACGTAATGAATACCGTGCGGGAAGCGTCCCAGTCCGAGATGACGACGGCGGACGCCAAGGCGCAGATGACCGCCGCGGCGTTGCGGCTCGAAGTCAGGACCGGCGACACGCAGTTCCTCGACGAAGCCAGCAACGTCCCCTCCGCTCAAAACTATTCGACCCCATGAACCCGCTCCTCTCCGCAATCACGCTGGCTGCCAAGGCAGTTGGCCAAACCATCCCGCAAGCGCTGCTGCAAGATGTCCAGGCTGTGCTCGACGTGGGCGCCGACGCGCCGGTGCTCGAGCGGGTCAGGGCGGCCTGGCAGGCGGGCAGTCTCACCGGCGAGGTCTACGAACTCGCCGCGCCGGGCGCCGGGCAAGGTCCGTTTCTCGCGCGCGCCGCGTCGGGAGAATGGTGGGTCGTGCTGGCCCGCAACGCCGACGGCAGCTGGACCGCCCGGGCGGCGGACGGCCATGTTGCGCGGCTTGAGGGCATCGAGGGCGCCATCTGCATCGGCCTGCCCGTCGAGCGCGACGAGGCGTTCGGCGCGTCCGACCCTTCCGACCCCGCCGGCGGCCGGACGAGCGCCAGCCGTCTCGTGCTGGACGCGTTGTGGCGCAACAAGTCGCACTACATCGAAGCGATTCTGGCGACGGTGCTGACCAATATCCTCGCGATCACGACCTCGCTCTTCAGCATGCAGGTGTATGACCGCGTGATCCCGAACCGCGGCTTCGCCACGCTCGTGGTGCTGTCGGTCGGCGTCAGCGCGGCGATCCTGCTCGAGTTGCTGCTCAAACATGTGCGCGGCCTGTCGATCGAGCGTACCGCCAAGCGCATCGACGAGAGCCTGTCGGTATGGTTTTACAACCGCCTGATCAACATACGGCTTGAGCACCGGCCTTCGTCGATCGGCTCGCTTGCCTCACAGGTCAAGGGCTTCGAGTCGGTGCGCGCGATCCTGAGCTCGACTTCGCTGTTCGTGCTGGTCGATATCCCGTTCGCACTGCTGTTCATCCTGGTCATCGCGATGATCGGCGGCCGGCTCGTGGTGGTGCCGCTGCTGATGTTCCCGATCTCGCTCGGCGCGGGTTTGATGTTCCAGAAACAGATCGCCCACCATTCGCGGCAGAACCAGGGGCAGAGCCACCGCAAGGCCGGCTTGCTGGTGGAGTCGATCGACGGTGCGGAATCGTTCAAGGCCAACGGCGCCGACTGGTCGCTGCAGCGCCGCTGGTCGGGACTCGTCGACGATGCCGGCGCGTCTGACTACAAGGTGAAGAACTATTCCTCGCTGTCGCAGCACATGACCGTGTCGCTGCAGCAGCTCGGCTATGTCGGGCTGGTTGCGTTCGGCGCGTATCTGGTCGCCGATAACAAGTTGACCATGGGCGCGCTGATTGCCTGCACCATTATCAGCGGGCGGGCCATGTCGCCGATCGCGCAATTGCCTTCGACGCTGGTGCAGTGGTCCAATGCGCGCGCCGCGGCGAACGGTCTCGACAAGCTGATCTCCCTGCCGAACGACAACGACGAGCGCGGCCATGCGCTGGTCCCGGAAATCGTCGACGGCGCGATGCGCATCGACGGTGTCAAGTTCGGTTATGGCCACGGCGGCGACGCGGCCGTCGACATCGCGCAGCTCGACATCAAGACCGGCGAGCGGATCGGCATCATCGGCACGATCGGCTCAGGCAAAAGTACGCTGCTGAAACTGATGTCGGGCCTGTTCCGGCCCGCCGCTGGCCGGATCTCGATCAATGGCATCGACATGGCGCTGATTCTGCCTGAGGTCCTGCATGAAAAGATCGCCTATCTGCCGCAGGAGATCCGCCTGATCAGCGGCACCTTGCGCGGCAACCTGGTCCAGGGCCTGCCCGATCCCGGCGACGAACGTCTGCTCGAAGTCGCCAGGCTGACCGGACTGATGGACCTGATTACCCGGCATCCGAAGGGACTCGCACTGCCGATCACCGAAGGCGGGCGCGGCATTTCCGGCGGACAGCGGCAGTTGATCGGGCTCACGCGGCTGTTGCTGACCCGGCCCAAAGTGCTGGTGCTCGACGAGCCGACCGCGTCGATGGACGCGGTCACCGAAAAACGTATCGTCGCCGTGATCGACGCGATCGCCGCCCGCGGCACAACCGTGCTGGTCGCCACCCACAAGACCGCGCTGCTGCCGGTTACCCGGCGGCTGCTGGTGATGCGCGAAGGGCGCATTGTGATGGACGGCCCGCGCGATCAGGTCATCGACAAACTGTTCGGCACGTCGCCGGCTGCTTCTACCTCTGAGGTTTGATTCGCTTTATGTCGGACATTACACAAGAAATTCCGCGTGCACGGTGGGCGCTGACCGCATGCTGCGGGCTGGCGATTGTCGGTTTCGTCGCGTGGGCGAGCTGGGCTTCGCTCGATCAGATCACGCGAGCACAAGGGCAGGTGATCGCCAGTTCGCGTGACCAGATCATCCAGTCCCAGGAGCTGATGACCATCGACGCCGTTCTGGTCAAGGAAGGCGCGAACGTCAAGCGCGGGGAGCCGCTGGTGCGCTTCGAGCGCACTCGCACCGAGGCAGCCTATCTCGAATCGCAGAGCAAGGCGATGTCGCTCGAGGCGGAGGTGGCGCGTCTGCACGCGGAAGTTTACGGCGGCACGCCGCAGTTTCCCAAGTCACTCGACGCCTATCCTGAGATCCGCTCGAACGAGGAGCTGCTGTTCCGCAAACGGCAAGCGGCGGTCGACGACGAGGTAGCGGCGATGCGCAAGTCGCTGCAATACGTGCAGGACGAACTCAACATCAACCTTCCGCTGCTGGCTTCGGGCGATGTCAGCAAGGCCGACGTGCTCAAGCTCGAGCGGCAGGTGGCCGACCTTCAGGGGCAGATTACCAACCGGCGCAACAAGTACCTGCAGGATTCGCAGACCGATCTGTCCAAGGCGCTCGAGGATCTCGCGGGCGTTGACCAGGTCGTCGCGCAGCGCAAGGACCAGCTCGACCATACGGTGATCGTTTCGCCGGTCGACGGCATTGTGCGCAACGTCCGCATCACCACGCCCGGTGGCGTGGCGCGCGCGGGCGATGAAATCATGCAGATCGTGCCGGTCGACGACCAGTTAATCATCGAGGCTAAGGTCAAGCCGAAGGACATCGCCTTCATCAAGCCGGGGCTGCCGGCGAAGATCAAGCTGGATGCCTACGACTACACGATTTACGGCACGCTGTCGGGCACCGTAACGTACATCAGCGCGGATACGCTCAACGACGACACTCATCCCGCCAATGAGCAGCCCTCCTATCGCGTGCAGGTGAAGACAAACGAGAATGATTTTGTGCGCGCGGGCGGGCATCGGATCGACGTGCAGCCGGGTATGACGGCCACCGTGGAAATCAAGACCGGCTCGAACACCGTGCTGAAATACCTGACCAAGCCGATCACCAAGACCGTGACCGAATCGATGGGCGAGCGCTAGTCCACGTCAAGCGGGCGCAGCGACACGCCCATCGCGGTGTTAGCTCGAACCGGTCCGACTTTACGTCCGGTGAAACGGCTTGACCGCGCCTCGCCCGTCTTGCGCGGTGAGCCTGCGGAAATCCAGCGGCGTCATCCCATAGGCCCGGCGGAAGGCGCGCGTGAAATCGGTGGGGCTTTTAAAGCCGAGTTCGTAGGCAATGCTTGCCACCGCCGTGTGTGGCTCGCGGGCCAGGTCATCGGCTGCATGACGTAGCCTGAGGTGGCGGATGTAGGTGCCCACACCGCCCTCATGCTGAAACAGGCGATACAGGGTCAGGCGCGGAAGCCTCAACGCGTTCACCACGCTTTCGGGAGAAAGTGCCGCGTTGCGCCGGTTGGCCTGTATATAGCGCCTCGCTTGACCGAACATGGCCGCGCGGCCGGCTGCGCGCGCATTCCCGCTCAGGAGCGCCTGTTTGCCAAACAGTGCGATCAGCATCTGCGCGCCCGAGCGGATGGCTTCGTCCGCTGCGTCGGGGCTCATTTGCGTGATGTTCTGACTGAGCGCGGTCAAATGGTTGACGATTAACCGCGTGAGCGGTGTCGTCCCGTGGATCGTGCGGCCGTGGATGGCCTCCGCATCAGGAAATTCTGCCTGCACCATCTCGCCCGGCACGAAAAGCGTGAGCACCCTGCATGCGTTGCGCTGCATCCTGATTGGTTGGTTCAAATCGAGCGCAAGCATGGTTGCCGCCGCAGGCGCGCTTTTGCGGGGCGTGGCGCGCAGCGTGATGTTCTCGACGCCGCCCTCCAGAAACACGTGAAAGGCGACGTCGCGCACCTTGTCAGTCGAAATCCGGGCCTGGGAGCGTTCGAGCACCATCGTGTCGGACCGGCAATCGGTGAACACCAGTTGGCCAACCTGATAGCGATCAATCGAAGCCTGGAACGGCTTGTCGAGCTCCGATAGTGAGGGCAGTACATCGATCACATGGCCGACCCGATCCCGCCAGGCTAGCAGCCGCCCCTGAGGCGGTTCCGTTTGCACATCGAAGTGACTATGGGCAATGCCGGGTTTGAGCGGCGAATGGACTTGAGTTGGGTTCGCGCCGAGGCTCATGCGGGCGGTCCTTTACGGGAAGATGTAAAGAGGGTGTGTGTGGATCAAGGTGTGGCTGAATGTAACTAAAGGTGTGTCGAAATGTAACTGGCAAATCGCCTTTGGCGAAAAACTATTTCGAAAAAATTTGGCGTCGTCTTTTCGAAGACTGGTGTGCATGGTCGACACCGCTAGTAAAGGAGTCGTCCCAAGCAGAAAACCTTGACGCCGGTGCAACGGAAATGAGGGGCGACGCTGAGTACCCGCGGAACTGGCTACACACTGATTAGCAGTACTCGTCCTGACCTGACCGTCATGGGATCTATTGCAACAGGTGGTCAGGACTCGGCACGATATCGCAGGTGCCCCGCGTGGGAGCGAGCGACAAGAGCCGTCGGCATTACTCGGAGGGATCCTTGGAGAAAGCCGGGCGGTCGATTCTCGACGCGGGAAGTTGTTCTATGGAAAACGTTTGCGAGGCAGCGCGGCAGTTGCAAACGACACTCTTCATGAGGTGATCGAGCAGCGTCGGTGCGTTGTCGAAGGTCTTGACTCTACGCTAGTGGTTTGGCACACGATGCGCCACACGGCGATAACGCATTTGGTACAGGCCGGGGGACCTGCCTACCGTCAAGCGCATCGGCGGGCACAAAACACAATCGATGGTCGAACGGTATTCGCATCAGAACGGCGAACACATGCAGGCGGTGATGCACTTCGTTTTCGCTTCGATCGCGCTCGTCTTGCCGCGAGGGTCGAGAAGGACCGATTCCAGTTCCGTGATTTGCGGGCTAAGGCTGGAACTGACAAGACTGAAGCGTCGGGAGACATTCGCGCGGCGCAGCTCCAATTGGGGCATAAATCTCTGAAGATGACGGAGCACTACGTTAGATAGCGCAAGGGGGATAGGGTTGATCCGACGAAGTAGCGACGTGTCATTTGTCCCCTTTTGTTGAAGAGACACGACGACGCTGAGACGATAAAAAGATAGTTTTTTCGTTGCGCATCTGCACAAAAATCGCGAGAATCGGCAAAGAATGTTGTTTTTAGGGGGGAATGGTGCTTATCCAATTTAGCGTCGAGAACTTCGGTTCGATTCGGGAGCGTCAGACGCTTAGCATGACCGCATCGCGGTATTTCAAAGATTTAGAGGAGACAAACACCTTCGATGCAGGTTTGGGGGATGATTTTCCCCGATTGTTGCGCACCGCTGTCATATACGGTCCGAACGCCGCTGGCAAAACGACGTTGATTCAAGCAATGAACTTCGTCGAAAATTTCGTGATGGACTCGGCGAAGGACGCGCAAGCTAACGATGAAGTGGGTGTGGAGCCGTTCAGGTTGGCTGCGTCCACGCGTGATATGCCAAGCGAGTTTGAGATCGCCGTAATTGAGGACGGCGTACGCTATCAGTTTGGGTTTGCTGCCACGAAGGAGAGGGTCGTAGAGGAATGGCTGTTTGCCTATCCAAACGGCCATATGCAGAAGTGGTATCACCGTGTGTTTGACAGTTCGACCGGTGCTTACGCCTACAAATTCAGTCCTTCATTTATGGGCGGCCGCAAGCGAGCGGATTGGAAAGCACAGACCCGCGATAACGCTCTCTTTCTGTCAACCTCAATATTGCTGAACAACGAGCAGTTGAAGCCGGTGTTCAATTGGTTTCAAAAACGGGTTGCAACGCTGGGAAGAACGGAACTGTTCGCTACGTCAGGCTATACAAGTCGTATCTGTGTCCAAGACCCTGAGAAGCGGAAGCGAGTTGTATCGTTTTTGAATCTGGCCGATTTGGGCGTTGAAGACCTAACTGTGTCTCCGCACAGCTTTAGTCCCGATAGTCTGCCAAGTGACTTGCCGGCGTCGGTACGTGACGACATCGTGAAAAACATGAAAGATCGTACCTTTCACGACGTTACATACCTGCACAGGGACCCAGAGTCAGGTGAACTCGTTGGGTTGGCCGAAGAGTTGGAATCGGACGGTACGCGCGGCCTATATGCATTTGCGGGGCCGTGGATGGACGTGCTCGATAACAGTAGGGTCTTGTTCGTAGACGAACTCGACACCAGTCTGCATCCGCTGATAGTCCATCAGTTGGTACGGTCTCTTAATCGTGTTGGCACGAAGGCGCAGCTCATTTTTACGACTCATGATACGAGTATCTTGAGCCAGCGCATTTTGCGACGTGACCAAATCTGGTTTGTAGATAAGGGACCCTCAAAAGCGACCAAGTTGTATTCCTTGGGCGATTTCAGCGTCAGGGAGCAGGAAGCGGTCGAAAAAGGCTACCTCACTGGCCGATATGGCGCGATCCCATTTTTGAAGGATCTGGAACTCCATGGGCAGTGACAATCTGTTCCATAAGCGGAAGGCTCAGCGAGCATCTTCCCTCGCTCGGCAGAAGCGCGAAATACCTCAAAAGCCGCGTTATCTAATCGTTTGTGAAGGAGCGGCTACTGAGCCGAATTACTTCAACGGTCTTCGAAACATTGAGCGATTGCCGACGGCTCACGTCAAGGTTTGTGGGGAGGAGTGTGGCTCCGATCCCATGTCGGTGGTTCAGTACGCGCTTCAACTGTTCGAGGAGGAGCAAATTGACCGCTTTGACAAGGTGTTTTGTGTCATTGACCGGGATGGCCACACAAACTTTAAACCTGCTGTCGCTCTCGTAGAGGATTTGCAAAACAAGGGCACACCGATCGAGCTGGTGGTTTCGTGGCCGTGCTTTGAATATTGGGTCTTGCTTCATCACCAGTACAGCCGTAGTCCGTACTACCCTACGCGCGGCAGATCGAGTTGTGATGCGGTAGGGGCCGAGATACGACGGAACCACGACCGCAAATACAACAAGAGCGCGGAGGACTTGTATGCGATGTTGCGAAGCAAGCAGGAAGGGGCATTAGAGCACGCGGCGACTGCATTGGCCGACGCTGAAGCGACGGGCGAGAGAAATCCCAGTACGCAAGTCCACCTGCTAGTTGCGGTGCTTCTTGCTTTGAAGCTGCCTTAAAGGCGACGGGTGGGACAGGTCTGGCGGCTTGAAACACCCAACAATCTTAAGAATTGCGGAGCAAAGAAAAAGGGGTTAGCTTGCGCTAACCCCTTGAATCTTTTGGTAGGCCGTACGGGATTCGAACCTGTGACCAACGGATTAAAAGTCCGCTGCTCTACCAGCTGAGCTAACGACCCAAAAGAGAAGCGAAATTATAGCGATAGGCTCTATGGGCTGTCAACCCATGGCGGTTCGTCGAGTTGTCCGCACTTCGAATAGTGAAAAAGCCCGAGTTCACACTACCCGGGCTTTTCAGCGAGAGGCGCGCGCGGCCGTTGATTTGGAAGCTGCGCAGCCACTGCGCGTTACGGCAACTGCTAAACCGTATACGACTACTTGATCTGCGACAGCTTGCTCTGAGCCGACTGCGCGACGTCCGAGCCGCTGTACTGCGCGACGATCTGCTCCAGCGTCTTTTTAGCCGCAGCCTTCTGGCCTTGCTCTAGCTGATTGTTCGCAATCGCGAGCAGCGCTTCCGGTGCGCGCGGATGTTGCGGGTAGTTCTTCACCACACCTTGCCACGTCGCCGTCGAGCCCTTGTAGTCACGCAGTGCATACAACGCGTTGCCGAGCCAGTACTGCGCGGTCGGCTGGTAAGGGCTGTTCGGATACTTGGAGATGAAGCTGCGGAACGACGCCGCCGCATTCTTGAAGTCGCCGTTGCGGAACTGCTGTGAAGCCGCATTGAACGAATCCGTTTCACCCGGCTGCACCTCGCCCGGGACCCCGTCCACCGTCTGTTGCTGTGGCTCGAATTTCTTCAGCCGCGTGTCCAGATCGGTGTAGTAGTCCTTCTGCTGTTTTTGCAGCGTGGTGAGTTGGTTGCCCATATCTTCGTTCTGCCCACGCAACGTCGCGACCTGCTGATTCAGCTGATCGAGACGGTTGGACTGATCGAGGATCGTGCGCTGCGCGGCCGACAGTTGGCTCGACAGGCTATCGGTCTTCGAACGCAGATCGAGAATGGCCTGACGGGCCTGATCGTCGTCGAACATGCCCGCATGCGCGGGCACAGCCGCGAAGGCCGTGCCCGCGACGCAGGCCGCTGCGGCAAACCGCAGCCAGGAGAAACGATGCGTCATTCGGCTCATCACCCGTTACTTACTGTTGGTACACGAGGTCGGCGCGGCGGTTTTGTGCCCACGACGATTCGTCATGACCGGTCGCTTGCGGCTTTTCCTTGCCCAGGCTCACGGCTTCCATTTGCGAGTCCGTCACGCCCATCAGCGACAGCGAGCGGCGCACAGCTTCAGCACGCTTCTGGCCGAGTGCCAGGTTGTACTCGCTGGTGCCGCGTTCGTCGGTGTTGCCCTGGATCAGGACGTGACGCTGCGGATGGCTCTTCAGGTATTGCGCATGTTGTTGCAGCAGCGATTGATAGTCGTCCTTGACCGAGTAGCTGTCGAAGTCGAAGTAGATGCTGCGCTTGGCGAGCGGGCTGTTCGGGTCGTTCAGCGGATCGACGTTGACCTGAGCGACATCGGTCGGATTCGGTTGCGTCGAAACTGCACCACCCTTGTTAGCGTTTTCGTCGAGCTTGACGCCCGAGTGACATGCGGCCAGCGCACCGACCATCAATACGGCAAATGCGAAACGAAGTTTTGACATCATTTTGTTACTCTCCTTGTGTTATTGCATCAACATTACTGCATAAACGGGCCCCAGGATGGCTCGCGTACGCTGCCACCCTGAACGGACAGGACCTGCCGAGTGCGACCGTCGGTCGATACTGCGGCCAACACGCCACGGCCGTTCACCTCTGTGGCGTAAAGAATGTACTGACCGTTCGCCGCGAAGCTCGGCGATTCGTCATGTGTGGTGTCCGTCAGGCCTGTGGCCGTATTGCCTTGCAGGTCCTGGATATAGAGCTTGAACCCGCCGCCGACGCGCGAGATATAGGCGAGCTGCTTGCCGTCCGGGCTCACGCGCGGGCTGGTGTTGTAGCTGCCCGTGAAGGTCACGCGTTGCGCGGCGCCGGCGTTCTCGCCTTGGGCCGACATCTTGTAGATCTGCGGTTGGCCGCCACGGTCGCTGGTGAAATAGATCGACTGGCCGTCAGGAGAGAAGCACGGTTCAGTGTCGATCGAACCGCCTTGCGTCAGGCGCCGCAGGCCGCTGCCGTCCGCATTGACGGCGAAAATCTGGGTGTTGCCGGTGCGCGAGAGCGCGACGGCCAGCGTGCGGCCATCCGGCGACCACGCCGGCGCACTGTTATTACCCTTCTGGTCCGACACGACCACGCGACGGCCCGTAGGCAGATCGTGGATATAGACGATCGGCTTCTTCTTTTCGAACGAAACGTAAGCGACCTTGGTGCCGTCAGGCGACCATGCCGGCGAGATGATCGGCTCGGGGCTCGACAGCGCGATGTGCGCGTCCTGGCCGTCCGAATCGGAAATCTGCAATTGATAACGGCCGCCGGTCTTGATGACGTACGACAGGCGCGTGGCGAACACGCCGCGGCCACCCATCAGCTTCGCGTAAATGTAATCCGCGACCTTGTGTGCGCTCATGCGCAAGCCGCTTTCCGGGCTCACCAGCACGAGGCCGCCGAGGCTTTCGCCCTTGACGGTGTCGTACAGCTTGAAGCGCACTTCGTACTGGCCGTTCGGCAGGCGGTTCACGCTGCCCGACACGAACGCGTTGGCGCCCTTGGCCTTCCAGCTGCCGAGGTCGACGGAATCGGTTTCCGCGACCGGCGTGCTGCCCGCGTCGATATTCGTGAATTTCCCGCTGCGTTGCAGATCCTGACGCACGATTGTGCTGACCTGCTGCGGCGAGTTCGCTTCATTGGCGAAATTCGCCGTTGCGATTGGAAACTGGGTGGACCCGACGCCCGTCACGAGAACGTTGAGTTGTGCGTTGGCGGCGCCCCCAACGGCGATCAGGCACGACGCTACAAGTGTCCGCAGGCCTAGCTTGGTCATCAAACTCATGCTGAATGGTTTCCCCAAAAACGGTTTTACTAACACTTCATGGCAGCAAGACAGACCCGCAAACATTTAATTCGTTCCCGGGCGCGCCCCGCTGGGCGGGGCACTGCATCTGCTGTCAACTGACTGTCAACCTGTTGCAATCAACCTGCCGGGCGCAACGTAATCTTGAAGCTGGTCGGCGTCTTCCCGTCGATGTCCTGAGGCATCGGATTGGAGCGCTGGACGGCCCGCAGTGCCGCATCGTCCCACGCCGAGTTGCCGCTGCTGCGCGCGATCTGCGCGTCCAGCAGCGTGCCTGTCGGCGAGCAGCGTACGGAGATGACAGTCTCCAGACCTTCCGTTTCGCCACCCCACGAGATGTTCGGGCGCACCACACGGCGCACCTTGTCCGCGTAACCCGGCGATGTCGCCGTGCCACCCGAGCCGCTACCCGTGCCGCTCTTCGCAAGCCCATTGCCGGTCGAGCCTTCACCGCCCGCTGAACCTTGCATCTGGGCAAGCCGCGCACGACGTTCCGCGTCCAGCTTTTTGGTTTGCGCTGCAGCATCGGCCTGAGCCTTGGCCTTCGCCGCTTTCTGCGCATCAGCCTTCTTCTGCGCGTCGGCTTCGGCCTGTTTCTGCTGCTCCTGCTGCTGTTCTTTCAACTGCTGTTGCTTTTGCTGCTCGGCCAATTGCTGCTGCTTCTGTTTCTCGGCCTGTTGCTGTTGTTGCAACTGTTTCTGCTTGGTTGCCGCTGCCTTTTGGGCGGCGAGCTGCGCTGCCTGGTCGGCCGCCAGTTGCTGCTGACGCTTCGCCTCGGCTTCCTGCTGGGCTTGCAGCTTCTGTTGACGCTGCTGCTCGGCCAGTTGCGCCTGGCGGGCCGCTTCCTGTTGCTGGCGTTTCTTTTCCTGCAGCGCGATGTCGGCTTGCTCGTTCGGCAGTGGCGGGGCAGGGGCTACCGGCACGGGCGGCGGCGGAGGTTGGCGCGGGATGGCCGTATCGGGCACCTCGGTCCACAGTTCGGCTTCCGCGCCGGCCGGCGTGCTGTTCTGCCATTGAATGCCGTGGTACAGGAAGAATCCGAGCAGCGCATGCATCACCAGCGCGAACGCAAAGGCTCGCCCGGTGCCGCGTTCACGCGGTGGCTGGAGCGGGTATTCGGAATTCTTGCGGATCATTGCGATTTGACGAGCAATCCAACGCGCTTGACGCCCTGAGCTTTCAACTCGGACATCACGTTCATCACGACTTCGTACTTCACGGTCTTGTCGGCCGCGATCACGACAGGCTGGTCAGGGTGCGATTGCGCGCGCTCGGCGATAAAGCCCTGCAGATCGGCCTTGGTCATGCTTTCCTGCTGCTGCGCGCCCGCGTCGTCCTTGTATTTGACGCTCATATTGCCGTCCGCGCGAATATTGACGATCACCGGCGGGGTTTGCTGCTGCGGCGCGGCGCCGCCGACGGTCGGCAGATTGACGATCGACGGGGCGACGAGCGGCGCGGTCACCATGAAGATCACGAGCAACACGAGCATCACGTCGATGTACGGCACGACGTTGATGTCGGCCATCGCGCGGCGCTGACGGGAGCCGCGCATGCTAGAGGAAGAGCCTGCCATCGTGGACTCCTTACTGTGCCTGACGCTGCAAAATGTTCGAGAACTCTTCGATGAAGGTCTCGAAGCGGATCGCCAGACGGTCGATGTCGTGCGCGTAGCGGTTGTAGGCGACCACGGCCGGAATTGCCGCGAACAGGCCGATTGCGGTGGCGGTCAGCGCTTCGGCAATGCCTGGAGCTACGTTCGCAAGCGTAGCCTGCTGCACGTTGGCGAGGCCGCGGAATGCGTTCATGATCCCCCACACCGTGCCGAACAGACCGATATACGGGCTGACCGAGCCAACCGACGCGAGAAACGCCAGATTGGCCTCGAGCACGTCCATTTCACGCTGGAACGCGGCGCGCATGGCACGGCGTGCGCCGTCGAGAATCGCACCTGAATCGTTCAGGCGCTTTTCCTTGCCCTTCAGGAATTCGCGCATGCCGGACTCGAAAATCCGTTCCAGTGCGCCGATCGTGTGACGGTTGTTGGCGGCGCTCTGATAGAGCGCCTGCAGGTCGCCGCCCGACCAGAAATCGCGTTCGAAGCGTTCAGTTTGCGCGCGTGCCCGGCGGATCGCAAACCACTTGCGGAAAATGAAGGTCCACGACAACAGCGACAGCAGAAGCAGCAGCGCCATGACGGCCTGCGCCAGCAGGCTCGCATTGAGTACGAGAGAAACGATCGAAAGATCTTGTGTAGTGTTCATAAAGGTTCGTTTTAACGTCCCGGAAGGGGGCGTCCGGCTGCAAGGTCACTCGAAGCTTGCCGTGAGCAAAACGGAAGCATCGGCGAGATTGCAAGCCGAACCATGCTTTGTGTTGCTTGATCGATATGAGTTCACTGGCCCCGTAACAACGGGGTTCAGTCGTTGTTCGTTGACATCCCGCCGCCGTTCACGCCCGGCCCGCGCCGCAAAGCAGCGAGCACCGGCGGAGGAATCGCGGCTGGCCGCAGCGCGATGCGCTCGACGCAGCCGACCCGGATGGACCCGGCGGCAAGCAGCGTGCCGTCACGCCACGCTTCCTGCGCAAAATCGACGGATGCGCGGCCAAGACGCTCGATTCGGCTTACCACATTGACGACATCGTCGAGCCGGGCCGGCGCTCGATAGTCGATTGCGGTGCTGCGCACGATGAAGATTGCGCCCGTTTCGCCTGCGAGCCTGTTCTGATCGACGCCGCACGCGCGCAGCCATTCGGTGCGCGCCCGCTCGAAAAATTTAAGGTAATTCGCGTAAAACACGATGCCGCCGGCGTCGGTATCTTCGTAGTACACGCGGATCGGCCACGTGAAGCCGATTTCCGTGCCGGGCTGGCTGGTCGACATATTCATGCGGCGCATTTTACCGGAACGCACGCCCGGAGGTCTGTTTCAAGATGTGCGCCCCGCCCGGCGGGCCTCGGCGGCGATTTCGGCCGCGCTTAACCGCGCTGGATGGTCAAGCCGCCGAAAGATTGGGCCACCGGCATCAGCTCGATCGTGTTGATATTGACGTGCGCCGGACGCGTGGCAATCCAGTAAATCGAGTCGGCGATATCTTCCGCCGTCAGCGGTTGCACGTTCTGATAGACGTTGGCCGCTTTTTCGTCGTCCCCGCGGAAACGCACGTTCGAGAACTCCGTGCCGCCGCACAGGCCCGGCTCGATGTCGGTCACGCGCAGTGCGGTGCCGGCCAGATCGGCGCGCAGGTTCAGGCTGAACTGACGCACGAACGCCTTGGTGGCGCCGTAGACATTGCCACCCGCGTACGGCCAGCGGCCGGCCACCGAACCCAGATTGAAAATGTGGCCGCGGTTGCGTTCCACCATGCCAGGCAGGAGCGCGTGCGTGACCTGCACGAGGCCCGTGCAGTTGGTGTCGATCATGGTGCTCCATTCATCCAGGCTTGCCTTTTGCGCCGGCTCGACGCCGAGCGCCAAGCCGGCGTTGTTGACGAGCACATCGAGCGCGGCGAAATCGGCGGGCAGCGAGGCCGGCACGGCTTCGACAGCGGCGCGGTCGCGCACGTCGAGCTCATATGGCAGAAGGGCGTCGCCGAGTTCGTCGGCGAGTGCCTGCAGGCGGTCCTTACGGCGCGCGGTAGCGACGACACGATGGCCGCCCTTGACGAAAGCACGAGCGATAGCGGCGCCGAATCCCGCGGACGCTCCGGTAACGAACACGATCATTGCAGTTCCCTGGTTGGTAAAAGAGAAAGGTCCCAAGCCTACTTCCAATGCGGCGCTGCGGCAAGGATGAACCAGCCGTACAAGCGGCTGTGGCAGGGGCGCAGAGCGGATTCCAGGCGCGCTTTCATCGGATGTTTGTGCGCCGGTTGCGGCGGCGTCACAACCGCCTGCGCGAGCGCCCGCCGTGCCGGCAGGAAGCCGGTTGCCTATTCGATCCGCTTCCAATAAACTAACGCGCTCATCCCTGCGTGACTGGCGATAGAACCGGTTCAAGCAATCGGGTTCAAGGTGGAACAACCCACCGTGAAGCGCAGGGTGCCGTTTTGCCGTTCGCCTGGGCAGCCGTGATCCGCGCGCATTGATCTGCGCTGTCGGTGGCTGTCCTGCCTCGCGTGTGCGGCGACTCTCCATCCGCCACGTCAGGGCTGGCCCAGCCGCCAGCAGCGCTGCGTACCCTCTACGCAAGATTCGGCGCACGATCCGGTCAACCTGAACACATTCAACGGAATCCGTATGTTTGACAGAGCCCAAAGCACCATCGCCAACGTCGATCCTGAACTCTGGAAGGTCATCGAGCAGGAAAACCGCCGTCAGGAAGAGCACATCGAACTGATCGCGTCGGAAAACTACACGAGCCCGGCCGTGATGGCTGCGCAAGGCTCGCAACTCACCAACAAGTACGCCGAAGGGTATCCGGGCAAGCGCTACTACGGCGGCTGCGAATACGTCGACGTCGCCGAGCAGCTGGCGATCGACCGCGTCAAGCAACTGTTCGGCGCCGAAGCCGCCAACGTGCAGCCGAACTCCGGCTCGCAGGCGAACCAGGGCGTGTTCTTCGCCATGCTCAAGCCGGGCGACACGATCATGGGCATGAGCCTCGCGCACGGCGGCCACCTGACGCACGGTTCGCCGGTCAACATGTCGGGCAAGTGGTTCAACGTGGTGAGCTACGGCCTGAACGAAGCCGAAGACATCGACTACGACGCGGCTGAAAAGCTCGCACAAGAGCACAAGCCGAAGCTGATCGTGGCTGGCGCCTCCGCATTCGCGCTGCGTATCGATTTCGAACGCATGTCGAAGATCGCCAAGTCGGTTGGCGCGTACTTCATGGTCGACATGGCGCACTACGCGGGTCTGATCGCCGCGGGCGTCTATCCGAACCCGGTGCCGCATGCCGACTTCGTCACCACCACCACGCACAAGAGCCTGCGCGGCCCGCGCGGCGGCGTGATCCTGATGAAAGCCGAGTTCGAAAAGCAGATCAATTCGGCAATATTCCCGGGCATTCAGGGTGGTCCGCTGATGCACGTGATCGCCGGCAAGGCCGTCGCGTTCAAGGAAGCCCTGTCGCCGGAGTTCAAGACGTATCAGCAGCAAGTCGTCGAGAACGCGCGCGTGCTGGCTGAAACGCTGGTCAAGCGTGGTCTGCGCATCGTCTCGGGCCGCACCGAAAGCCACGTGATGCTGGTCGACCTTCGCGCGAAGAAGATCACCGGCAAGGCAGCGGAAGCTGCGCTCGGCGCGGCGCACATCACGGTCAACAAGAACGCGATTCCGAACGACCCGGAAAAACCGTTCGTCACGAGCGGTGTGCGTCTCGGCTCGCCGGCCATGACCACGCGTGGCTTTGGGGTCAAGGAAGCGGAGCAGGTAGGTAACCTGATCGCCGACGTGCTGGACAACCCGGAAGACACTGCCACGATTGAACGTGTGCGCGCGCAAGTCGCCGAGCTGACCCAGCGCTTCCCGGTTTACCGCTAAGCCGCCATGCACTGCCCCTTCTGCCGTCACGCCGATACGCAGGTTGTGGATTCCCGCGTATCCGAAGACGGCGCGACGATTCGCCGGCGCCGCCGCTGCCCGGCCTGCGACAAACGTTTCACGACGTATGAGCGGGTCGAGCTGGCGTTGCCGTCGGTCGTCAAGAAGGATGGCAGCCGCACGGAATTCGATCGCCGCAAGATCGTCGCAAGCATGCAGCTGGCGCTGCGCAAGCGCCCGGTGGCAGCGGACGCGATCGACGCGGCAGTCGCCCGCATCGAGTATCAACTGCTCGGCAGCGGCGAGCGTGAGGTGCGCAGCGAGCGCCTCGGCGAACTCGTGATGAACGAGCTGCGTGCGCTCGATACGATTGCCTATGTTCGTTTCGCCTCTGTCTACCGGCGCTTCGAAGACGTTTCCGAATTCGAGGACGTGATCGAAGAATTTCGCCGCGCCTCTTCTCCTCCCAAGCCGTCCCGCAAGCGCTGATTGCTGTCGCGCCTGAAGTGGCGCGCCAGGTTCCGTTTTCCGCTGCGTAGGTTTGCGCATCTGCATCTCCGCTCCCGTTATGGTTCGTCACGCGTGCATTTTTGCGCGGGATAGCGTCTGAGTGCCAGCTGGCCATTCGGCCGATTGTTGACCCGTTTGCGAGTCGCTACATTGGCGGCATTCTTTGAAACGATCAGGGATGCAGATGAAATGGCATGCAGTCTGTTTGAGGCCGCACCGCGGCTTTACGCTTGTCGAAACACTGGCTGTTGTCGCGCTACTGGCGGTATTCGCGGTGATGGCGACGCCGTCGTTCGTTGCATGGCACCTGCGGGACCAGGTCGACGCACGCGCGAAAGCGCTGGCCGCAACGCTCGCCTATGCGCGCAGCGAAGCGTTGCGCCGCGGTACTCGCGTCACGGTGTGCCGAATCGACGCGGCGCGGCATTGTCTTGCCGCAGGGCAAACTTGTGGCAACGGCGTCACGGACTGGTCGTGCGGCTGGGCCATATTGGCCGAGCGCGGTGGCACGCTCTCGCTACTGCGCGTGCATCCTTTGCTCGCAGCGGTCAGCATTACCGGGACGCAGACAAACCTCACGTTTACACCACCGGCTGGGCAGTTGATCGGCACTTTCCGCAGCTTTGATATCGCGCCGCGCGTACCGTCGAAAGCGACTCAGGGCAACAAATGGCGGCGCTGCATCCGCATCGCGGCGGGCGGGCGCGCGCGAATCGTCGAGGGCGCGTGTGGAGCGGCATCGTGAGCCGATATCTGTCGAACCCATGGTCGCGCAGCTGCCCAGCAAGGTGCTCAACAAGGCATAGAGGCAGTTCGCTGATCGAAGTGATGCTGGCCGTTGCCCTGATGGCAGTGACGGCGCTCGGGTTGATCGCCGGTCAATTGTGGACCGCGCGCGAAGCCCGTGCGATGGCAATGCGCGAGCACGCGGCATGGATAGCCGATTCCGTCGCCGAAGCGATGCGCGAGCCCTCGGCAGGCGATTCTGCGATCAGGCAATGGAGCGCCCGTGCAGCGGCCCGGTTGCCGCATGGCGAAGCGTCGGTCGGGGAAAGCAGCGGCGTGTCTGCCGCACGTGTCACGTGGACGGCCCTGCGTGACACGCCGCGCGCCGACGCTGTCATCGACAAGCCCGAGTCGTGCGGCGGCGCAGATGTTCCCGCAGGCTCCTCATGCGTTGCGCTGGCGTTCGCGAAATGACGCAGCGTATAGATATCGCACGTGGTCATACGCTCGTCGAGTTTGTGATCGCAATTGCGCTCGGACTGGTGGTGACCGCCGGCACGGTCTCGCTCTATACAACCCAGCGTAACGTGTTCGAACGCGCGGGCGATGCGATGCGGATCCGCGATGCTGGCCTGACCGCGCTTACGCTGATGGGCCAGCAACTTCAAATGGCCGGTTTCGTGCCCGCGGATGTCATGAGGTTCAATAGTCCCCCACCCTTATTCGGCTGTTCGGAAGGGCGCCCGACCGGCGCGGACGACAGCGTTGCCTGCGAGGCGTTGCCGAGCCGCTCGGACGGCATCGCGATTCGCTATGTCGGGGACAACGTTTCGACGTGGCCGTCAACGACCGGCCAATCGACCGACTGCCTCGGCCAGGCTGTAACGAACAACCATGCGGCACTCGAAGGGCAGGGCGTGCTGGTGGTCAACCGATACTTCGCCAGGGTCAGCGGGTCGACGGGCGAGCCGGAACTTTACTGCGAAGGCAATGGCAAGGCAGGGTCCGCGCAGCCGCTGGTTGAAGGCGTCGAGCGAGTGCGGCTCAAGTACTGGCTGGCCGGCGGCCTGACTGCAATAGACGCGTCGGGGGTGACGGCCGGTCAATGGGCAAAGATCGTCGCCGTCGATCTCTGCGTGCTCGTCCGCGGAGCGCCACAAGGACGGCGTGTGCGCTATGTCGATTGCGACGGCGCGAGCGCTCTTGGCGCCGACATGCGGGCACGGCAGGCTTTCTGGCGGCGGGTGGCGATACGCAATCACGCGGAGGATCCACTGTGACACGAGGACTGCGCGATTCAATGCACCGTGCGTCGTCGAAATATTTGGCATGTCTTATCTGTACCGGTCGCAGATCACGCGTTTGCAATCGCGGTACCGTGCTGCCGATCGTCCTGCTGATTTCCGCGATGATGTTGACCACCTCCGCGGCCTGGTTCGAAACAACGCTTGCGGCGGCACGCGGCTCGAGCAACGTGCGCGACTATTTGCAGGCATTTCATGCCGCGGATTCGGCGCTGACCCTCTGCGCCCGGAGCGTGGTGGCCGCGGCAGCTTTCGAGCCGCGGCCCGCGGTGCCACTCTCACCCGGCGAGCCGACGCAATGGAAGCACGAAGCCGCCTTTGAAGCCGGCGCCGTCGCGCCTGTCGCGCAATGGCCCGGATCGCTGCGTGCGCCGCAATGCTTGATCGAAGCGTGGCGTCTCGGCACTCGCGCCGATGCCCGAGCCTATTTACTGACTTCGCGTGGCTTCGGCCGGACCAAAGAGTCGCAGGTGTGGTTGCAAATGGAGCTCGTGATCGCAGGTGAACAAATCGAGCACCATTGGCGCCGCGTCGCCGCGCGCCCATTTTGACGGGAAGTTCATGACAAGGCCGCAGGCATCCGCATTTACGCTACTGGAACTGATGGTCGCGCTGGCGATTGCTGCCACACTCGTCGTGTTTGCCGTGCCCTCGTACCGGAGCCATGTCGCGCGAACACACAGGATCGACGCGGCGTCCGCCCTTTATCGGGCAGCACAGTTTGTCGAGGGAGCGGCAGGCGATGGCACCGCGACATTGCCGCCGGGTCTGGACCAGGCGCCGCAATTCGGCACGCCAATCTACCGGTTGCACGTGCTGCCGGCGGATGACGCAAACGGTGGCTACTCGGTCGAGGCAGCGCCGGCCGAAATCGGCCCAATGCGCGACGATGCGTGCGGCACCTTCACTCTGGATGCGACAGGGTTGCGGGGCAATAGAAGCGCTGCAAACGGTACAGCGCCGGCAAGCGGTGAGTGCTGGAATGCGCGCTAGGGAGCACTACCGGGAAACGAGCCGACCAGGGAATCAAAACGCAATGGCACGCCAATAGACCGTTCTTGGGCCGCGTTTCAGTACCCGCTATCAGCAGCCTCTTTCTTGTCGTCGGTCGACGTGGCGGATTCGCTCTTCATCTGCTTCCAGATTCGATACGCTTCCCAGCCGGCAAGCGCAAGGCTGCCCCATTTGAGCGCGGGTTTTGCACCCGCTGTAATAGTCGCGCGTAATGGCTTGGCCAACAGCAGCGAAGCGATCGAACTGATGAGCGGATACTGTTTGAGGAGTGCGCCGATGCTCGCTGCGTTGAGGAAGCTCGTATTCGATCCGCGACCCACGCGCATGCCACCGAAGCCCGGCAAAATGAATTTGAGCCAGCTGAAGTGGGTGACAGCCTTCCGCAATTCGATGGTCGCCTGCACGAGTTCCATGCGCTCGACATCCGCGCGCACCAGCAGCAATTCCTTGCGCAGCGCTCGCAGATGCGGCGCACTCAGATCTTTGGCCTGGTAGCGTTTGTTGCGAAATGCGGTATCGGAATGGCTTTGGCTCATGGCGTGTCGGCGGCAGTGGAAGTGGAGCGGTCAAACAGTGCTGCAAATCGCTCGATGTGTTTGCGAAGTGTCTCCAAAGGCGCAGGGCGTTTGAGGTATGCCCATGAGCCCATTACGCCTGCCATATCACGGTTTGCGGAACACGTCGCGGTCTTTTTCGAACTCGGCAAGGGTGGCTTCGAACACCATCGGGGCATTGCGCAAACCGCTGCGCGCTTTCAGTGCACAGGCTATTCCCGCAATGGCATAAACCGCCGTGATGCTGGCGAGCGCCTGCCACCGGTAGGTGTCCCAGAACGCGATGGCGATCAGGGCCGTCAATGCGATCAAGGCCATTGTCGCGAGCATCATGGCGGCGAGGCCGAGGAACAGCACGCCGATCAGACGATCTTTTTCTTCGGCGAGTTCGATGCCGACCAGTTCAAGCCGCGTTTGCAAAATGGCAAACACGGATCCGATGATACGGCGCAACGGACTATGTTCGCCGTGCTGCGATGGTGTTTCGATCGTCATGGCTATGGGCGTTGCGCGTGGTGGCCTAACCGGCGCGTGAAAACGAGCGCGCCAAGAAAAGCGGACCGGCCAGGCGTGCGCCGGTCAACTTGATTCGCTGGTGCGCCGGAGGCGATTCGCCCCGGCAGCCTCACCAGTGTCAGCAGTGTCGGCAGTGTTACTTGCGGTTGATCAACAGCCCCAGCAGTACGCCGGCACCCGCGGCGATGCCGATGGATGCCCACGGATGCTCATGCACGTAATCGTCGGTGGCGCGTGCGGCCTTCTTACCTTTCTCGACCACCACGACCTGCACGTCAGCCGCCTTTTCCTTAGCCTGCTTCAGGCGCGTAAGCGCCGTTTCACGCAGTTCCGAAGCGCGCTCGCCGGTGGCGCTCGCGGCCTGTTTCAGCAAATCTTCAGCGTCCGCGAGGACGGTTTTGATATCCGACATCAATCTCTCCTTGTTGACTTCCGACATTGACAGCTCCCTTTCGTCTCACGCCACGCGTGAATCGTAACCAAAGAAACGACCGCTGGCGAGCGTGGCGCCAGATTCACGAAAACGAACGCATGAACCGTTCCCGGTTGAAGCAAAGCCTTAAAAAGTCCACCTTTGCGGCACCGTGCAGCAAAGTTTGCCTAAGATGGAGTTGATCTGTCCCGCAAAGTTTCCACTAAATCGGTGAAAATTACAAAAACGCATAAAGTAGTGATGCGATGTTGGTTCGTTGTGTACCTTCACTCCCGTATGCTGTACTTTTGCCTGGCGCGCTTTAGCGCGGCGTCGCGGGCGAATGCTCGCGCGGAATGTCCGAATACCAACAAGGAGCTGCCTTATGAGTCTACGTCTTGGCGATATCGCACCGGATTTCGAACAGGAGTCGAGTGTCGGCCGCATCAGGTTCCACGAATGGCTGGGTGATAGTTGGGGCGTGCTGTTCTCGCACCCCGCTGATTTCACGCCGGTCTGCACGACCGAGCTGGGCTTGACGGCGAAGCTGGCCGGCGAATTCGAGAAGCGCCATGTGAAGACGATTGCGTTGTCGGTCGACAGCACCGAGTCGCACAAGGAATGGATCAAGGACATCAACGAGACGCAGGCCGCCAATGTCGGCTTCCCGATTCTCGCTGACGGCGATCGCAAGGTCTCCGAGCTGTACGACATGATCCACCCGAACGCCAATGAAACCCTCACGGTCAGGTCGCTGTTCGTGATCGATCCGAAGAAGAAGGTGCGTTTGATCATTACATACCCGGCCAGCACCGGGCGCAACTTCGATGAAGTGCTGCGCGTGATCGACTCGCTGCAACTCACCGATAACCACTCAGTCGCTACGCCCGGCAACTGGAAGCAGGGCGACGACGTCGTGATCGTGCCGTCGTTGAAGGATGAGGAAGTCATCAGGCAGAAATTCCCGAAGGGCTACAAGGCGCTGCGCCCGTACCTGCGCATGACGCCGCAGCCCAACAAGCAAGCGGCTGATGCGTGACGAAGCGCGCCGTTAGCTTCAGCGCGGCGCCGCAACGAAAAAAGGCCAGTTCAAAAGAACCGGCCTTTTTTCATTTCTACGTTATCTACTTTTCGATTTTCCAATCAGCGGCCTGGACGAAATGCCGCGATCAAGGCAATCAGCGCATCAGAAAAACGCCTGAATCCCCGTTTGCGCGCGCCCGAGGATCAGCGCGTGAATGTCGTGCGTCCCTTCGTACGTGTTCACGACTTCCAGATTGACCAGATGCCGTGCAATGCCGAATTCGTCGGAGATACCGTTGCCGCCGAGCATGTCGCGCGCGAGCCGTGCAATGTCCAATGCCTTGCCGCACGAATTGCGTTTCATGATCGACGTAATTTCGACGGCGGCAGTACCTTCGTCTTTCATGCGGCCGAGGCGCAGCACGCCTTGCAGGCCGAGCGTGATTTCGGTTTGCATGTCGGCGAGCTTTTTCTGGATCAACTGGTTTGCGGCGAGCGGCCGGCCGAACTGCTTGCGATCCAGCACATATTGACGCGCGGTATGCCAGCATGCTTCAGCCGCGCCGAGCGCGCCCCACGCAATACCGTAACGCGCCGAGTTCAGGCACGTGAAGGGACCGCGCAAGCCGCTGACTTCGGGGAAGCGGTTCTCTTCCGGCACGAACACGTCGTCGAGCACGATTTCGCCGGTGATCGAAGCGCGCAAACCCACCTTGCTATGGATGGTCGGCGCCGACAGTCCCTTCCAGCCCTTCTCGAGAATGAAGCCGCGGATCGAATCCTTGCCGTCTTCCTCGAGCTTCGCCCACACGACGAACACGTCGGCGATCGGCGAATTGGTGATCCACATCTTCGAGCCCGACAGCAAATAGCCGCCGTCAACCTTTTTCGCCCGCGTGATCATGCTGCCCGGATCGGAGCCGTGGTTCGGCTCGGTCAGGCCGAAGCAGCCGATCCATTCGCCGGTAACGAGCTTCGGCAGGTACTTCTGCTTTTGCGCTTCCGAGCCGAATTCGTAGATAGGCACCATCACGAGCGACGACTGCACCGACATCATCGACCGGTAGCCGGAATCGACGCGCTCCACTTCCCGCGCGATCAGACCGTACGCCACGTAGTTCAGACCGGGGCCGCCGTACTGCTCGGGAATCGTCGGGCCAAGCAGGCCGAGTTCGCCCATCTCGCGGAAGATCTCGATGTCGGTCTTCTCGTGACGGAACGCTTCAAGCACGCGCGGCTGCAGCTTGTCCTGCGAGTAAGCGGCGGCGGCGTCGCGCACCATGCGTTCGTCTTCGGTGAGCTGCTGATCCAGCAGCAGCGGGTCTTCCCAGTGAAACTGCGCGGCCTCTGCCATGACGTATCTCCTGATTCCTTAGCTTGGCTAAAACGGATTTGAGCTTGACTTAAGTTCCGCTATGCGGAACAATGTTTTGCAAACCACGTCCGAGTGTACCACCCCATGACGCCTACATCTACTCTCTCCGACCCGCTCGACGAGCGCAAATTCGTCGTCGCCCTCGCACGTGGGCTGGACTTGCTGCGCGCGTTCAAGCCGGGCGAAACGATGCTCGGCAATCGCGATTTCGTCGAACGCACGGGTTTGCCGAAGGCGACCGTCAACCGTTTGGCCTACACGCTGACCGTACTCGGCTATCTGCGGCTCGACGAAACCCTGGGTAAATATGCGCTCGACGCCGGCGTGCTGTCGCTAGGTTTCGCGCTGCTCTCGGGCACGGACACGCTCGAACTCGCGCGTCCGCATATGCGCGCCTTCGCTCGCGAGGTGGGCGCGGCGGTGTCGCTCGGGTGCCGCGACGGCCTCGACATGATCTATCTGGAGACGATCCGCAGCGAAACCGCGCTGACGCTCGGACTCGCCTCCGGTTCAAAACTGTCGATGCTGACGAGTTCAATGGGGCGCGCGTATCTGGCGGTGCAGCCATTGGACGTGCGCGCCGCGTTGCTGGTCGAGCTCAAGAAGGCCGCCGGCAAAGAGGGCGCTGCCTTGCTGGCGGATGCCGAAAAGGAAATCGAAGCCTTCGCGCAGGAACGCTGCTGCTATTCGTTCCGCGCGTGGCACGATGACGTGAACGCGGTCGCGGTGCCGTTTCGCGAGCCGCGCGAGGGCCGCTGGCTGGTGCTGAGTTGCAGCGGGCCGGCGTCGTCGATGGGGGAGGAGGTGTTTCGGGAAAACGTGGCGCCGCGCCTGAAGGCGCTAGCGCGCCGCTTGGGGGATACCGGCTGAAGCGTTGGCAGCTAACCCCAGGCTAATTCAATCACGCCGCCCGATCATGATAATGCGCGGTGAACAAAGGCCCTTGCACGAAGCGCACATCGTACTGCTGCAGCGCGAGGAATTGCGGCTCATCCACCACCCGATTGAAGATCAGCGGAATCCGCAGCCGGCTCGCATAGCCGACTAGCGGCTTCACCATCGCATCGCGCAACGCGATCGCCGCATCCATCTTGATGAAGTCGAGCCGCGCCGTTTCCGACACCGACAGAATCTGCCCCGCGTTCGAAAGATTCCCCGCCACCTTGAAGCCGTAGCGCTGATAACTCTTGGTCAGATAGCCGAGGAATGTCTTATGCGCGACCGCAGCCGCCGGCAACTCGATGACCACGCGCGACGGGTTCAGTCCGAACGACAGCAGCACGCTCGAGAAATGCCGTCCGTGATCGTACTTGACGCTCTTGAGCAGGCGTTCGTGCACCCGCAGAAACAGCAGCCCGTGACGCTGCGCGCCGAAGAAATTGATTGCGTGCAGTGCGCGTGACATGCGGTCGAGCGCGACCAGTTCCTGATCGTCGGCGATACGGTCGAAGGGATCGAAGACATCAAAGGGCTCGCCGTCGAGACGCCGCGTGACCGCCTGAAACCCGAGTTCATCGCCGAAACGATCCACGCCTTCGGCGCCCGACGACAACGACTGCGCCAACGCATGCACGCTGATATCGAAGATCGGCTCATAGGCACTGGCGAGTTCGAAGCCGTCGCACTGCGCCAGCGCGACCTCGCTATGCACACCTGTTCCCATTACCAGGTGTTCGCCAAGAAACGGGTGATCGGCGGCGCGGGCAATCAGGCTGGGGATGGTCGGCGGAATCATGTAGGCGAATGGATGGCGATAGGTGCGAACTCGGCGCTCGGCAACGCGACTCGGTTGCCGCATCCACTGATGGTAGCAGTCCGCGTCGCGCGCACTTGAACAAAATGCTCATAACGTTATCGGCCGAACGCTTGTCACAGCGGGCTGCCGGGGTTTTCGCCGCTAGCTTCCAGGGTATACGTTAATTTCACTATTCGTAATTCATTTTACTATACGTAAATTGCAGCGTGACTGTGGTGCCGATTCTGTGCGCCGCCTTGCTGGCGATCGCGCTGGCCGCGGCGAGATGGCGACATGGCGACACGGCAGCCCATCCGGGACGCGGGCGGCCTGAGGCAGACAGCGCACGCCGCCAGATCAAGTATTAACGGAGAACCTTGCATGGATACCCAAACCCGCACACCGAATACCGCTGGCTCGCGGCTCGAAATCGAGCCGGGCTATCAGTCGGGCTTCGCGAACGAATTCGCCACGGAGGCCTTGCCGGGCGCGCTGCCCGAAGGCCGCAATTCGCCACAACGCGCGGCCTATGGCTTGTACGCCGAGCAATTGTCGGGCACCGCATTCACTGCGCCGCGTGGACACAACCGCCGTTCGTGGCTGTACCGGATTCGCCCAGCGGCGGTCCACAAGCCGTTCACGCAGCTACCGTCGGACCGGCTCGTCGCCAACTTCGCCGAGGTGCCGCCTACGCCGCCCAACCAGTTGCGCTGGGACGCATTGCCGAAGCCCACGGAGCCGACCGATTTCGTCGATGGCTGGGTGACGATGGCCGGCAACGGATCAGCCGAAGCGATGAACGGCTGCGCGATCCACCTGTACGCAGCGAATCGCTCGATGAAGGATCGCTTCTTCTACAGCGCCGACGGCGAATTGCTGATCGTGCCGCAGGAAGGCCGCCTGCATATCGCCACCGAAATGGGCCAACTCGACGTCGAACCGTTCGAGATCGCGGTGATCCCGCGCGGCGTGCGCTTCGCGGTGAGCCTGCCGGACGGCGCCGCGCGCGGCTATATCTGCGAGAACTTCGGCGCGCTGCTGCGTCTGCCGGATCTCGGCCCGATCGGCTCGAACGGGCTCGCCAATCCGCGCGATTTCCTCACGCCGCATGCTGCTTACGAAGACCGCGAAGGCGACTTCGAACTCGTCGCCAAGATGAACGGCAACCTGTGGCGCGCGGATATCGGCCATTCACCGCTCGACGTGGTGGCGTGGCACGGCAACTACGCGCCGTACAAATACGATCTACGCCGCTTCAATGCGATCGGCTCGATCAGCTTCGACCATCCGGACCCGTCGATCTTTCTGGTGCTGCAATCGCAGAGCGACACGCCGGGTGTTGATACGATCGATTTCGTGATTTTTCCGCCGCGCTGGCTCGCGGCCGAAGATACGTTCCGTCCGCCCTGGTTCCATCGCAACGTCGCGAGCGAATTCATGGGCCTCGTGCACGGCGTGTACGACGCGAAGGCCGAGGGCTTCGTGCCGGGCGGCGCAAGTCTGCACAACTGCATGTCCGGTCATGGGCCGGACGCGGACACCTTCGAGAAAGCATCGCATAGCGATACGTCCACGCCGAAGAAAGTCGGCGACACGATGGCCTTCATGTTCGAAACGCGCACGCTGATCAAACCGACCCGCTTTGCACTCGAAACGGCGCAACTGCAAGCGGATTACTACGAGTGCTGGCAAGGTCTCAAGAAACACTTCAACCCGGAGCAACGATGAACGCATTGAGCGATCTTCAGGCGACGCTCGATCCGTCGCGCAAGAGCTGGGTCGAGTCGGCTAACGACTCGACCAACGATTTTTCGATCCAGAACCTGCCATTCGGCATCTTCAGCGACAAGACCAACGCGGCGCGCCGCGTGGGCGTGGCGATTGGCGACGAGATCGTCGATCTGTCTGTCCTCAAGTCCGCCGGCTTGCTCAAGCTCCCGATCACCTCGGCCGATCAATTGATCGCGACGAAGGACCGGGCGTTCGAGCAGGACACCCTCAATGATTTCATCTCGCTTGGCCGCGATGCATGGCGCAGCGTGCGCATCCAGCTGAGCAATCTGCTGGCGCGCGACACCGCGACCTTGCGCGACGACGCCGCCTTGCGTTCGAAAGCACTCGTGCGTCAGGCCGGCGCGCAACTGCATCTGCCCGTGCAGATTCCAGGCTACACCGATTTCTACTCGTCGAAGGAGCATGCGACGAATGTCGGCTCGATGTTTCGCGATCCGAAGAATGCGCTGTTGCCGAACTGGTCGGAGATGCCGATCGGCTACAACGGGCGCGCATCGTCGGTGGTGGTGAGCGGGACGCCGGTGCGGCGGCCCAACGGCCAGTTGAAACTGCCGGATCAGGAACGTCCGGTTTTCGGCGCATGCCGCAAGCTCGATATCGAACTGGAGACGGGTTTCGTGATCGGCGGCGGCAATGCACTGGGCGAGCCGATTGCCTGTGCCGATGCCGAAGCGCACATCTTCGGCATGGTGCTGCTCAACGACTGGAGCGCGCGCGATATTCAGCAATGGGAATACGTGCCGCTCGGCCCGTTCAATGCGAAGACTTTCTCGACCACGATCTCGCCGTGGATCGTGACGCTCGACGCGCTTGAACCGTTCCGCGTCGAGCAGCCGACGCAGGAGCCGCAACCGCTAGCCTACTTGCGCCACGACGGTAAGCACGCGTTCGACATCTCGCTGGAAGTGACGCTGCGGCCGAAGACGGCAAAGCAGGCAACCACGATCTCGCGGACCAACTTCAAGCACATGTACTGGACGATGGCGCAACAGCTCGCGCATCACACGGTATCGGGCTGCAATACGCGGGTCGGCGATCTGATGGGTTCGGGCACGATCAGCGGCCCGACGGCCGACTCATGCGGCAGCTTGCTCGAGTCCACATGGAACGGCAAGAATCCGTTGGAGCTGAAGGAAGGCGGCACGCGAGGGTTTATCGAAGACGGCGACGAACTAACGCTTGCCGGATGGTGCCAGGGTGATGGGTACCGCGTGGGGTTCGGCACGTGTGTTGGGGAGATTCTGCCGGCGCAGAAGTAACGCGGAAGAAGGACGCGCAATAAAAACGGGGAAGCCATTGCGGCTTCCCCGTTTGCGTACCAGCATCGGGGCATGCAACAGCGCAATCACACGACAGCGGCGCAGCCCCGCAGTCCGACCGTCAGCCGATCGCCCCCGCCGGCGCACGCCGCTTCTCCCACCGCGCGGCAGCAAGAAACGCGAGGGCACCGGCCAGCAGAACGCCGACCATCGCATCGTTGCCGACACCCTTCATCAGCGCGCCGGCCACCAGCGGCCCACCGAAACTGGCCGCGCTCCAGGACGCCCCCACCAGCGAACTCGCCGACACCAGCGCGGCACCGCGAAACCGCTCGCCGCAGGCGACCAGCGACAGCGTATAGATCGCCCCAGCGGTCGCGCCGAGCACATAGAGCAACGGCCAGCACAGCCACGGCGAATTGATCGCCCAGGGCAGCAACGGCAGCAGCACCACCACGATCACACCGCAGCCGACATGTACGCGTTCGCGGCCGAGCCGGTCGGCGAGCCAGCCGATCGGAAACTGCAGCGTCGTGTCGCCGAGCAGCAGGGCCGACGCGAACAGCACGGCCACCTCGCTCGTTATGCCGTGCGACATCGCGAAGAGCGGCAGTAGCGATAGCGCGATCGTGTCGAACAACGCGAAAAAGCCCGTGCCGATCACGAGTGCCGGCATCTGCGGCAGCACATGACGCCAGCTGCCGTGCGCCGCGTGTTCATCCTCCGACGCCTGCGGCGTCTTGCGGATGCTGGCGAGCGCCGGCAAGGCCAGCAGGAAGAGCGCGCCGCAAATCAGGAAGCGCCAGTGCATGAAGTCAGCGATCTGGCTCACCAGCACCGGGCCCGCCATCTGGAATAGCGTGAAGTGGGTTGCGTAAATCGCGACGACCCGGCCGCGGGTGGCGTCGTCGGCGAGCTGGTTGACCCATGCTTCGCTGATCGTGAAGAGCAGCATCAGCGCCGCGCCGCACAGCACGCGCAACACCGCCCAGAGCCACAGGTTCGATGTGAGTTGCATCAGCGCGGTTGCCAGCGCCACCACCAGCACCGCGCCGACGATCACCTGGCGCCCGCCGAAGCGCGCCGCGATCCAGGCGGCCACCGGCACGACGACAAGGCCGCCGCCCGCTTGCGCGGCGGTCAGGAGGCCGACCACGTCGGTGCCATAGCCGGCTTGCGTCAGCGCGAGGGCGGTGAGGGGAAGCGTGGCGCCGCTGCCGAGTCCGACGACGGCAACACTCAGGATCAGCGCGAGGAAATCGCGAGTGAAGATGACTTTCATCGGCCGAGATGCTACTACGGCCGCGGGTCATTCGCACCTGTGTGCGGATTGGGTAAAACCAAGATGAGCGCGAACGAGTGTCGCCTTCGGAGATGCGGCCGTTGGCTTTGGGGCGGCAGCTGTTCGAGCCTACCCGGCTACCGCCATCCGTTGCGCGCGCCGGTCGATCGACACCGACCACAGCGTCAGCGCCAGCGCACCGATCGAGGTCGCCACGCCGACCCACGGCAGCGTGGTGAGCGGCGCGCCCGCGCCGATCGCCATGCCGCCGAGCCACGCGCCCGTTGCATTGCCGAGGTTGAACGCGCCTTGATTCAGGGTCGACGCCAGATTCGGCGCATGGCTCGCGCGGTCGACGATTAGCATTTGCAGCGGCGGCACAATCGCAAAGGCCAGAACGCCCCACACGAAGATCGTGATCATGGCCGGGATCTCAGCGTGCATGGTGCCGGCGAAAATGGTCAGGATGACAACGATCGCCAGCAGAAACGCGACCAGCGAGGGCATCAGCCGCCAGTCCGCGAGCTTGCCGCCGAGCGTGCTGCCCACCGTCAAGCCGAGGCCGAACAACAACAGCACGAACGTGACCGCGTGCGGCGTGAAACCGCTCACGTCTTCGAGAATCGGCGTGATGTAGGTGAAGGTGGAAAACAGGCTGGCCGACGCGAGCACGCTGATGCCGAGCACCATCAGCACTTGCGGGTTCTTCAACACGCTGAACTCGCGCACGAGGCTCGCCTTCTGCATCTCGATCTTCGCCGGCAGGCATACGGCGAGCGCGCCCGCGGCAAGAATGCCGATGCCGGTCACAGCCCAGAAGGTCGCGCGCCAGCCCACCGCCTGACCGAGCGCTGTGCCGAGCGGCACGCCGAGCACGTTGGCGAGCGTCAAGCCGGTGAACATCAGCGCGATGGCCTGCGCGCGGCGGTTCGGCGCGACCAGACCGGCCGCGACTACCGAACCGATGCCGAAGAACGCGCCATGGCAAAACGCCGTGACGATGCGCGCGGCCATCAGCACCGCGTAGCCGGGCGCGATCGCGCACAGCAGGTTGCCGACGATAAAGACGCCGATCAGGCTCATCAACGCCTTTTTGCGCGGCATGTTGGCCACGGCGATCGCGACGATCGGCGCGCCGATGGTGACGCCGAGCGCATAAGCCGACACCAGCATGCCGGCCGCCGGGATCGACACGGACAGATCGCGCGCGACATCGGGCAGCAGCCCCATGATCACGAATTCAGTGGTACCGATTCCAAAAGCGGCAATGGCAAGGGCGAGCAGGGGTAAAGGCATGATGACGGAGCGTGAATCGGCACGACGGGAAGCGTCGTGCGGCAGGCGCGCATTTTTCGGGGCGAGAACGCATGCGCCATGCGAGGGGAAAACAGTAGGGGATTCTACCTAAGTCAAAACCGCCTTGCTGAGCGTCAAGCTGGCTGTTGTTTCTTGTTGAAAGCTGCCTTGGAGCGCTGTGGAGTGCGCCGGGCAATGCGCTTTGAAGCGCACTGCCCAACGGAATGACGCTGTTTTATGAGGTGCTTTCGTCCGACTTGAAAGTGTTGCCGTGACGGCCGGCGCCTTCGGCGAAACGTGCGGCGCCTGCAACGCCCTCGTCGAATACCGCCGGATAGCCGGTGGCGCCTTCGCGCCGCAGCGCCAGGGCGAGATCATCGAGCGTGCTGTTTTCCATCGCGGAGCGGCGGTCCGCCAGCAGCGCCGCCTGCGGAAAGGCCGCCAGTTCAGCGGCCAACTGTTCCGCCGCCGCGCGTGCTTCACCCTTACGCACGACGCGGTTGGCGAGACCGAAGCCGAGCGCTTCCTGCGCTTGCACCGGGCGGCCGGTCAGAATCAGGTCGAGCGCCCGCGATAGCCCGATCAGACGCGGCAAGCGGATCGTGCCGCCGTCGATCAGCGGAATCCCGACGCGCCGGCAGAACACGCCGAGCACCGCATCTTCTTCGACGACGCGCAGATCGCACATCGCGGCCAGTTCGAGGCCGCCCGCGACCGCATATCCGGCAATCGCGGCGATCACCGGTTTGCTGAAGCTCATGCGCGTCGGTCCCATTGGGCCGGGACCGCTGCCGTCGGCGTGCAGCTCGTTGCGGCGGGTCTCATCCGCGAGCGCGCTGAGATCCGCGCCGGCGCAGAAGGTGCCGCCCGCGCCGAACAGCACGGCCGCACGCCATGCCGGCTCCGCTTCGAAACGCTGGAAGGCGGCGGTGAGCGCTTGCGCGGTAGGACGGTCGACCGCATTGCGCCGAGCAGGCCGGTCGAGCACGATGGTGGCGACGCCGGTGTCCTCGTTGGCTTCGATGCGCACGTGTTGATTCGAATTTTGCGGGGTTATCATCGTTGTGTCCGTAAAGGTTTGCGTCCGGCTGCTCAAGGCGGATGCTCATGCAGTTCGACTAATACCGTTGGTTGTCATGCATCTTTCACAATCCGCTCGTAGCGTTAGCGCTCTTTTAACGCGCTGGCGTTTTTTAGCTAGCTCATCGAGCCTGTCTTTGCCCTTGCCCAATTCATCGCCCGCAGCCGCGCCGGCTTTAGCCGAGACTGTCTGGACCGTGCCTCTGCATGACCATCCATGGTACGACCATGTGCGCCTGAAACGCGTTTTCGTGACTGACAGCACGCGCCATCGGGTGGTCATGGTCGACGCGCACAAACTGCTGGAATGCGCCGATCGCGACAACACCAGCTATGTTTTGAAGCCGGTCACCGAATGGCATGCGGGCAAGGTGCGAGGCATTCGCGAGTTTCTCGATCCGGACAATTCGCGCATTCCGCAGATGCCGTATGTGACGATTTCGACGCGTCGCGCGCCCGGTCTGCTGGGCTGGTTCGGTATCGAGCGCGAAGGCGTGGTGGCGTTCCGCAATGGCCAGCATCGTGCGCGTTATCTGGTCGACGCGGGCGCGCGCTGGTTTCCGGTGGAAGTGCACGAGCGCGAGGCGGCCTTGCTGCGCGAGATGTGCGGCGCCCCGGACGACGCCCGCACGGCGATCCGCCCGACCACGGTGGATGGCGGCGGCAACGCCTAACTTCGCGCCGGCACGACATTGCGCGGCGTGCCGGCTTGCCAGCACGTCGTCCTGCAACGGCGGGTTCGAGTGGTCCTCGAAGAAGAGGCCGCCTTCTTCCTCGTACACGTCGAGCCCGAGATGGCCGAGCTGGCCGTCCTTCAACGCGCCGCTCAGCGCATTGCTTTCGACAAGGCCGCCGCGCCCGGTATTGATCAGCATCGCGCCATGCTTCATTTTCGACTTACGGCACGGCATGCGGGCGGGTCAGTATATCGCCCTATAGGGGTAATGACCTCCGCGCGCGATGCGCAGTCTGAAAACCATATCGGCATTTACTAAATATCCTCTTTTGCGAAGCGCAAATGTCTGCAATTGAAAATCATATTGACAGCCGTGTCGAACTACAATATTTATTAAAAAAGAGGTTTCGAAAATGCACGAACATATCGTGCTGAAAACTGGCCACCAGCAGGACATGTCTTTTTAAATGCGTTAGACAACTTCGCGAGGAATGCGTGACTGTCGAGCTTGCTGAAAACTATTTCGCCATCATTGCTGCATTGCGGCATGTTTTTTTTGACGCCAACAGCGTCATGCCATTACCATAAAGTTTCCATTCAATGGAATCCGGTTATGCCGGATGCGTTATTTCCGAGTTGTGGCGGCTCGGAGCGAATTCGCTTCAAATTCCAGAGAGAGTTTTTCATCTCTCTGCTAATAAACCGTAAATCGGCGAGCCAACATGATCGGTGAATTGCTGAGATCTCAACCGGAGATCGCGCTGTTCGCAAGCCTTGCAATCGGATATTTCATTGGTTCGTTTCGCATGGGGCCAATTCAGCTCGGGGGCGTCTGCGGCACGTTGATCGTGGCCTTGATATTGGGTCAAACGGGCGCGCGGCTTGCCCCCGATCTGAAGAACATCGCATTCGCGCTGTTTATCTTCGCGCTGGGTTTCACCGGCGGCCCGCAGTTCTTTGCCAATATTGGCCGGGGCTGGCGCTACGGCTTGCTGTCGGTGGTCGAGATCGTGTCGGTGCTGCTGCTGATCATGATCGCGGTCTTCGTGATGCGGCTCGACGCTGGCACGGCGGCCGGCTTGCTGGCCGGCGCCGCGACGGAGTCGGCCGTGATCGGCACGGCTTCCGAGGCGATCGCCAAGCTCGGCTTCAGCGACGCCGAGACGCTGCGTTTGCAGGCCAATATCGTGACCGCATACAGCGTGAGCTACCTGTTCGGACTGGTCACCATCGTCCTGTTCACCAGCCAGTTCGCACCGTTGCTGCTGCGCGTCAATTTGCGCGATGAAGCCGAGCGCGTGTGGCGCAAGCTCGGCGGCGACGGCGCCTTCGGCGAGGGTCAGCGGGCCGCGGCGCCGGCGCTCGTGGGGCGCGCATTCCGGGCCGGTAAGGCGGCCGGCGGGACGATCTTTGCATTCGAACAGACGCACGGCTTCAACCTGACCATCGAGCGGGTTCGGCGCGACGGAGCCGACGTGCCGGCCGAGCCGCAACTAGCGTTGGCCGCTGGCGACCTGCTGCTCGTGGCTGGGCGGCGCGAAGCGATCGTGGCCGCGGCGGCGAGCCTCGGCGAAGAAGTGGCGGACGCCGGCTTCGGCCAGTTCATGGTGGAGAAACTCGACGTCGTGCTGACGCGCCGCGAGGCGCACGGCCTGACGGTTGCGCAGGTGCGCGAACGGGCGAAGCCGGAAGAAGGGCGCGGCGTCTATATCGCGGCCGTCACGCGGCTCGAAACCACGGTGCCCGCGCTGCCCGGCACCGAGCTCAATCGCGGCGACGTGCTGACGCTGGTGGGCGCGAAGGCCGACATCGAACGTGGCGCGCGGCGTCTGGGCTACGTGCTCCCCGCGACCCTGAAAACCGACTTCGTTTATCTAGGCCTGGGCGTGCTGGCCGGCATGGCGATCGGCCATCTCGGCGGACGCATCGGCGGCGTGTCGATCGCGCTCGGCACGGGCGGCGGCTGTCTGCTCTCGGGGCTGCTGTTCGGCTGGATCCGCTCGCGCCATCCGTTGGTCGGTTCCTTGCCTTCGGCTGCCGCGCAAATTCTCAAGGATTTCGGCCTTGCCACCTTCATTGCCGCCGTTGGGCTATCGGCAGGACCCGATGCCATCAAGCTGGTGCGCGAATACGGTCTGGCGCTGCCTGTCGCCGGCATTCTGATGGTGCTCGTGCCCGGTTTGCTGTCGCTCTGGATCGGCCGCGTGTTTCTCAAGCTCGAAACGCCCATGCTGCTCGGCGCCATTGCCGGCCAGCAATGCAGTACGCCGGCGATCAGCGCGCTGGTCGGCGTGACCGGCAATTCGACGCCGGTGATCGGCTACACGATCACCTATGCACTCTCGAACATTCTGTTGCCGTTGATGGGGCCGATCGTAGTCGGCCTCGCCGGGAAGTTCGGCTAGGCGGCCAGATGGACTGCGCGCGGCGTGGCGCGCGGTCGAGTGCATGCGGATGCCGTGAGGTCCGTATGCATATGCAGCACCCAGCACAAAGTACTCAGCATTGCAAACTATATCTAGCGAGGGCATGATGGAATGGCTACATCACATTTTTCAGAAATCACCCGAGATCGCGCTGTTTCTGTCGCTTGCAGCCGGCTACTTCATCGGGCAGATCAACTTCGGCAAATTCCAGTTAGGCGGTGTGGGCGGTTCATTGCTGGCCGCGGTCGTAATCAGCCAGGCAGGCGTGACGATCGACAACGGCGTGAAATCGGTGATGTTCGCCGTATTCATCTATGCGGTTGGCTACGACTCAGGGCCGGGCTTCTTCAACTCGCTGAACCGCAAGACGCTGCGTGAGATCGCGATGGCGGTGTTTCTTGCCGTCTCCGCGCTGATCACCGTGGTGGTTTGCGCGAAGCTGTTCCATCTGAACAAGGGCCTCGCAGCAGGGCTCGCGGGCGGCGCGCTGACACAGTCGGCGATTATCGGCACGGCCGGCGACGCAATCGCGCGTCTCGGTCTGCCCGTCGATCAGGTCAAGTCGCTGCAATCCGACGTAGCAATCGCGTACGCCGTGACCTACGTGTTCGGCTCGCTCGGCGCGATCATCGTCTGCGTGAACATCTTGCCGAAATTCATGGGGCAAGGGCTGCGCGAGGCGTCGATCGAAGCGGAGCGCGAACTGTCAGCAGGTTCGTCGTCACTCGGCGCGGGGCAGATTCGTGCATTACCCGAACTGGTGGGGCGTGCGTACAGAATCGATGTCAGCGCCGGGAAAACGGTCAAGGCAGTCGAGACCCTGCATCAGGACATGTTGACGGTCGAGCGGATCAAGCGTGATGGCAAGAACCTCGAGCCGACGGCCGACCTTGCGTTGCAACTTGACGACGAAGTGCTGGTGGTGGGCCGCCGCGAGGCGGTGGTCGCATTCGGCGCGAACGGCAACGAGATCGCCAACGTCGAGGACATTGGCGTCGTGATGCAGACGCGCGAAGGCGTGTTCACACGCAAAGGCATGAACCACACGACGATCGCCGCCGCACGCGAAGTCGTGGATCGCGACATGCGCCACGGCGTCTACATCCAGAGCGTCTCGCGTGCTGGCCAGCCGCTGCCGATCCTGCCCGAAACCAGGCTCGAGCATGGCGACGTGATCACCTTCTACGGTTCGCCGAAAGACACCAAACGCGCCGTCGATGCCGCCGGCTACGAGCTGCCGTATAGCAACAAGACCGACTTCATCTATATGGGCGTCGGCCTCGTGCTCGGTCTGCTGATCGGGCTGATCGTCATCAACGTGGGCGGCATTCCGCTCACGCTCGGCTCGGGTGGCGGCTGCCTGCTGGCCGGTTTGCTGTTCGGCTGGATGCGCGGCAAGCACCCGATGTACGGCGTGATGCCGACAGCGGCTTCGCAGTTGCTGAAGGACTTTGGTCTCGCGGCGTTCGTTGCGGTGGTCGGCTTGAATTCCGGCTTGCAGGCGGTCGTGACGGTCAAGGCGAGCGGCATGACGATCTTCCTGCTCGGCGTGTTCGTCACGTTGTTCCCGCTGCTGCTGACGATGCTGTTCGGCCGCTACGTGCTGGGCTACAAAAACGCGGCAATTCTGGCCGGAGCAC
Organism: Paraburkholderia sp. GAS348; assembly: GCF_050434205.1. Lineage (NCBI taxonomy): Bacteria > Pseudomonadati > Pseudomonadota > Betaproteobacteria > Burkholderiales > Burkholderiaceae > Paraburkholderia > Paraburkholderia sp. GAS348. Next base: position 40,166 of record NZ_JBNPVT010000005.1, read on the forward strand.
TGTCAGGCTCGCGCAGCGCGAACCCGGCATTCGGCGGCGTGCTCGACAAGGCGGAAAGCGCCGTGCCGACCGTGCCGTTCGCGATCACGTATGCGATTGCGAACGTCGCATTGACACTGCTCGGACCGCTCGTGGTCGGCCTGGTTTAGCCTGGCTCAGTCTGCTCTGGCGCACACATTTATCGATCTCTGCACGCCGGCGTCAACTGAACGATCACGCGCGACGCCGGCGTCATTCACTTGCACATTGGAGAACGCATCATGGCAAAAGAGAAAAGCGGCAAGAAACAAGGCGACATGGCCCAAGCCGGCTTTGCGGCGCTCAGCCCGTTCGAACTCAAGGACGAACTGATCAAGGCCGCCGGCGGCGGCGCGGTAGAGCGTGCAGCTAACGCATCGATGCTCAACGCCGGCCGTGGCAATCCCAACTTCCTCGCGACGATTCCGCGCCACGGTTTCTGGCAGCTCGGTCTCTTTGCGATGCGCGAATCGGAGCGTTCGTTTGCGTTCATGCCTGAGGGGGTCGGCGGTTTCCCGCGCCGCGAAGGGCTCACGGAACGCTTCGATCTGTTCCTGCGCGAAAACAAGGGCGTGCCCGGCATCGACTTTCTGCGTGGCGCCGTGTCGTATGTGCGCGATCAGCTTGGACTCTCCGCGGGCGACTTCCTCTATGAAATGTGCGAGGGGATTCTCGCGTCGAACTATCCGGTGCCGGACCGGATGCTCAAGTTGTCCGAACTGATTGTCGGGCAGTATCTGCGCAAGGAGATGATCGGCAACCACCCGTTTGTCGGCGAGTTCGACGTATTCGCGGTGGAAGGCGGCACGGCGGCGATGACGTACATCTTCAACACGATGCGCGAGAATCACCTGATCAAGGCGGGTGACACGATTGCGCTTGGCTTACCGATCTTCACGCCGTACATTGAAATTCCGCGCCTGAACGACTATCAGCTGAACGTCGTGAATGTCGAAGCCGACGTCGCCAACGGCTGGCAGTATTCGAAGAAGGAACTCGACAAATTGCGTGATCCAAAGGTGAAGGCGTTCTTCCTTGTGAATCCGAGCAATCCACCCTCGGTGAAGATGGACACGCAGAGCCTTGAATACATCGCGGAGATTGTGAAGGAGCGCCCCGATCTGATCCTTCTGACCGACGACGTGTACGGCACCTTCGCCGACGACTTCGTCTCGCTGTTTGCGCTGTGCCCAAAGAACACGATTCTGGTGTACTCGTACTCGAAATATTTCGGCGGGACCGGCTGGCGTCTCGGTGTGATCGCGACGCATCGCGACAACGTGCTCGACAAGCTGATCGCCGAACTGCCGAAGGACACGAAGAAGCAGTTGCACGAACGGTATGAATCGATCACGACCGAACCGGAAAAGCTCAAGCTCATCGACCGGCTGGTCGCCGACAGCCGGACTGTCGCGCTGAATCACACGGCGGGGTTGTCGACGCCGCAGCAGGTGCAGATGGTGTTGTTCTCGCTGTTCTCGCTGATGGATACGCCCGACGCGTACAAGAACGCGTTGAAGCGCCTGATCCGCAAGCGCAAGCAGGCGCTGTACGAAGAGGTTGGCATTTCGTTCGAGGACAACGATCCGAACCAGGTCGACTACTACACGATTCTCGACATCGAGTTCCTCGGCGAGCGCATGTTCGGGCGCGAGTTCGTCGACTGGCTGCTGAAGAACACCGAGCCGTCCGAATTGCTGTTCCGCCTCGCGCGCGAAGCGCGCGTGGTGTTGTTGCCGGGCCGCGGCTTCGGTACGCAGCATCCGTCGGGACGGGTGTCGCTAGCCAATCTGAACGAGTCGGACTATCGGCAGATCGGCCGCGCGATGCGCAAGCTGATCGAGGAATATGTCGAGCGGTATAACGCAGCAACCGGCAAGAAGCTCGATAAGTCCAAGGTGAAGTGAAAAAACTTGCGCAATCGCGCGGATCGGTGAATGATCGGACGAACGGCCCCGCCAGTGTCATTGCTGGCGGGGCCGCTTGTTCCTTTGCGCCCTGACATTTACGTGCCGATCATGCCGACTTCATCCACATCTGCCGCACCCGTTTCCTACGCTGTGCCCTGTCCGGTTGTCGAGTCGCTCGACGCCATTCTTCCCGAAGAGCCATTGCTGATGATGGGCGCCGGCAGAGGCGCTGCGTCTCGTGTGCGCGGAGACGCTCGAAAAGCGCTTTGCGCGCCACTTGAAGTGCTCGGTGGCGCTTCAGGCGGGGATCACTGCGCTGGGCTTGCAGCTCTATGCACCGGCGCCTTGCCGGCTGAACTCGGTGGTCGGCATCGTCGTGCCGGAGCGCTTGAGTCCTGCGGATATCTGCGGCCACATCTCGCGGCATCACCAGGTGGAAATCTCGGGTTCGTTCGGTTTGCCGATCGTACGTATCGGACAGATGGGCGAGCAGTGCCGGGAGCATAACCTGTTCAGAACCTTGCACGCGCTGGGGCGAACGATGGTGGACCTTGGCGTTAAGGTTGAGTTGCCGGCTGGCGTGGCGGCGCTTGAGCGTGGGTTGTCGGAAGGGAAGTGAGGGTTTTGCCTGTGGTGACGGTTGTTTGTCTGCATGCTTGTTTGTTTGTGTTCAAGCAGACGCGAAAAATCAAGTCGCCGCAGGCGCATTGGGCGCCCGCGAATACCGCAGATACATCACCGCCGACAGCACGACCGCCATTGCTGAAGCCACTGCTGCAAACAGAAACACCTGTGCATATCCGAACTCCCCAGCGATATAGCCGGCCAATGGCCCGGTAATCCCCAGCGAGAGATCGAGAAACACCGAATAAGCCGACAAAGCCGCGCCGCGGCTAGCGGGCGGCACGAGCCCAACCGCTTCCACGCCGAGAGCAGGGAACACCAAAGCAAACCCAAACCCGGTCAAGGCCGCCCCCGCAAGGGCGATATGCGGCTCAGGCGCCAGCCACAACATCAACAGTCCGGCGCATTCAAACGAAAACGAAGCAATCGCGACCCGGAACCCACCGTAGGCCTTGATCGTGTTGGCGAACAACAGGCGCGCGCCAATGAACAGCGTGCCGAACACAGTCAACGACAAAGCCGCATTGGGCCAATGCCGCGCGGCATAAAACAGCGTGATGAACGTCGCAATCGACCCAAAGCCGGCCGAGCCCAGTGCCAACCCGATCCCATGCGGCAGCACCCGCGTGAGCACGCTCCGGTACGACATCCGCTCGCCATGCATGATCGGCACCGGCGCGATGGGCCGTGCCAGATAAAAACCGAGCGCCGCCAGCAAAATCACCAGAATGCCCAACGCGGCGAACCCGATCGAGTGAGCAATCGCGACACCGAGCGGCGCGCCAATCGCAAGCGCGCCGTAAGTCGCGATGCCGTTCCACGAAATCACCCGGGCATTGTGGCTCGTGCCCACCCGGCCGATGCCCCACAAAATCGCGCCGGTGCCGCACAGGCTCTCGCCGAAACCGAGTACGAGACGGCTGCACACCAGTAATCCCAGGCTCAACACCGGCCAGCGCCCGCATAACACAGCCAGCAACAGCAAAATCCCGCTCGCGCCGCAACCCAGCAAACCAATCGACACCGTCCGCTTCGGCCCCAACGTGTCGGCCGAACGGCCGGCGAGCGGCCGCGATGCCAGCGTCGCCAGGTACTGCACGCTGATCGCCGCACCGGCCAGGATCGCGCTGTAACCCAGGTCGTCGTGGACGTAGCCAGGCAGCACCGCCAGCGGAATTCCGATCGTCAGGTAGCAAAGAAATGTGAAAAAGACGACCGGAATGATCTGGATGGTCGTCGCAAATTCGCTGCGAGGTGTCGCTGAGTCGGTGGACATGGGGAAAACGAGACTTGAAAACGGCGGGAAGGCGTGATTTTCCCATGGAACCGATTCCCCTGCAGGATTTGCTTAATAATTTCGGCGCCTAAAAAATGGTGCCGGAGCCCTATAGTGGTTCGTTCTCACCCTGCGCGAGCGGCCTTTTCATCCGCGGCGGATCAAGAGGCCTGGTCGATAGTGTCCAAAATTCAACAATTTTCACGAAAATGCCGCAAGACGGCCACGTCAACATAAGCTAAACGACTCGCAAACCCATCTCTATATCGTTTCACGAATATGTCCCGCATGCGATCTCCGCTATGGGTTGTATTTATTGACGGTGATAGTTTTCGAACCATCATCGCAGCACGTCCCAACGGACACAGAACATTGAGAGTAACGAGACATGACTGAGCCGATTCGCTTTTACCACCGCAACGCGATCCGTGAGATCAAGGATGCGCCCGTCACCCGCACCGTCCTGCAGTATTTGCGCGAGGACGCGCATTGCACCGGCACCAAGGAAGGGTGCGCCGAAGGCGACTGCGGCGCCTGCACGGTCGTGATCGGCGAGCGCAACGAGGCGGGCGGCGTCGACTTCAAGGCGGTGAACGCCTGCATCCAGTTCGTGCCGACCTTGGACGGCAAAGCGCTTTTCACCGTCGAAGACCTGCGTCAGCCGGACGGCTCGCTGCATCCGGTGCAGGAGGCGATGGTCGAGTGCCACGGTTCGCAGTGCGGCTTCTGCACGCCGGGATTCGTGATGTCGATGTGGTCGCTGTATGAAAAACACGGCCACGAACAGAGCTGCGCGAACAAGACCGTGCCGTCGCGTGACGACATCAGCAACGCGCTGACCGGCAATCTGTGCCGCTGCACCGGCTATCGTCCGATCGTCGACGCGGCCGTGCGCATGTTCGAAGCTCCCGCGCCGAAAGCGCCGGTCAATGTCGAAGCGCTGTCGAAAACGCTCGCCACGCTTGAGCGCAAGGACACGTTCCACTACCGGCACGCCGGCCAGCAGTTCGATGCGCCGCGCACTGTCGATGCGCTCGCGAAAATCAAGCAAGCCGAACCGGCCGCCCGCATCCTCGCCGGCAGCACGGACATCGGCTTGTGGGTGACCAAGCAGATGCGCGAGCTCGGCAACATCGTCTACGTCGGCCAGATCGCCGAGTTGCAAAAGCTCGAAACCAATGACAACTGGATCGAGATCGGCGCGGGCGTGACCGTCGAAAAGGCGTACGCGGAAATCGCGAAGCAATATCCGGAACTCACCGAAATGTGGCAACGCTTTGCGTCGCTGCCGATCCGCAATGCCGGCACGCTCGGCGGAAACATCGCCAACGGCTCGCCGATCGGCGATTCGATGCCCGGCCTGATCGCGCTCGGCGCGCATGTGATCGTGCGCGGCGGCGAGATCGAACGCGACATGCCGCTCGAGGATCTGTACCTCGCGTATCAGAAGAAGGACATGGCGGAGCATGAGTTCGTCGTCGGACTCAAGGTGCCGACCCGCACCGGCGTGCGCCAGAACCTGCAGTTCCGTACCTACAAACTGTCGAAGCGGTTCGACTCGGACATCTCGGCCGTGTGCGCGGCGTTTTCCTTTATCGCCGACGGCAACTTGATCCGCGAGCCGCGCATTGCGTTCGGCGGCATGGCTGCCACCTCGAAGCGCGCGACGCACGCCGAAGCCGTGCTGCGCGACGCCGAATGGCACGAAGCCACCGCGCAGGCCGCGATGCTCGCGCTCGGCAACGACTACGCGCCGCTTAGCGACATGCGCGCGACCAGCAACTACCGCCTCGAAGCGGCGAAGAACACGTTGTACCGCTTCTGGCTCGAAACGCGTCCGAACAATCCGCTGCCGAAGAGCGCGCTGGATGTTCGTGCAGTTGCCGCTGCCTGCGCCCCGGCCGGCGCGAGCGCCTGAGAAGCCACAAGGATACGGAGAACACCAGAATGAATCAGCATGCCGAACCGTTCCTGAAAGACCTTCAGGATCTCGACGACTTTACCCAGGTCCACATCTCGCGTCCGCACGAGTCCGCTCATTTGCACGTGAGCGGCCGCGCCACCTACACCGACGACATTCCGACGCTCGCCGGCACGCTGCACGCCGCGCTCGGCCTGTCGCCGAAAGCGCACGCGAAGATCGTCTCGATGTCGCTCGACAAAGTGCGCGCCACGCCTGGCGTGGTCGCGATCTTCACCGCGGGCGATATCCCCGGCGTCAACGACGTCGGCCCGATCATCCACGGCGACGATCCGATTCTCGCCGACGGTGTCGTGCAATACGTCGGCCAGCCGATGTTCATCGTGGTCGCGACCTCGCATGAAATCGCGCGCCTGGCTGCGCGCCGTGCCGAAGTCGTCTACGAAGAGTTGCCCGCGATCCTTACCGCGCAACAGGCCCGCGCCGCGAACCAGCACGTCCTGCCGCCGATGAAGCTCGCGCGCGGCGAGGCCGATACGAAGATCGCCCGTGCGGCGCGTCGCGAAGCCGGCGAGATGCTGCTCGGCGGCCAGGAGCAGTTCTATCTGGAAGGCCAGATTTCCTACGCGGTGCCGAAGGACGACGACGGCATGCACGTCTACTGTTCGACGCAGCACCCGACCGAAATGCAGCACATGGTCGCGCATGCGTTGGGTGTGGCGTCGCACAACGTGCTGATCGAATGCCGCCGCATGGGTGGCGGTTTCGGCGGCAAGGAATCGCAATCGGGTCTGTTCGCGTGCTGCGCGGCGCTGGCCGCATGGAAATTGTTGTGCCCGGTGAAACTGCGTCCGGACCGCGACGACGACATGATGGTTACCGGCAAGCGTCACGATTTCCACTATACGTATGAAGTGGGCTACGACGACAAGGGCGTGATCGACGGTGTCACGGTCGACATGACCTCGCGTTGCGGCTTCTCCGCCGACCTGTCCGGTCCGGTGATGACGCGTGCGCTGTGCCACTTCGACAACGCATACTGGTTGTCCGACGTAACGATCGACGGCTTCTGCGGCAAGACCAACACGCAATCGAACACCGCGTTTCGCGGCTTCGGCGGTCCGCAAGGCGCGTTCGCGATCGAGTACATCATGGACAACGTCGCGCGGTCGGTCGGCGAGGATTCGCTCGACGTACGCCGCCGCAATCTGTACGGCAAGACCGAGCGCAACCAGACGCCGTATGGTCAGGTGGTCGAAGACAACGTGATTCACGAACTGATCGACGAACTCGAAGCGACCAGCGAATACCGAGCGCGCCGTGCGGCAATCAACGAGTTCAACGCGAACAACGAAGTGCTGAAGAAGGGCCTGGCGCTCACGCCGGTCAAGTTCGGCATTGCGTTCAACGTGACCCACTTCAATCAGGCCGGCGCGCTGGTGCACATCTACACCGACGGTTCGGTGCTGGTGAACCACGGCGGCACCGAAATGGGCCAGGGTTTGAACACCAAGGTCGCGCAGGTCGTCGCGCATGAACTGGGCATCGGCTTTAACCGCATCCGCGTCACGGCGACCGATACGAGCAAGATCGCCAATACGTCGGCGACCGCTGCGTCGACCGGTTCGGACCTGAACGGCAAGGCGGCGCAAGATGCCGCGCGCCAATTGCGCGAACGTCTGTCGGCCTTTGCCGCCGAGCGTTTCGGCGCAGGGCAGGTGGCGGCCTCGGAAGTGCGTTTCGTGCACGACCGCGTGGTGGTCGGCGAGGTGATCGTGCCGTTCGAAGAAGTGATCGCGAAGGCCTATGTCGCGCGTGTCCAGCTCTGGTCGGACGGCTTCTACGCCACGCCGAAGCTCTACTGGGATCAATCGAAGCTGCAAGGCCGGCCGTTCTACTACTACTCGTACGGCGCGGCCGTGTCGGAAGTGGTGATCGACACGCTGACCGGCGAAATGCGCGTGCTGCGCGCGGACGCTTTGCATGACGTGGGCGCGTCGCTGAATCCGGCCCTCGACGTCGGCCAGGTGGAAGGCGCGTTCATCCAGGGCATGGGCTGGCTCACGACCGAAGAACTGTGGTGGAACACGGGCGGCAAGCTGATGACGCATGCGCCGTCCACCTACAAGATTCCGACCGTCAACGATACGCCGCCCGATTTCCGTGTGCGTCTGTTCAAGAATCGCAATGCGGAGGACAGCATCCATCGTTCGAAGGCGACCGGCGAGCCGCCGCTGCTGCTGCCGTTCTCGGTGTTCTTCGCCGTGCGCGATGCGGTGTCGGCAGTGGGCGGCCATAAGATCAATCCGCCGCTGAACGCGCCCGCGACCAGCGAGGAAATCTTGAAGGCGGTCGGCGCAGTGCGGGCGGCTACTGTGGCGGCGCGGCAGTAAGCGCGCCTCGTGCCGTGCGCGGGGCGGCGCGGCCTCGGGGCCACGCCGTGACTGCCGGGACTGTCAGGGCCGCCAGCGCTGCCATAAACGTCATGAAACTGCTCAGCCGGGGCAATCGTGCAATTATCGAAACCAACTGGATTGATCGCCATGAACGACTTTTCATCCGTTCAGATCGGCCGGCGCAGCGCCGTGGAAGCGCCGCGTCCGGCGCCGATGCACATCGTGCTGTTCGGCGCGGGGCACGTCGGCCATGCGCTCGTTACGCTGCTCGGCAGCTTGCCGTGTGTCGTCCAGTGGGTCGATGAGCGCGACGAACTGTTCCCCGACGAAACGCCGGCCAATGTGCAGGTCGAAGCGACCGACACGCCCGATGCCATCGTCGATACGGCGCCGCCCGGCGCGTATTTCCTCGTGATGACGCATAACCACGCGCTCGATTTTTCGCTCGCCGCGCGCATCATGCGGCGGCGCGATTTCACCTACTTCGGCATGATCGGGTCTAAAACGAAGCGCGTGAAATTCGAGCGTCGTTTGCTGGGCCGTGGGGTGGATCTGGATCGGCTGGTGGAGATGACCTGTCCGATCGGCGTCGCCGGCATAGTCGATAAAGCGCCTGCGGCAATCGCGGTCGCGGTGTGTGCCGAGTTGCTGCAGATTCGTACGCGCGAGGCCGCGGTGCAGGCGGTGACGCAGAAGCTTTGTGCGAGCGTGTGAGCGGACGAAGCGAGTTGCCTCGCGTAAGGCGTTCAACGTGTGGCTCGCAACGTCAAGCGCTGAGCGTGAAACGCGTCACGTAAAGCGTTCGGCTTATAGCGCCCACGTCTCAACCTTCAAACCAGAACGTCAGTCCGCTGCGGCTGACGTTACCTTTTTCGGCGGCCGTTTCGCACGCCGCACCTTTTGCGCGACCAGTTCATCCGACACGTGCGACATCAACGTGCGCAGCCAGCCGACATCGCTTGGCCGGTCCGGCTGCGGATGCCACAACTGATAACACTTGATGCGTGGAAACGGAATCGGCACGTCGACCACCGCGAGCGGCAGGATGCTTGCATAGTGCATCGCGAACCGGCGGGTCGTCGTGAAGATCAGATCCGACTGCAGCAGCGTTTGCGGCACGAGGCCGAAATAGGGCAGCGTAGCGACGATGCGCCGGTCGGCGCGAGCCCGTGCAAAGCCGATGTCGACGGCGCCGCCGCGCGCGCCGCTGTAGGGCGTCGGCGCAAGATGCGGCGCGGCGAGATAAGCTTCGCGCGTGAGCGGCGCGCGTGTCAGCGGATGATCGGCGCGCATCAGGCACACCACCGTATCGGAGAACAGGTCGCTGCGTCCGAAACGCGGATCGGGCTTCGGCCAGTTGCCGATCACCAGATCGAGTTCGCCCGCATCGAGTGCGGCGGAATGATCGAGCATCGGGCTTAGCGAATCGATCTCCAGACGTGCATGCGGCGCCGCCTCGCGAAACTGCGCGATCACGGTGGGCATGAAAAAATCGTTCAAATAGTCCGGCGCGGCCACGCGGAAGGTGCGGCGCGAGCGGCCGGGATCGAAGTCGCCGTGCGGCGTTGCCACGAAATCGATCTCACGCAGCACACGCTGCGCCGAGGCCAGCAAGGATTCGCCATATTCGGTCGGCACCATGCCCGACTTGCCGCGCACGAGAATCGGGTCGTTCAGCGTCTCGCGCAGTTTGCGCAGCGCGGTGCTGATGGCGGGTTGGGTCTGATTCAGACGCAGTGCGGTTTGTGTGACGCTGCGCTCGACCAGCAGCGTGCGCAGCACGCGCACGAGCCAGATATCGAGGGAGGCGGCGGAGTCGTCGTCCATGGTTTAGGCGAGTCGATGCAAGCAGGTCAGGCCCGGATGAAGCGCTATACGGAGCCGCCCGCGAGCCAGATCGCGAGAGCGGGGCGCAAAGGTTATAACCTTAGGCCCGTTTGCGGTGTGGTGGCATAGCGGGCGCGGTATGGCCGGCATCAGGATGGCCTTTTTGACGCAATCACGTCTGACGCCACGCGCCCGTTGGCACGAATATTACGGTTTCGCTTCGCTTAATCGTCCGCAAGACCCGAGGGCAGCGAACTGATCCGCTTCACCTCCTTCGAATCGAGCCAGTTCGGCGTGCGTGCGCAGTACAGCACCATGGGCAACGCGTCTTCGCCCCAGAACAATTGATTGTTCAGACGGAAGGTTGGCACGCCGTAGACGCCCAGACCGATTGCATCCGCGGTATTGCGCTGCAATTGCGCTTTCACCTCTTCGGTCGTGATGAGTGCCGGGCCGTCCGGCATACCGACGCGCTCGCACAGCTCGGCGAACGCTGCAACGCTCGACGGATCGCGGCCTTCGCGCCAGATGAAACGGAAAATCTCGCGAACGAAGCTGATGTCGCCCTTCGCCGCGGTGGCGAGCAGGAGCGGCTTCATCGAGTCGAACGGATGGGCTGGCGGCATCTTGAACGGAATGCCGAGTTGCTCCGCGCGAAACAGCGCGTGGCGATACGTGAAGGTACGCTTCGAGGGCACGTTGTAAGCGGGGCGCTGGCCCCAGTGGCTATACAACTCGTTCAGCACGACCGGCGTGAACGCGAAGTCGAAGCCCGGCCATTTGTCGTGTTGCTCGAGCAGCAGGTACGTGAACGGCGAGACAAAATCGTAAAACCACAGCGGTTGTCTGGCGTCGATGCCAATGGTCATAAATGTCTCCCGGATTGCCTGTTCCGAACGGGGCTGTCTGCTGGATCGTCGGAATTTTAATGATCTTACGCGGTGCAGCCGCCGCTTGCACCGGTCAATATGGTTCCGGTCCGGCGCCGGCCGGCACGGGTCCGTCGCCAGGTTCGCCCGCTGCGTCGCGCTGAGCCTCGCGGCTATGGGCGAGCCGCTCGCGCACGAAGCCGATATGCTCGCGCAGTACATAAAACTGATCCGCATAGGCGAGCGGCATTTTCAGACCGTTCACCGATTCTTCAATCGCATCCAGCCGCTCGATCAGCGAGTTGCGTTCGGCGGCCGAGTGTTCGCTGAGCGCGCTTCGCTCGATCGCGATCAGCGCACCGTACCAGCGGTAGATGCGCGATTTCACCCGCCACGCGTACAGCGACGGCACGAGGCGCAGCGCCGGAATCAGCAGCACGATCAGCGGCACCACGACCACCAGCAGCCGGTCCGCGAGACTCGCCAGCCAGAACGGCAGGATCCGGTAGAGGAAGCTCTTGCCTGACTTGTAGTAACGGGCGGCGTCGTCGCTGATCGGGAAATCGTGGGCGAGCGGCGCGGGGAATTCACCGGCGCGCTGCATGATGCTCGGCTTACCCTGGACTTCGCGCGCCGCTTCGATCAGCAGATCGGAAAGTGCGGGATGCAGCGAATCGCGCGCCACCAGTTCGGCGGTCGGCGCCACCATATGAATCGGCGCGGACGGCAGGTTCTTGCCGAGGTCGAACGCGCCCATCGGCATTTCGAGCTGCTTCAGATACGGAAAGCGGCGGGTGTACGCATCGGCTTGGGTGAAGTCGTAGAACTGCACATTCGGCGTGCGATAGAGCTTACCCATCACCGCCGGTTGCGCCGAATCGCCGGCCAGAAAAGCCGCGTCGACTTTGCCGGCGACGAGTGCCTGGGCAGCGTCGTCGCCCGAGAGCGGCAGCAGTTTGGTCGGGCCGCCCGGCACGATGCCGTTCGCCTTGAGCAGCGCGAGCGCCAGTTCGCGCGTGCCGCTGCCCTCGGCGCCGACCGCGAGGCGCAAGCCCTTGAATTCGGAGAGCCGCGCGACTGTCGGCCCGTGATAGAAGATCGCTAGCGGTACATAGGCCACGCTGCCGAGCGACATCAGCCCTTCGCTTGCCGGCCCGGGGGCAACGCCGTCTTGCACGAAGGCGACGTCGACGTTCGAATTCGGGTCTGAAAGCCGCTTGAGATTCTGCAGCGAGCCTTCGGAGGACAACACGTTCAAGGTGATGCGGTTGCGCGCCAGAATCGTCTTGTACTTCTGCGCCGCGTTCCAGAAGGTGCTGCCTTCGGGGCCGGCGCTCATCGTCAGCGTACTGGGCGGGGCGGGTTGGATCAGGCGCACGGCGACCCAGATCGCCGCGGCGGCGATCAGCAGGATCGGCCCGAACGAGACCGCCAGATCGCGCCAGGAGATCGCCACGAAACGGGCGACGAGACGGGGAGGGCGTTTGCGGCCGGTGGCTGGCTTCATCAGGTGACGTGACGGCTACGGTCGAAAGTGAACGGGGTGGCGGCGCTCTGCGGCGCGCGAACCGGGGCGAGGCGCTCGCGCCATGCCGGACGCGGCGCCGACGCCTGGGACGCACGAGCCGCGTGGCAGCGCACGTCGCGCCGATGGTACCTGAGAATCGCGCGGCGGCGCATGAATAAAAGCCGATCCATGTGCCCATGGCAACCGGCGGGCACCCCGAGGTATGGCTAAATCCTTTGCGCTTCTGGCGCGGCTCGATTAAATTGTCGATCGCTGCCGCGAACAGACGTTTCGCGCGGCGTGACCCGGCACGACAGACAAGAACCGGGCGCGCCGGCGGACTTCGCGGCTTGCCGGCACTCGTACCGCATGGCATGCGTGGCATCGCATGCGGCTTACGGCGGCCGGCCTCTCCCGCCTCTCGCACACCGTGTTGCAGCCATAGTCGGCCGTCGCTGAGCCGCGCCTTGCCGCGCCTGAAAAGCATGGCCGCCCGTAGTCGTAACGAAGCCGCTTTTACATGCGGTCCAATGTGTAGCTAAGGAGAGAAGAAACTATGAAATCGGTCGGTTTTCTGAAAACGCTGGGCTCGGTCGTGGCGATGGTGGTGGCGTGCAACGTGTACGCTCAGGCAAGCGATGCAACGGCGACGGGCACGACCGCAACGCCGGCTGCAAGCGCTAAGGCCAGCAAGAAGGCCAATAGCCAACTGGGTCGCAAGGTGCGCGGCGCGCTCGCCAAGGCGCAAGGCATCGACGTCTCGAACATCGCCGTGCGTGCCCGTGGCGGCGCGGTGACCCTGACGGGCTCGGTGCCTGAGCAAAGCCAGATCGACGCTGCCGGCGAAGTGGCCAAGGGCGTCGCCGGCGTGACGTCGGTGTCGAACAAGCTGACCGTGGTTCAGGAGTAAGACGGCTGCAACGCGCGAGGCCGCGATAAGCGGCCTCGCGCGAGCGGCTTGCGTACCAGTGATTTTTGAAGCGGCGATTTTCGCTTAGACCCGCTCCGGGCTGAACGCCCGCACCGCAACGGCCAGTTTGTGCGCTGTGACACACAATGGACGCGTCGTGAAGCGTACTGTGATGCGATGGGAACCGGAGCCAACACCATGGAAAACACGCCTTTGCGCTATACCGATCTGCCGATCGGCGATCGGGCGGCTTTCGAACTGGTGTGCGCGCGGCACGGATTTGCGCCATCGCATTTCGACATCAGCGCCTGCCCGGATCCGGGCGATGCCGCGCACGAGCGCCTCGTCACGGTTCGGCGCGGTGGCTGGGCGCAGTCCTATCACGACCATCACGGTCAATGGGTCAGGCAGTTCGAGAGCGATCTGACCTGCCGGTTTTTCAAATAGAGGCGGCTTGCTTCAGGCCAGCACGAGGCGCACGCCGACCAGCGTGAGCGTAGCGGCGAGCACGTTGCGCAGCAGCGCGTCCGGCGCGCGCGAAGACAGATAACTGCCGATCGCGATACCCGGCAACGACCCCACCAGCAGCGACAGCAGCATCGACCAGTCGACCGAACCCAGCAGCCAATGCCCCGCGCCCGCCAGCAGCGTGAGCGGCACCGCATGCGCGATATCGGAGCCGACGATGCGCGTGGTCGGCAGCAACGGATACAGCAGCAGCAACACTGTCACGCCGATGGCGCCGGCACCCACCGAGGTCAGCGACACCAGCACGCCCAGCACCGCGCCGGTCAGCATGGTGAGCCCGAGCGTACGGCCTTGCCTGGGGGCGCGCTGACGGCGCGCGCCGAGCGCCGCGAGTTGCGGGCGGAAGATCAGCGCCACGGCCGTCACCAGCAGCGCGACGCCGAGCACGATCTGGATCAGCCGGCTCGTGCCCGGCGTGTCCATGCCGTAACGATGCAGCAGGATCAAGGTGACGGTTGCAGCCGGTACGCTGCCGGCCGCGAGGCGCAGGGTGATCTGCCAGTCGACGGAGCCTTTCAGGCCGTGCACCAGTGTGCCGGTCGCCTTGGTGGCGGCTGCGTACAGCAGATCGGTGCCGACCGCGGTGGCCGGATGCACGTGGAACAGCAGAACCAGGATCGGCGTCATCAGCGAGCCGCCGCCGACGCCCGTCAGTCCGACCAGAAAGCCCACGAACAGGCCGGAGACGGAGTACAGCAGATCGATGTGGGGAAGAGCCATTGAGCAGACCGCTGAGGGTCGGGTGGGTTGGACAGGTTAGGTGGCAAGGCCGGCGCGCGCCGGCCTTCGAGCGTTGGCGAATGTCGGCGACGGGCCCGCGGCGGCACGGCGAAAGCCGCTATTGTCGCAAAACTGCCGCGCTTGCGTATGATGCGCTGCGACGGGTCCCGCTGCGCCGACAAACCTCACTCAAAGCGCACGGCGAATCTCGACCATGCCGAAGGCCGCCAGCGTGAATCCGACGATCCGGTCGATCGCCACGCGCAGCTTGCTGCCGATCGCATGACGCGCGAGCGACACTGCCGTCACGAGAAAACACCACCACGCGATCGAACCGCAAAACACGCCGCCTACCGTCGTGAGTGCGATGCTCGATGAAAACGCCCCACGCGGTGCGAGCGTCGTGAACAGCGCGGCGAACATGATGACGGTTTGCGGATTGGTCAGCGTGAGCAGCAACGAACTCGCGTATGCGCGCAGCGCGCCGGCGCGGCCCACCTGCGCGAGCTTGCCGTTGCCGTCGCTGCTGCCATTCCCGTTGTTGGCCGCATCGGCGGGCGCTTTTTGCAGCAAGGCACGCACGCCGAGATAAAGCAGGAACAGACCGGCAAGCAGATGCAAGGGCCGGTCATAGGCGAGCATGAACTGCGAAATGCCGACAAGGCCGAGTGCCGCGATCAGACCATAAACCGCATCGCCGGTCGCAATGCCGAAGCCGATTGCGAGCCCCGCGCGCGGGCCGCCCGTCAGCGTGCGGCGAATGCAGAGCATGCCCATCGGGCCGACCGGCGCGGCAATCGCGAGGCCGACACCCGCGGAGGTGGCGAAGAGACTGGCGGTGGACATGGGAAAGCCTTTATGCGTTGTTCTGCTGAATGGTTAGTCGCGCGCGTTGCGCTTCTCGTGTACGGGCAGGGGGCAGGCCGGCGCGCCTCCAAGCATAGCCAGACCGAAAATCCCGAGCAAGGCTGCGGGGACCAAGCAGCGCGAACCCGCCCCGCATCACACTACGTCATTCTGGACACGATCGACCCTCGCGCACCCGCCCCGCGTCAACCTGCGCAGTTTGACACACGATCAGCGCTCACAACCCGGCGCGCGATCGACCACGCCAACCGGCGCGCTGGCCATGGATACCCTGGGATGGACTTGGCCGCCGCCTTCCTCGGGCATAATTTTCACACTTCAAACACCCGGAGCAGGCCCGTTCATGTGGCAAATCGATCAGGTGACGCTGCGCTTGTTCATCGCCGTCTGCGAGGAAGGCACGATCGCGCGAGCGGCTGAACGCGAGTTCATCGCGCCATCCGCGGTCAGCAAGCGGCTCGCCGATCTCGAGGCGCTGGTCGATGTCGCACTGCTCTCGCGCAGCCAGCGCGGCGTGCGCGCGACCGCCGCCGGCGAGGCGCTGCTCAAGCACGCGCGGCACATCATGCGCGGCCACGAACGGCTGCAGGCGGAACTCAGCGAATACGCGGCCGGCGCACGCGGCCATGTACGGGTGCTGGCGAATGTGTCGTCGATGGTCGAGTTTCTGCCCGAGGCGCTGTCGGGGTTTCTGAAGGCCAATCCGCAGATTCGTATCGATGTCGAAGAGCGCGTCAGCACCGAGATCGTGCGCGGTCTGGAAGAGGGGGTGGCCGATCTCGGCATCTGCCGCGATGTGGTGCCGATGGGCAGTCTCGATGTGCTGCAATATCGCTCCGATCATCTCGCGCTGATCGTGCCGCGCGATCATCCGCTGGCCGGCGAGGCCGCGATTGGCTTTGAGCAATCCCTCGCGTTCGATCATCTCGGGCTTGCCTCGAACGCGTCGGTGAACGCTCTGATGCAGCGTATCGCGGTGGAAAAAGGCCGCGAACTCAACTATCGAACCTATGTATCGACCTTCGACGCCGCCTATCGTTTTATCCAGGCGGGTCTTGCCGTCGCGATCCTGCCGGGCGAGGCGCTGCCCAGGCATGCCGCCGATGAATACGGCATCGTCGCCGTGCCGTTGCGCGAAGCGTGGGCAGAGCGGCGCTTCGTGATCTGCATGCGCGACCGCAATGCGCTGACGCTGACGGCGTCGCATTTACTCGACCATCTGTTGCGCTCGGTCTGAGCGCAGCCCGGCCCCCTCTGAAAAGCCCTTAAGGGTTTCCCCTAGACGGCGGCGCACGCCCGTCCCGCTTGCCTGCGCCGCCATCGCGAGCGGCGATGGAGTGCGTCGTCAACGCAGACTTTGCCGTGGGGCCGCGGGCGGGCACGCTGTCACTCAGTTGCTTCATTCCCTGCACGCCACGCAAGATTCAAGAACGGGATTCCAGATCATGAGTGACACCCAGACGCGCGTCGTCGTGACCGAAGTCGGCATGCGCGACGGCTTGCAAAGCATCGCCCGCACGATGCCCACCGAGTTCAAACGGCGCTGGATCGACGCTGCGTACGCCGCCGGCGTGCGCCATATGGAAGTCGCGTCGTTCGTGCCGGCGAAGCTGCTGCCGCAAATGGCCGACGCCGAGGAAGTGATCGCCCACGCGCTCAGCTACGACGATTTAATCGTGACGGCGTTGGTGCCGAACCTGAAAGGCGCGCAACGTGCGCTCGAGTCCGGCGTGCATCGGATCGTCGCGCCGATTTCGGTGAGCACGGCGCATAGCCTTGCCAATGTTCGCAAGACGCCCGTCGAGATGATCGAGTCATTTGCCGCGATGCGCGAGCTGATCGATAGCACGGCTAGCGCGAACGCGCGGCGCGTGGAATTGATCGCCGGATTGTCGACCGTGTTCGGCTGCACGCTGCAAGGCGCGGTGCCTTACGCCGATATCGCCGCGACTGCACGCGCCGCGTTGCAGGCGGGCGCCGATGTCATCGCACTCGGCGACACCACCGGTGAAGCGACGCCGCGCCAGGTCGGCGAAATCATCGAACTGGTGCGAGAGGTCGCGGGAAGCAGGCTGCGCTCGCTGCATTTCCACGACACACGCGGCCTCGGTCTCGCGAATACGCTGATCGCGCTGCAGCACGGCATCCGCGAATTCGACGCGTCGCTGGCCGGTATCGGCGGCTGTCCGCATGCGCCGGGCGCGACCGGCAACGTGAACACCGAAGACCTCGTGTTCATGCTCGACAGCATGGGTTACGACACCGGCATCGACCTCGCCAGACTCATCGCGTCGCGCGACGTCCTCGCCGACGCGCTGCCCGGCGAGCCGCTGTACGGCTATCTGGCGCGGGCCGGTTTGCCGAAACAGTTCAGTACCGCTGCTCAATGTTTTGAACCTTCCGAATCACAGGTGCTGCAATGACCCCAGTTGCTTCTACGTCTGCCTCTTCTGCTTCTTCCGCACCTGCTTCTTCGACGGAACCGCAGGGCGCGTTGCCGCTTGCGGGCATTCGCGTGGTCGAGTTGTCGCATATGGTGATGGGGCCGACCTGCGGGATGATCCTTGGCGACCTCGGCGCCGAAGTCATCAAGGTCGAGCCGCCGCGCGGCGATGGTACGCGTCGTTTGCTCGGCACCGGTGCGGGTTTTTTTCGCACCTTCAATCGCAACAAGAAGAGTGTCGCGCTCGACCTCGATAGCGAAGCGGGACTGGCCGCGCTGCACAAGCTGGTCGATACCGCGGACGTATTTGTCGAGAACTTCAAACCAGGCCGCATGGCGAGCCTGGGCCTCGATTACGCGTCGCTGCGCGAACGCAATCCCAGGCTGATCTACGTCTCGCACAAAGGCTTTCTGAACGGTCCGTACGAACACCGTCTCGCTCTGGACGAAGTCGTGCAGATGATGGCCGGCCTCGCCTACATGACCGGACCGGTAGGCCGTCCGCTGCGTGCGGGCAGTTCGGTCAACGACATCATGGGGGGCATGTTCGGCGCGATCGGCGTGCTTGCCGCCTTGCACGAACGGCATGCGAGCGGACGCGGCAAGGAAGTGCAGAGCGCGCTGTTCGAAAACTGCGTGCTGCTTTCGGCGCAACACATGCAGCAGTTCGCCGCGACCGGCGTGCCCGCTGCGCCGATGCCCGAGCGCATCAGCGCATGGGCCGTCTACGACGTGTTCAGGCTGGCCAACGACGAGCAGATGTTTATCGCCGCGACCGGCGACGGCCAGTGGCGCGCGCTGTGCGCGATTCTCGGCCGTGCCGACCTGCTGGCCGATCCGCGCCTCGCGACCAACAACGACCGCGTACTGGCGCGCGAATGGTTGCTGAAGACGCTTGGCGAAACCTTGAGTGGCTTCGAAGGCGCGGCGCTCGTGCCGTTGTTTGAGCGCGATCACATTCCGTTCGCGTCGATCACGAAACCCGAAGACCTGTTCGACGATCCGCATCTGAATGAGAGCGGCGGCCTTGCGCGACTGACGCTCGATGACGGAAGCGAAACCGCGATGCCCTTGCTGCCGATTTCGATGGATGGCGCGCGTTTGCAACCGCGCCAGCCGATCGCAAAGATCGGCGAGCACACCGCCGACGTGCTGCGTGGGTTGGGTTATGACGACGCGCAGATTGTGGCGCTGGGTGGCGGCGTGGCGCAGGCGCCGCGAGACGCTGCGTGAGCGGAGCGGTGAGTTCGATGCGTCAAACGTAGTCAATCAATCTCATCCGGCGTCAGACCGGAACTCATGGAGACAGACGATGAAATCGTCGAATCAAGCGGTGTATGCGACAGCGGTCGGCGATGCCGGCGCGCTGGGTGGTTTGCCCTCAGGCACCGGCGCATCCGCGGGTGGCCGCGCTGAAGAGATCGCGCTGGAGGGCGCGCGCATTTCTGCGCGGCTCGACCGCTTGCCCGCCACGCGTTCCATCTGGCACCTGGTGATGCTGCTGAGCCTCGGCCTCTTCTTCGAACTGTACGACCTGATGTTCTCCGGCTATATCGCGCCGGGTCTCGTGCGCAGCGGCATTCTCACCGCGACGACGCATGGTCTGTTCGGCACCAGCGGCGTGGCGAGTTTCATCGCGGCGTTGTTCGCGGGGCTGTTCATCGGTACGGCGGCATGCGGTTTTCTTGCCGACCGCTTCGGCCGGCGTGCGATCTTCACATGGTCGCTGCTGTGGTACACCGCGGCCAACATCATCATGGCGTTCCAGGACACGGCGCTCGGGCTCAATCTCTGGCGCTTCATCGCGGGAATCGGCATTGGCGTGGAGATTGTGACGATTGGCACGTACATCTCCGAACTCGTGCCGAAGCATGTGCGCGGCCGCGCGTCGGCCTTTTCACAAGCGGTCGGTTTTTGTGCGGTACCGATCGTCGCGTTTCTATCGTATTTGCTGGTGCCGCACCGTTACTTCGGCCTCGACGGCTGGCGTCTGGTCGTCCTGACCGGCGTAGTGGGCGCAATCGTGGTGTGGTGGATTCGTCTGCGTTTGCCGGAGAGCCCACGCTGGCTTGCACAGAAAGGCCGCATCGAGGAAGCCGACGCGGTGATGAAGCGACTCGAAGCGCGCGTCGAACGGGAATATGGACGGCCTTTGCCGGAGCCGGCCTTACCTGAACCGGTGCGCGCACGTGCGGCGTTTCGCGATTTGCTGGTGCCGCCGTATCGCAAGCGCACGCTGATGCTGATCATTTTCCACGTGTTCCAGACGATGGGATATTACGGCTTCGCGAACTGGATTCCGACGTTGCTGATCAGGCAGGGTATTACGGTCACGACGAGTTTGATGTACGCGAGCATCATTGCGATTGCAGCGCCGCTTGGACCGTTGTTGGGGATGCTGATTGCCGACCGCTTCGAGCGTAAGACGGTGATCATCTGCATGGCGGCGGTGAACGTGGTGTGTGGGCTGCTGTTCAGCCAGGCGCGGGAGACGGTGTTGCTGGTGAGTTTGGGCGTGTGCCTGGTGCTGGCGGGCAACATTATTTCCTATAGCTATCACGCATATCAGGCGGAGCTGTTTCCGACCAGTATTCGGGCTAGGGCAGTGGGATTTGTTTATTCGTGGAGCCGGATTTCGGCGATGTTTTCCGCGTTTGTGATTGCGGGATGCTTGAACCGCTTTGGCGTGAACGGAGTGTTTGTGTTTATTTCAGGCGCGATGGTGATCGTCATGCTGGCCATCGGGACGCTTGGGCCGAAGACGCGGGATGTCGCGTTGGAGGATATTTCGAGGTAATGGGTGGGTGACGCCCGCCTGGCGGGGCGGGCTTACTCGCTTAGTGCTTCTTTTGTGTCGCCGATGTGCTCGGTGCTACGCGGATCGGCGGCGCGCCGGATGGCGAAGTGGCCGGTTTTAGTTTCTTCTCCTGTTTCGGTTTCTTCGCTTCGCGGTTACTGCGTACTTGACCTTTTGCCATGATGGACCCCCCAGTTGGCGTTGTCGCTCCGTAAGGGAGCAATGGAGTAGTGTGCGCTGATTTTGGGGTTTAGGGGTGTGTTTTTGTCTTTCTTTGCCTTCGCGGCGCTTGTTTCTGTATGCCTGTGGTGTTGGCCTTTCCTTGTTTTCTCAGCGGTTTGAGCCGCTTTCTCTTGCTTCTCTTTGCGGCGGCAAAGAGAAGCAAGTGCCTGCCTCGCACAGGGGCATGAACAGCAAACAGCATTGCGGCGCGTTGTGCCTTGTCAGCAAAGGCTTTATGCGACACGAACGCCTGTGAGAAGGGCATTTTATTTGCATTCAGGACAATATACGGACAAGTCAGGCGGGTTTTCCGCGCGGCGCGCTTAGCGGCCTTCAAAGCGTCCGTGACGTGCGCCCACGCGGGAGTATGTCGCCAGGCTCGCTCGAGCGGCACGGCGGGGCGGATTTCAGGTCACGCTCCCCCTTCTGCCTGACCGGCTTCCCATATCCGATTTGCTTCCTCTGCGACCGGGTTCACTTCGGCTTCGTCAAGGTCCGTGAACAGATGCAGTTCGGAACCCTCAGACACGAGCCCGTTTGATGCTCCATTCTCACCACAAGGCGCGCCGTCTCGAAGCGGACGTTGAACACATAGCCGATGTGCTTGCGCTGATCGTCACGCTTGCCGAAGGCGGACCCGCGCCCACGACCGTCGACGAAATGCCTGATCAGATTGCGCGCCTTGGTCGCGCCGCATTGGTAGGGGCAACGCCACAAGATGAACAATTAGGCCCGCTGACGGCGCTTTGTCAGGTATCGGCGCAGCGCGATATTGAACGCAAAGACCGCGCAACCGACGACGACCAGTGCGACGAGAAAATAAAGGGTTAGCGCCAGAACTTCCATGTCATCCGGGTTCGCCAAATCGTCATTGCCGGAAAACTTCAGGACGCCACGTAAGAACATATCAACCGCATACGGCATGTTCATCTGTAGCGTCTCAACGAAGCGCGCAAGGCACAACGCGCCGATAATCGTTGCGATTGAACTTATCAGCAAGATCGCCGACCTGAGAAGAATCCGTTTCATCGAACCTCGGCGGGGCACCTTCATCGCGTGCATAACGAAAGCCCCGCCGAAGCGGCGTTATTATTGCTCGGCGGTGATAACGTGCGCTTTCGGATACTTCACAGCGAGCGTTAGACGTTCTGGGCGAACCGTCCGAAACCGAACGGTTCGCCCTTGCGCATCGGTTACGCCTTGCGCGGTTATGCCGGATGGAAACGTAACCCGATAAGGGACGCCAACTAACGCGTTATGTTCTACGTCCGTGAGCGTGTATTGCATGGAATTTGGGAGCTTTTGGGCCAGTTGCTCTACCGGGTCAGATTTGGAGGATTCACTGCGTCGCGTATCGGTGGATTGTGCTGCGATGCTTTGCTCGGCCAGCGCGGCGCACACAACAAACGAAGCGAGTGCGAAACGTGTTAATTTCATGTTCGTTTATAGATGTGGAAAACCCCGTGGCAGTCGGGGCTTCGAGGGAGCACTACTTTTCGCCCATGAGTTAGCGTTATTTACCGTCGCAACAGTTGTGAGGGCAGCCTGGGCTAATCTGTACAGTTACTTCGCGGGACTCAGCGCTGGGAATATCTGTACTCTCTACCGGATATATCTGCGTTTTAAGTTGAAACGGTGCGTTTACTAGGCCATCCGCCAAGGCATCCTGCGTCACAGCAACAGCGCGCTTCATCGCAAGGGCGTTTGAATTTGCCTCTTTTTCCGATGCGCTTCCAACTATCGTTACCCACTCCTGTATCGCATATTTAGCATTCATCCGTGATACCCATTCACCAAGTCGCGAGCGTTCCGCCAAGCTGACTTTGTACCCGTTAACATCGAATGCGATATTCACTTGTTCAGAAGGCTGGTTTTGCGAGCCGCTGCATTCCGCGTAGGTGTTAGAACTGAAGGCGAGCGCTATAGGAAACAACGAAAATAGAACCATGGACTTCAAATTCATTTTTTGTCTTCCTTCTTTATCCCGCGAAAAGCGGTTCGCCATAAATTATATAGCCAGTAAGCGTATCGGCGTTGCGCAATGCCTGATCCGGGTTGTTTCTCCCCCATTCCGCCGAAACGGGATCAAGCCCATATCGAGCGTCAGTACTACCGAATGTATCCGTAAAATGCGTCACTTCGTGAATGAGTGTAGACAAACGAGAATCGCCGAACATATTCTGATCACGCAACCCATCGCAAAATTTCATGCCAATAGACACTAGCCTACGCTTTGTGTTAGGCCCGCAAACATGAGCAGCTTCCCGCTCGACGTTATTCATGTTCGGCACACAGCCTAACATCCTATCCAGCTTCGGGTCTGAGCGTACCAAACTGGTAGGCATAAGCGACTTGAGCGCGGCAGCATGACGGGTGAAGCCGCTTATAAGGTATTGCCTCGTTGTTTCGTCGCTTCGATTGAACCAATACTGCATTCGTTCTTTTGTCGCGCTGTCGTAGCGGCTTAGGTCTGCCAACCGTCGATCAACGGCAGCAGCGGCCCACTTTAGCAACCGTCGCGCCACCTCCCTAAATTCTTTGTCGGTCATATTTGGACAAATCGGCGTTGTGTCAATCTTCACATGGACCATTGAACCAGGAGTCGTATTCGTTACTGCGTCAGAGTGAACCTCAAACCACTCTTCATTCTCGTTGGATTTGAAGCCGTATTTATTGCTTCCCCAAAAGTCACTCATTTTCGATTGCTCCTGTAGTGTAAAGCTTCAAACTCGATGCAGCATCCGTCTTGATGCGCTCGGTTTTCCCGTTCGCGTTCGTGGCTCCCGTTATCACCCGTTCGTCGTCTACAACGATCCGGTATCGCACGTTCGCGAGCCGCCGCCATGCTTCATCGAGCAACGTAAATTGCTCGTCGTACTGCTCCGCTGGTGGGGCTTTGTGTGGCGCAGCGCTCGCTGTGCCGGTGTCTTTCTGCATGAACATTCCGGCATCCGCGCCCGCGATAACGCGGTTCTTTTTTCACGGGCATGGAACCTGATCACCGTTAATGGCTGCGGCTCGGCTCCGCTCGCCAACACCTCCACCGGTTCCAACAATCTTCCACAGGCCTTTGCAGTTACCACACGTCGCCTGGTCGCAGTGGAGTGCGACCTTTCGGCCTCCATCGTGAATCGTGCCACTGAATGTAACGACCTTGCCGCGCGTCGTAGTTGGGTCGTCATGCCTTACTGTGGGGATTCGCATTCAGGCGCTTCCTCCGTGTGCGTCAACCTCTAGCGTCAGCCGCAGCGCGCCTTCCGTGTTGATTCGCTGCGTGCAGCCGTTCGCATCGGTTACGCCGCTCGCTACGACCGTCGCCCCGTTACGCACCCGGTATCGCACATTTGGGAGTGGTTGACCGTTACCATCTTTAAGCGTGAACTGTTCGTCGTAAATGAGGCGCGGCGCGGGCGTTTCGCGGGCTCTTGAAGGAGCGGCGTCGCCGTCATCCCGGATAATCCAGCGACGCCCGTAAATAGCGATGATGCGAGGGTGGTCAGGACATTTGCATGACACCCAGTCACCCCCGACAGCCTGACGCCGCCCGCCGTTCACCAGATCAATCATGCGGCGCGCGCCGCTTACGCCCGCGCCTCCGATAATGACGCCCTGGCTATCACATGCTTGGCAATAAGCCGGATCACCGATAAACACCATGCGGCGAGGCCGCCCGCTTTCATCCGTAATCGTTCCACAATGTCCGCTCGCGAAAACCTGACTACCCTTGCCGCTCGTCAGTGGATCGCCTTCAACTGCTGCATAGTAGGTGCCTGCCATGTTTAGCTCCGTGCCCCTTACTGGCGCGTGAGTGCGACGCGGTGTTCGTCCAGGGGGACAAAGGTCGTTGACGTGCGCGGCTCGCGGTGCGGGCTGTCCGTGATGACATCGCCGTTGTCCAGCAGACTGCCAACGACCGCATAGGCATGGTTTGCATTGCCTGGAATGCCGACGCCGGTAATGATGCGTGCGCGGCTGCCGTCCTGGTACTGGACGAAATCGCCAATGCTCGCGGCGTATCGCTGCGTTTCGCCAACTTCCCAGGCGCTTGACGCTTCGAGCACGACGCCGCCCCGCGCGGTTGTTGCACCGCGTGTTGCGAAACGAGCCACGGGTTTTCTTGGTGGCGGCGTCCAGGCAGGGTCGAACAGGCCCGCGATCTTTTCGCCATCCTTCACGGTTACGCCAGCATCAAGCTCGGACCACAGCGTTTCGATGATGCGGTCGCCGTTGCTGAGACTGCTGCCGACAATCGCAGCGGGGCGATCTGCAATGACAAAAGCGAAACCGGCGCCATCGGTAATGACGGCCTCGCTGCCGTCGCGGTAGGTGACAACACAGCCCACGGTCGCGACCGGCAAACCGGCAAGATGAAACGTTGAGCCGGTAGACACACGCCCGCCGCGCTCGGTGCGCGCGCCGATGGTGGCGAACAGGTACGTCGTCTGGTTTTCCTTCTGTTCCGGCATCTTCAAGTCTCCTGCGTGAATGAGCACGGCTTCGGCTGCCACGTAAGGGCAGGCACGCTATTAAGCGCGTGCGGAAATCAAGCCTAGCTGAATACAGAAACAGAACGAATAGGAAAAGCCTGAAAAATCACAAACCACTTCATGCCGTACCACGGCGATTGCGCGAAACGTTACAGATGGTGGCGGGACTGTTGTAAACCCGCTTGAAGGCGCGTTTACTCTGGCTTTTGTGGCCGGGAAAAAGCGATGCCGGAAGACGTGCTGAGTATTGAAGAGGCGTTTGACGATTTACGCGATCCGCGCAGTCGCACGCCAGTCACGGGGCAAATGTAAAGATTAGTTATAATTTGCGCGTTTAGCCTGTTTGGTTGATCGTCCCAAAAAATAGGTGATTTACATTGTTTCTGCCGTTAGACAAAACGGCGCGGGTTTGACAGCCTGCTGAGTAAAACCGCACTGCCCGCGAAAGTGGGTGGTGCTCACCTACGCGCGCCTTTTTCTATGGGCGGGTCGTGGCGAGGGAGCCGAGAGGCTCGCCGGTTTTGGTTTTACTCCCGGTCTGTCAACCTTGCTACGTGCCCGCTCACCCCATCTTTTAGCGAGTGTCGGGCGATTCAGGAACGAACCGGAAATCGCACCATGAGCAAATCTACTACGAAGACCCAACCCGAAACACGTCCCGCCGTTGACGCTCTCCAATACGAAAAACTAGCACTATCGGCGCACAATTTGTGTGGTCGCCAGTTGGACCAACTCAGGAGACTGGCTACTCTTGCGGCCTCAATATGCAGGACTCCTTCCATGACGCGGGACGAACGGCAAAACCAGAAAGCGCTGTTGGAACTGCTGGTCGAGACTGCCGAAGGTTATGAGCGGGAGCTCGAATGCGACCTCGAACTGTACCGGGTGATTGCACTCGATGCTAAGGGGATTGCTCACAGTCGTATCACGGCTAGATGTGCTGCGAACCTTCTGTCTGAGGCAGCGCAGGCGGCAGTGGAAACCAAGGCTGATGCGGAGCCGAGTATGGCTGCAACGCGCGAGCCTGTACGGGCAAGCGCTACTGCGAGGGCCGGTGAGCAGCAATCAGCCGCGCAGCACTAACCAACAATAACGGCCGCCGCGTCGCCGCAGCCAAGAAGGCGCGTTCAAATCGCGCCTTTTTTATTGCCTCTTGCGGTTTTTCTCGCGGGCAAGCTTGGCGGTCGGCATGAACCGAACTTCAATCTGCGCGGCGCTTACTGCTGCGCCAGGTCTCCGATGGCAATTCCCCGAATTGCCCGCGATACTCGCTCGAGAAATTCCCAAAATGCCAGAACCCCCATCGGGTAGCGACCTCGGTAACGGATGCGGCGCCTCTTAGTTCGCGCCGCACGTGATCAAGCCGAACCGCTCGTATATACGCTGAAGGATTCACCCCAAGGGTATCCTCAAACGCATATTGCAACGTTCGCCGGCTCGCGTGAAACCGCGCACATAGCTCGGCAACGGACAGCGGGCAATCCGGCGACTCTTCCACCACCTCGCGAATCCCTCTCACGAGTTGCCAATTCCGCGCGGTACGTGCCTCGAGATTCCCGTGCGGGTCCGCATGCTGCATGCCCTGCAATGTCTCAGCGAGACCGAAGATCACCGACTTCTCAAACGACGCCGCAACACCGGCATCATCGAGCAACGTCGGCGTCGCCGCCACGGCATCAAGCAAATGCTTCAGGACCTCGCGAAAGCCCTGCAATCTGGCAGGATCGACATTCAATACGCCAGGCTTCGCGCCCAGCAGCGACGTAATTTCATCGAGCTGCGAGCGCACCCGTTCATCACCAATCGCGCCAGGCTCGATCTCCAGATTCACCACGACGTGCTTGTCCGGCGATAAAAACTCGAACCCACCATCGCCGGAAAATACATGCAGTCCGTCACGATGGCTCGTCTGTCCGCACAGCAGTGCATGTCCTTCGAGTTGAAACGGAATGCCCACCGCCAGCTTGGATCGCGCCACCTGGCCGCGTTGATAGACCGTGCGGTTCAGGCGCTCCACCAGCACCCGCACGCCGCCCGCAAAAAACGAACTCACCGAGCCGTCGAAGGCGCCGCGCGAAATCTGGCAATAGCTCTGGTTCCACGCGTCGAGCAACATCGCCTGCTCGTCGATGTTCCTGCAACAGCGAATCTCGACGGCGCTGCTTGTCTGATTGACCGGCTGCATAGCTTCTCCCGATTCTGGTGGCGCTCCCCGAAAGCCTCGTGCCGATCAGTGTATGCGAAAAAAAATTTACGTCGCAGTGCCGGAGCGACCCATCCGGGGCACACATGTGGCTTCCTGCCCCGTGCCCGCACAGATCATGAGCACGGCGGCTGCCCGATACGGCAAGCATCCAAGTCTGGATGTAATGCATTTGTCAGTAAGCCGGATTTTTACGGGATTTTTACTTTTTGCCAATTTTGGATAGTCGCCGCTTTTTGCCGCCCCTACTTTGTGCACAACGCAACGCAATCCAACGCACTGCACTGGACACTGGAACGGGAGTCACGCATGAGCAGATCGGCAGGCAGGCTTGAGGGCAAGATCGCAATCGTGTCAGGCGGCGCGACCGGCGCGGGCGGCGCGGCTTCACTGCTGTTCGCGCAGGAAGGCGCGCAGGTCGCCGTGGTCGATATCAACACCGACGCGGGCGAGGAAGTCGTGACGCGCATTCGCGCGGCGGGCGGCACGGCCGAACTGTTTGCCGCCGATGTGTCGAAACGCGCAGCCGTGGATACCGCAGTGGCGAACGTCATGGCGCGTTTCGGGCGCATCGACGTGCTGTTCAATCACGCCGGCAGCATCGTCGTGAAGCCGTTCGTCGATACCACCGACGAAGACTACGACTGGCTCATGAACGTCAACGTAAAAAGCATGTTCATGATGACGCGCGCCGTGTTGCCGCATATGCTCGCGGCGGGCGGCGGTTCGATCGTGTGCACGGCGTCGATTTCGTCGGTGGCGGCCACGCCGCTCGAGGTGCTGTACTGCACGACCAAAGGCGCGTGCGCGATGTTCGCGCGTTCGATTGCCGTCGAGTATCGCGACCGTGGTATTCGCTGCAATGCCGTGTGCCCCGGCTTCATCGATACGCCACACGGACGCCGCGAAATCAGCGCGCTCGCCAAGTATGGCTTCGATGCGAGCGAAGCGGCGCTGTCGGTGCAGCAGGGCCGTCTGTGCGCGCCGGAAGAAGTCGCGCGCGCCGCGCTCTTTCTCGCCAGCGACGATGCCAGTTTCGTCAACGGCGCACACCTGTACGTGGATAACTGCTTTACGGCTGCGTGAGCCGGTCCCTCGTTGCGCGGTCACGCCTCTGCATCGCTTAGCCGCTTCGTCATAACCCTGTTCAAAGGATCGCGTCATGGACATCAACACGGCCGTGCCGTCGGCGGATCTCGCCGACAACGACGTCAAGCTGTTGCACAAGATGGGCTACGCGCAGGAACTGTCCCGGCGCATGGGGGCGTTCTCGAACTTCGCGGTGTCGTTTTCGCTGATCTGCATTCTGTCGGGCGGCATCACGTCGTTCCAGATGGGCTTGTCGGCGGCGGGCGGGGCGTCGATCGGACTCGGCTGGCCGCTCGGCTCGTTGTTCGCGTTGGTCGTGGCGGCGGCGATGGCGCAGATCGCGTCGTCGTATCCGACGGCCGGCGGCCTCTATCACTGGAGTTCGATTCTTGGCGGCAAAATGTGGGGCTGGCTCACCGCGTGGCTGAATCTGCTCGGTCTCGTGTTCGTCGTCGCCGCGATCAATTACGGTACCTATGATCCGTTCTTTCGCACGTTGATCGCACCGATGTTCGGCGTGAATCCGGATTCGCTCGGGTGGTGGCAGCAGACGCTCTTTCTGACGGTGATCACCGCTTCGCAAGCATTCCTGAATCATCGCGGCATTCGCATCACCAGCAAGATCACGGACCTGTCGGGTTATCTGATCTTTGTGGTGACAGTCATGCTGGTGGTTTCCCTGCTGGTGTATTCGCCGGTCAAGATCGACCTGTCGCGGCTCTACACCTTCACCAACTTCACGGGCGTCGATGGCGGCGCGTGGCCCAAGCAGACCATCGCCATGGCGTTTCTGTCCGGCCTGCTGCTGACTGCTTATACGATCACGGGCTTCGACGCCTCCGCGCATACCTCGGAGGAAACGCATCACGCGGCGCGCAATGTGCCGCGTGGCATTGTCGGTTCCGTGTTCTGGTCGACCACCTTCGGTTACGTAATGGTGTGCGCATTCGTACTGGTGATGCCGGATATCAGCGCAGGGGTGAAGCAGGGCACCGGGTTCTTCGAAGCGATTCTCGCGCCGATTCCGGGACCGCTGCGCATCGTGATCGAATTGCTGATGTTCTTTATCAACTACGTATGCGGTCTCGCCGCTGTCACGTCGACCTCGCGCATGATGTTTGCGTTTGCCCGCGACGGCGGCTTGCCTGGCTCGAAATGGCTGCGCAAAGTGAATGCGGCACACCGCACGCCGGGTGCCGCGATCTGGACCTCGGCGGTGCTGGCGATCGTGGTGACGTTGTACGGCGACGCCTTCACGGTGCTGAGCGCGGGTAGCGCGGTGTTCCTGTTCATCTCATACGCCATGCCGATTGCGGCTGGCATTTTTGCCGAAGGTCGCGTGTGGAAGGAAAAGGGCCCGTTCCAGTTAGGCATGCTATCGAAGCCGTTCGCGGTGGCGGCGGTGTTCGGCGCACTCGTGCTCGCTTATGTCGGTATGCAGCCGCCGAATCAGAAGGTGGTGTACGTGATTGTCGGATTGCTTGCGGTGTTGCTGGCGATCTGGTACGGCGCGGGCGTGCGTAAGAGCTTTGCGGGTCCGCCGATCGGCAACGCGTCGAAGGAGCGCGAGCAGGAACTGAGTGGGATGGAGGGGCAGCTGGGGGAGAGCTGAGTCACAGCGCGCTCGGGGTAAATCTTGCCTGCGGGCAACCGAAGGCGGGAATGAATCGCGGCGCGCACACCCCATCTCTACTACGCATACCTTATCAATTAAATCGTTCACAGCGGCTAATGTGTCGGCTCCGCCAGACCTCCATGCCTGCCGCGACGGATCGACAGTGCCAGACGCCGCGACCTGTCCTGCACGCCGTTAGCGGAGACCTCCTCCGTAACGGGCTTGGCCGGCGTCGTCTCGCTGCGCCACCCGCCCTCGACGATTGCGCGCTGAAGCAGCGTCTGCGCTTCGGTATTGCCGCCTTCTAGCGCGAGCACGGCGCTCGCCGCTTCCATCACGCAAGGCCATGCTTTGGCGAGCGCGCAGGCCCGCGCGCGCGCCAGTTCGCCAGCGGAACCGGCCGGCGCCGGCGCGGCTTCGAGCCGCTCCGCGACCGGACTTAAACCGGATGAGGCGGCGTTCACAGTAGGGGTGGCGGCCGCGGTGTCGACCGATGTCGGCGTTGAGTGAACGAGTGCGACCGGCTGCCGCGTCCGACCATCACGCCCGTTCCCTTCGAAGATCACGACCGCCGCCAGGATCAGCACGAACGAAGCAAGAGTGAGCGTCGCGCTCATGACCAGGCCCCAGCCGAATCTGGGAGTTGCCGTGTTGCGCGTGTCTGGCGACGCAGCATGCATGGCTTGCAAGGATGACGCTTCCCCGTTTCGCTTATCGCTCATCGCTACGCCCGGTCCGGTTAAGGTAGCGCAGCGTACCGAATGGTCTGCGTCACCACTTGATCTGTGTATCGAAGGTGCCGGTTTCCACGATTTCGAACTTCATCTCGCCGCGATAGGTACCTTCTACGCGATAGCTCGCAGTGGGAACGGCGAACAGGCAACGGGGACCTGATGCAACGAAATCCATCAGCACACGTCCGTGACGCCGCAGCTTGACCGATACGTCTGACAATGGCGCACCGCCCTGTCCGGACACGAAGGTCACGCCAAGATTGAACGGGTGGTTAGGATCGGGCGATGTGACTGCCTTCTCGAAGCCGGCCTGACCGCAGACGTAGTAAAGCATTTCCTGGGCCCCGGCCGCCGCATTCGCCTCCGTGTTTGGACCAGAGCCGGCGGGCCTTTCCTGCGAGACCGCGATGGCGCCGCTGCTAAGCGCGGCAGCAATGACTAGAAAATGCACTTTGCGCAAGCTGCCCATGACGACCTCCCTCCCACGATCGTTGTCAACAAGAATAGGGACGCGCCGCCGAAAACGCAATGAAAAAAAGACGGAAAAATTTCCTCCGTGAATTAATCAGGAATACGATTTACCGACTTATTTTTATTTTGACCTGACCCGTTGTAACTAAAGTTTACTTCCGAATCGAATTGCAACAGCGCAAGCGGAGAACGTGCCACGACGGGAGCCCGTGCCACGCAAAACGAAAACGTTGATGGGTGTGGCTCTGCCCGAAAGACCGCTGTTCTGCTTACGTTTGCAACGATATAAAGCGTTTTTCCGGGCGTTACAATTGCGCTCGCGCATTAGTAGGCACCCCGATAGCGGGCGCGATAACGCCGGCTATCATTCAGACACGCAGCAGCCTGGATGTGTCTTTGCGTTCGCCGAATCAAGCGGTTTTCTCGCACTGGCAGTACCGAAGGACCCGTTTCGCGCCGCGTCGCCTGGTCGCCTGTGAAGTATTCGGCACACGACGGTCACCTTCTCTTCCCGCCATATTCGCTCCGCGCGGTCACGCTGACCGGGCACGAATGTAGCTATTTTCGATGCGGTCATCGTTCCACTACGACTGCAGTCCTCAGAAGAAAGTCTTCAACACCAAGGACCTATCGTGATTGCTCTGCCAAAGCGTTTGCGTACGTCGAGTTGCAGTCCTTTCGTTAGCTGTGCGCCAGTCATGCTCCTGCTCATCTCGTCGATGTGTGCCGCGGTCGAAACGGATAGCAGCGATGCGCGTGAGCCGACCGATGTCGCAGACTCGCGCAACGTCGCCGATACCCAGTCTAGCGATGCGCTGCGCAAGGAGGTGTTTGGTCTCGCCACCGGCGGTGGCGCCGTCAAGGCGTTGGAGGAGGCCAAGGCGCGACCTGATGTATTTACGCCGGTAGATATTGCACAGCTTGAAGAACTTGCAGTCCGCCAGCAGGTGCGCGGCGGACGCGACAAAGCGCGCGCGATGACCAGCCCGGATCGCTTCGACGCGCTCGACAGCGCGCTTCAGGAAGCCGATCGGCTGGACGCGAACTGGCCGCGCACGCCGGACTACGCAGCGGTGCGCTACGCACTCGCCGGCGACCGCACGGTCGCGTTCGCGGGGCGCGGAAAAATGAAAGACGCGGTGGCTTCCTACGAGTCCATTCCGTCGAGCGCCGAAATATCCGTCGAAGCGCTCGGCGCCGCAGGCGACGCTTACAGCTATCTGAACCAACCTGACAAAGCTGAAGAGGCGTATCGCAGAGCCGTCCGGCAGGCGACCGCGGCAGCAGCCGATCCGGCCACGCGCGGCTATCAGTATGGGACCCGCACGCGCCCCATTGATCTGCGCGAGGGGCTGTTCTATGCGCTGTGCGACCAGGGAAAATATGTGGAAGCGGGCAAGGTGCTCGACGAGATCAGCGCGTCGCTGCCGCCGGCCGATCAGGTGAGACCCGAGGATGTGGCGAACGACGACTATCAGCGGCTGTACCGGTTACGTGCGCAATATCTGATCTACGTCGGCAAGCCCGATGCAGGACTGGCGGAGTTCAAGCGCCTCGAACAACAAATCCCATTTAGTGCGGATGTGCGCAACGCCGAAGCCGACACGCTGCTGGGCCAATCGCGCGTGCGGGCGGCGCGCGATGTGTACACGGCGACGCTGAATGATCATCCGGATAACGTGGAGGCGCTGTCCGGTCTCGGGCGCACCTCGATCGACATCGGCGACTACTCGAACGCGCGGCAGATCAATGACGCGCTGGACAACACGTTTCCCGAGAATGGCGCCGTGCGCAATTTCCAGCGTGACTACCGGGCTTTTCATGCGCCCGTCATGAGCATCGACGTGAACGCCGAGCATGGCAACTCCGTGCTCGCCGACAATTCGTTCTCAACAGACGTGTTCCTGTACTCGCCACCGATTGCCGACTACTGGCGCGCGTTGGTGCACACGTTCTACGGCTATGCGAGCACCGACATCGGTAACGTGAACCGGATCCGCCAGGGAGTGGGCGGCGACTACCGGCGCGGGCCGCTCACGGTGCTCGGCGAGCTCACCCGTTCGTTCGGCCCCGACGGCCGCACAGGCGGCAATGGCGAAGTCGAGTATGCATTCAGCGATTACTTCAAGGCGACAGCCGCGGTGGACAGCGATGACAACGCGCTACCGTGGAAGGCCTATGTCGAGCACATCTGGGGGCGCACGGCACGCGCGGGGTTCAGCTTCGCCAACGGCGACCGTCAGTCCGCCAATCTCAGCTACTCAGTCGGCCGCTATAGCGATTCGAATTTTCATCAGGAGATCACGATCGGCGGCACGCAGCGCGTGTTCACCGCCGCCAACCAGCTGATCAACGTGTCGCTGACCGGCGACACCAGCAGCAATACGGTCGCCAACGCCGCCTATTTCAATCCGTCGCGCGACTACTCGATCGAAGCGACCGCGATGCATCAATGGTCGATCTGGCGGCGCGGCGAACGGGCGTTGCAACAGCGCATCTTTCTGTCGGGCGGCGCGTACAACGAACGGGGGTTCGGCACAAGCGCGTTCTGGGGTGCGCGCATCGAGCATGCATGGACGTTCACTCACGACATCACGTTCAGCTATGGCATAGGTGTGGCCAGCCACGTCTATGACGGCTCACGCGAACTCTCCGAAACCGGCTACCTGGTACTGAACGTACCGTTCTAACGTGGGAAGGGTTCGACGATGGAATCACGCAGGCGCTTTATCTGTGGCTGTCTCGGAGCGATGGCGGGCTGTACGCTGTTTCCTTCGCTGACGCCCGCCAAACTCATCGACATCCTGCCGCCGTCCGATCCCGCCGACGGCAAGACGTTCCGGGTGATCTGCTTTCACGACGTCCGCGACAATCTGCGCTCGTCGTTCGATACGATGAACATGCTCGACCCCTATGCGGTCGACACGGGAACGCTGACTTCGATCTTTTCGTGGCTGCAAGCCAACACGTATCGTCCTGTCACCGTCAGGGATATCGAGGCGTCGCGCAACGGCGGCAAGCCGTTGCCGCCGCGCGCCGTGCTGCTCACCTTCGACGACGGCTTCCGCAGTCATTACAAGAAGGTGCTGCCGCTCCTGCAGCGCTTTCGCTACCCGGCCGTGATGGGCATCGTCACGTCGTGGGTCGACACACCGCCCGACACGCCGGTGCGTCTTGCCGACAACTTCGTCGTGCCGCGCGACACGTTCATGTCATGGGACGACGTGCAAAAGGTGGCGGCCTCGGGTCTGGTCGAGATCGCGTCACACACCCACGACCTGCATCATGGTGCACTCGCCAATCCGCAGGGCAATGAGCTGCCGGCTGCCACCTCGCACCTGTACCTGGCCGACCAGAAACGCTACGAGACCGACGCCGAGTTCGAAGCGCGCGTGACCGACGACCTGCGCGAATGCCTGCAGAAACTGCACGAGCGCACCGGTGTCACCGTGCGCTCGATGGTCTGGCCATACGGCGCGGAAAACCAGCCGGTGCGGCGCATTTCGTCGTCGCTCGGCATGCACACGCAGTTCACTCTCGAAGCCGGCCCGAACACGCCGGATGTGCCGCTCGACCGGCTGCGCCGCATTCTGATGACCTACAACGTCGACATCGGCGCCTTCGAGCTGTCGATGCGCGAGCCGGCGACCAATCGCGGCGAAATCAATCCGGTCGAGCGGGTCGTCCAGATCTCGCTCGACGACGTGTACGACCCGCAGCCCGACTTGCAGGAGAAAAAGCTTGGCGATCTGATCGAACGGATCTACCGGATGCAGCCGAGCTCGGTGTATCTGCAGGCGTTCTCCGACCCAAAGCACACGGGCGTCGCCGAAGCCGTGTATTTCCCGAACCGCCATTTGCCGGTGCGTGCCGATTTGTTCTGCCGCACCGCATGGCAGCTCAATACGCGCTCCCACGTTCAGGTCTATGCATGGATGCCGCTGCTCGCGTTCCGTCCGCCGGCGGCGCTCGCCGGGCGTATGGAAGCGGTCACCGCCGCGGCCGGCGCGCCGGCGAACCGGCGCGAGGCGAACCGCTATCGGCTGAGCCCGTTCGATCCCGCCGCACGCACCTTCATTCGGGAAATGTATGAGGATCTCGGCAAGTATTCCGCGTTCACCGGCCTGATGTTCGGCGAGGACGCGGTGCTCGACGATTACGAAGATGCCGGCCGTCACGCGGCGCAGATGCTGCAGCGTTGGGGGCTGCCCACCGACATCGGCCGCATTCGCGCTGACCCGGCGCTGATGAACCGCTGGACCGACGCGAAGACGCAGCACCTGATCGATCTCACGAAGGAACTCGAACAGATCATTTTCAATAGCCAGAACGGCGGCGACGTGCTGACGGTGCGCAGCATCTACCCCGAGGTGTTGCTGGACCGCACCGCCCCGGCTCGCTACGCGCAGAGCTACGCGGCCTTCCTGAGCAACTACGATTTTGTCGCCGTGTTGGCGATGCCGTCGCGCGAAAACGTATCGAACCCCGAGCGTTGGCTCGACTCGCTAGCGGATATCACCCAGGCCACGCCGGGCGGCGAGCGGCGCACGGTGTTCGAATTGCAGGCGGTGGACTGGGGCACCGGCGCCGACGTCCCGACCGCGACCCTGCTCGGCGAGATGCGCCGGCTGCGGCAGCGCGGCGCAGTGAACTTTGGCTACTACCCGGACAACTTCGCGCGCAACGCGCCCGAGCTGGATGCGATGCGTGACCTGATGTCGCTGCGCTCGCGGCTCGATCCCACTTCGATCAACGCGTTGCTTCAGGCCCAGCACAAAGGAGTGACACGCTGATGACGCACGTCATTATCAACCGCCTGCAAGACTTCATCTTTTTCTATCCATTCTTTATGTCGTACCTGTGGATGATCGGTGGCATCGTGCATTTCTTCGCGCTCGAAAAAGGCCGCACGCGATCCCGGCGAGCGCTGGTGATGGCGGGCATGCCCAAGGTGTCGGTGATCGTCCCGTGCTACAACGAGGAATCGAACGCGCATCGCGTGATCCGGCATCTCGCGCAGCTCGACTACGAGAACTACGACATCGTCGCCGTCAACGACGGCAGCAAGGACCGCACCGGCGCGATCCTCAACGAGCTCGCGGCGGAAATCCCCCACCTTACCGTGATTCATCATGCCAGGAACGAGGGCAAGGCGATCGGGCTCACGACTGCGGCGGCCGTGACGAACGCGCCTTATCTGATGTGCATCGATGGCGATTCGCTGCTCGCGTCCGACGCGATCGAATGGATGCTCGAGCATTTTATCTCCGACCCGAACGTCGGCGCGGTGACCGGCAATCCGCGCATCCGCACCCGTACATCGCTGCTTGGCCGGATGCAGGTCGGCGAGTTTTCGTCGATCGTCGGGCTCATCAAGCGCACCCAGCAGGTGTACGGGCGCATCTTCACGGTCTCGGGCGTCATCACGATGTTCCGCAAGACGGCGCTCGCCGATGTCGGCTACTGGAGCTCCGACATGCTCACCGAAGACATCGACATCAGCTGGAAGCTGCAATGCCGAGACTGGCGCGTTGCATACGAACCGCATGCGCTCAGCTGGATTCTGATGCCCGAGACCTTCAAGGGCCTCTACCGGCAACGCCTGCGCTGGGCCAAGGGCGGCATTCAGGTGCTGATGAAGTACGCGCCAGCGATTGCGCGCCCTTCGCAGGTGATGATGTGGCCGCTGTTTGCCGAGTATCTGCTCGGCATTGCATGGGCGTACGCAATGACGTTCATTCTCGGCCTCGCCATCGTCGGCCTGATCGTGCCGCTGCCGAGCGACTGGCACATTGCCTTGCTGCCGCACTGGCACGGGATGCTGCTGGTCGCCACCTGCATTCTCCAGTTGATTGTCGGCTGCCTGATCGACGGGCAGTACGACGACAAGCTGCTGCTGTATTTCCTGGACACCGTCTGGTATCCGCTCGCTTTCTGGCTGATCAACATGGTCACCACCGTCGTTGCGCTGCCCACCATCGTGCTGCGTCAGCGTGGCAAACGCGCCATCTGGACGAGCCCTGACCGAGGTATTCAACATGAACAACGCGCCCGTCATTGACCTCTCGCTGCGCTCCCCCCGTCAGATCATCGCCGACAAAGGTCTGAAGATAGGGCTCGCGCAAGTCGTATGGTTTCGCCTCGTCCGGCCTGCTTCCGTCGGCTCAATGTGGGCGGCGATCGGCGTCTATATCTACCGGTATTTGATGCCGTTCGACGAGGGCGATCTGCCGCTCGAACAGCTGGTTTCGTATCTGGTCGCGATCGGCTCAATTGCGTCGGGGCTCACGCTGTGGATGATCGCGTCGCGCGTCGCCCATCCGTTCGCGTCACGCTCCAGGATGCAACGGCTCGTGCGGCGCACCGCCGGGCTCACGGTCGAGCCAGGGCCGCTCGCCGCGATGTCGATGGCGCGCCGCGGCGCGGTGTCGCGCATCTTCGTCGCGTCGCACGATTCGAATGGCTTGATCGCCGCGCTCAAGGCGCTGTCGAACCCAGCGCCGAGAAAAAGCAACGCCGCGCCGGCGCGCCGCCCAACCGGGAGGGCCGAGTCGGGCTTGCACTGGCCCGAGTCGCCCGCGCCGTCTTCCCTCAACGGAAGCTGGAACGCTTCGTTTAGCGTTCACTATGTGGTGGGGCGTCGCCGGGAGCCCGATGCAGGGACTTGAGCACCCTATAGCATTCACACGCACGCATTTCGAGCGCTGGGCGCTGGCGGACGAACACGCTGCCGCGGCCGCTTGCGGCGATGCCGGTAACGCTCAGCTTGTGCCGCGCCGCGCGCACCGAGCGAGGGGTCACGCCGAGCGCCTGCGCGACAGCGTGCCTACATCCCGTCAGTTCGGCTCGCGCCGTGTAAGGCATGCGCCGCAGACGGGATCGCCGGATGAAGGAGAACGACGACAATGCGCAGAATCAACCGGGATCCAGCTGCCGTTGCTGGCGCGCCGGCACAACCGCGCGCCCGTCTATCTGATCGGCCGCGTGGCGCAGCGCGCGCGTGGCGCGCTGCGCTGCGGTTCGCCACGCGCGCTGCCGCTCTGTGCGCCGCCGCGTCGGGCATCGCGCTCGCCACCAGCAGCCACGCGGCGAGCACGGCCTCGGCCACGCTGCGCACGCCCGTCGGCGCGGTCGTCGCGGTGCCGGCGCCAGGCGTGGGCGATGAGCGCCGCTTCATGCACGGCATCGCCGAAGCAAGCGCGGGCAACGGCAAGACATGGGTTTTTTTCAGCAGTTCCGGCCTGCCGCCGCGCGGCGCCAACCGTGACGGCAGCTGGCCGCATGACGTCTATGTCGGCGAATGGTCGCCGGGCGACGCGCACCTCTCGCATGTGCGCATCTTCATCAAACGGCCCGAGGCGCAGGAACCTGTGTCGGTTGCGCAGAACGCCGCTGGTGACATCTTCGTCACGTTCGAAGACGGCTGGAACACGCCGAACAACGTCAGCCAGCGCTACGGCGTGTACCGGCAGAACCTCGCGGCGATCAAAGCGTATCCGAACGACGTCGAATCGGGCGGCCACTCCGGTCATGTCGCCGCAGTCGGTGAGCGCTTCGTCGTGTTCTATTCGGCGGACTGGGTCGACGGCGGCGGCGTCGATAATCTCGGCACAGGCGGCGGCGTGTACGTGCAAGTCTATGACGCACGTGGCCGCATGCTGTCGCATGTCGATCTCGCCGCCCACGTGCGCGAGTGGTGGCCGATGGTCGCCGGCTCGCCGCATCAGGCGTTGCTCGTCTGGCAGAAGTACATCCCCGGCAGCACGAGCGCGTTGCTCGAATATGCGCTGTTCGATCCGTCCACCGGCAAGCTGATCCGGCCCGCCGACAGCATCGACGCGTATCGCGTCCAGTACTACGTGTACGCAGCCGCCTACGTTCCGGCGATCGAACGATTCGTCGTGGAAGCCACGCTCGAGGACGGCCGAAGCGCGGTTTTTCTGATCGACGACGCCGGCCGTCGCACGGCCGAACTCAGTTGTCTGCCCGCGTCCGTACGCGAGTCGGGTATCGGCGTCGCGGCCAGCACGGCGTATGTGCCCACCCGCGACGGCCGTCTGATGGCGCTGGCGCTCGAGCCCGACAAGATCATGTTGCGCGGGCTGCAACGTGCGCCGTTTGCGTGGGGCAATACGGGCGCCATCGGCATCCAGAGCGGTGCGGACTCAATGCATTTCATCACGCTGTCCCCGGCGGGGCTGCGCGAAGCGGACTTCAACGCGAAGCGCGAGGTGGCGCCAGGACCTGCCGACCGCTGCGCGACGCAAGCCGCACAGTGACGCAAGGACTGACCAGTTCGACGACAACGGAGGCGAACATGTGTGGAATCGTGGCAGGCGTTGCCCAACGCAGCAGCATCGTGCGGGCGCTGCTCGAAGGCTTGAAACGGCTCGAATACCGCGGGTATGACTCATGCGGCGTCGCGGTACTTCAACAACACGGCGCACCGCGCCGCATCCGCACGCTCGCCCGCGTGCAGGCACTCGAAACGGAGGTGCGCGCGGCCGACCTTAGTGGTTCGACTGGCATCGCCCACACGCGCTGGGCGACCCACGGCATGCCGGCGATCGCGAATGCACATCCGATCTTTTCGGGAGACCAGATCGCCGTCGTACACAACGGCATCATCGAAAATCATGAAGCGCTGCGTGAAGCGTTGATCGCCCAGGGCTATGAGTTCGCGAGCCGCTTCATCTACCTCGAGGATGGCGATATCGCGGATCTGCTGCGCGGCGACGTGCGCATCGTCGAGCGCGACGGCGGCCCGGTCGTGCGCGATGTGCGCACGGTTGCGGAGCAGCCGGCCAATGCCGATCTGGGTGCCTATCGCCACTACATGCAAAAGGAAATTTTCGAGCAGCCGCTTGCCGTTGCCCGCACCGTGCCCCACCTCCACTCGCTCGATGCAACGCTGTTCGGCACCACCGATCCCGTCGCGTTTGCCGGCATCGATAGCGTGCTGATGCTCGGCTGCGGAACCAGCTATTTCTCGGCGCTGACCGCGCGGGCGTGGTTCGAGAGCATTGCCGGCATTGCGGCGCATGCGGAACTCTCGAGCGAATACCGCTATCGCGACTATGTGCGGCAGCGCGGCACGCTCGTGGTGCCGATCTCTCAATCGGGCGAGACTGCCGACACGCTGGCCGCGCTGCGCTACGCGCAATCGCTTGGCGAGGAGCGGACCTTGACGATCTGCAATGTCGCGGCGAGCGCGATGGTCCGGCAGAGCAGGTGGGCGTTCGTCACGCAGGCGGGGCCGGAGATCGGCGTGGCGTCGACCAAGGCGTTTACCACTCAACTGGTTGCGCTGTTCCTGCTCGCATTGACGATCGGCCGTCAACGCGGCCGCCTAAACGCCGCGCAGACAGCCGCCTTGCTGCGTCAACTCGTCGGGTTGCCGGACGCATTGCGCGGCGCGCTGGCGCGTGAGCCGCAGATCATGGCATGGGCGCAGGAACTGCACCGGAAGGACCACGCGCTGTTTATCGGGCGCGGGCTGCATTACCCGATCGCGCTGGAGGGGGCGCTAAAGATGAAGGAGATCTCGTACATCCACGCGGAGGGTTATCCCGCCGGCGAACTCAAGCACGGGCCGCTCGCCTTGGTGACCGATGCGATGCCTGTCATCGTGACTGCGCCGAACGACATTCTGCTAGAGAAGCTCAAGTCGAACATGCAGGAGGTGCGAGCGCGCGGCGGGCAGCTATATGTAATCGCCGACGCGAACACGCATCTGGCGAGTGCGCCTGGTGTGCGGTTGATATGGATGCCTGATTACTACGGTGTACTGTCGCCGCTGCTGCATGTCGTGGCGTTCCAGCTGCTGGCGTACCATGTGGCGTGTCTGCGCGGCACCGATGTCGACAAGCCACGCAATCTTGCGAAATCGGTGACGGTGGAGTGAGGGCGGCGGTATCGGGCGGAGCGTCAAACAACGAGACCCCGCCCAGTTCGGCAATATTTCGCGAACCGCCCTGCAAGCAAAACAGGCGCCTCTAGAGTGGCAGTTCAGCTTAGTGGTGGTCGAACGGCAGCGAAGCCATCTGGGTGCTGGTCTTCGCTTCATGCCTTCCATGCGGCCGGTAGAGTTTTCCCGCGTAGCGATTTACCGCGCGTCTTCCCTGAGCAACGTGCTGCATGCCGAACGGCGACGCGCTCAGCGTATGAGGGGGCTCACAGCCTGGCCGCGTGTTCTTCTGGCAATCGACGTTGCGCAACGCGGCCCCGCGTTCCGACAGAAGCGTGGCCGAGTGGCCCTGCGAACCGGCTCGCGACGTGCCGGAGCCCTGGCGCAACGAACGGCTGGCGGTGACCGAAGCCAGGTTCGTCTTGCGAGCCTCGCCGGCATCCGTGTTGGCCGCCGGCGGCGCTCCGAAATAGCGCGAGGTCTGCGAGTAGGATGTCCCCTGCAACCGGTCACCCGGGAACCAGTCCATGCCGCTCACGACGCCCGACGTGACGAGCGCGTCAACGCGTTTCAGCGCGGCGCCCGGCCGGCCCATTCCGGCAATTGCCACATAGCCGCCGAAGACCAGAAGAAACGCGGCCGCAGCGACCGCGGGCGCTATCCATGGCGTCATCTCGCGATCTGCTTCTTCTTCCCGCGCATCCAGGTCCGGCGGCCAGCCGTCCCCCAGCACGTGCGGCGCAGCGCGTCTCCGCAGACCAAAGCTCAATCGATCCGCAATGCGGCCCCACCTTGTCACGCCTGCTGAGCGGGTATCGGTGCTGGACGCAGGTGTATCGCTGTCGGGGTTTCGGCTTGACATGATTGCGGTCCCTTTCGGCTCGACTATTTTTGTCCACTTCAATCTAGCAGACGCACGCGACGGCGCCACACCGATCGATACCGTGGACGAAAGGCCATCCAAGTGGGGTCGCTCCCTTTGATTCGGATTACTGGGGATCGACCCTCGGGCGTCGGTTCAGAATCACTTCGGCCCAAGAAACAGACATTTTTCGCGCATACGCAGCATTTTTTGTTCCCGCAGGTTTTCTTTTTGCGCGTCCGCAGCTATCCTCTGCGCCTGGTTGTATGAAGTAGTTCCATACCCCACGTCCAGACCTGCGACCCGCTTTGTCGTTCCGCAACATCGCGCTCGTGCGCTGTCCAGATCACAGCGCGAACCGCGGACAGTCAGAACTCCTTTCCTGCTTCTCAAGATTCACATTCAGCGGCCGTAATTCATTCGATGGGTGACGCATCGTGCTCCCTCGAACTGATCCGGGCGGCCGTGTCTCGTAGCGGGTCTTGTTTTTAATTCCCATCGTTTTTAACGAAGGAGTGCCACGTGTTGCGTTTCAGTTTCTTCAAAACAATCGGGCTTGCCGGCCTCGTGTTCGCGGCCTGCGCCGGTCAAAGTAACGCTGCCTGCGTCAACAGCCCGTCCGCCCAGACGGACGCATCGTTTCCCAGCAGTTTGACCGGCAAGCTGGCGTACCACAGCTACGTAAGTTACGGCGACGGTACCAGTCAGATTTTCATCTACGACTTCTCGGCTCCCACGCTCACGCAAGTCTCGAAGAGCACGTGGGGAATCAAGGACCCGATGAACGCGGTGTTCAGCCCGGACGGAAAATGGCTCGCCTTCATGGGCGTGACCAACAACGCATGGAACGTCTTCATGTGGCAGGTCGGCTCGACCAACGCGCCGATTAATCTGACCAACAGCACCGGCCAGACCCGCAACGAAGATCCGAAATTCAGCAGTGACGGAAGTTTGCTGTTCTTCAAGCAGAACGGCGACGTGATGCAGGCGACGCTGTCGTTCACCAGCGCCGGCCCGACGTTGACGTCGGTGACGGACGTGACGAACTCGGCGCCCTCGATCGAAAACTCGATGCCGTTTCCGACGCCCGACAGCAGCGCGATTTATTACGCCACCGGAACCGGCGCGGGCCTCGGCCTGTATAAGGAAATCCTTGCGACCCACACGAAGGTCGCGTTCGATACCCCAGCGGGCCTGTCGACCTACTATCCAATCGTCCGCGCCGACGGCACCGTCTTCTATGCGCGCTGGAAGGACGCGACGAGCCAGGCCGACCAGATCTACTCGAAGCTGAACCCGGGCGACACGCCCAATCAGCTGCCGATCAACGACTGCAAGA
This sequence comes from Paraburkholderia sp. GAS348, assembly GCF_050434205.1. Taxonomy (NCBI): domain Bacteria; kingdom Pseudomonadati; phylum Pseudomonadota; class Betaproteobacteria; order Burkholderiales; family Burkholderiaceae; genus Paraburkholderia; species Paraburkholderia sp. GAS348. Next base: position 83,708 of record NZ_JBNPVT010000005.1, read on the forward strand.
GCAATAACTCCGATCCGTCGCCGGTCAGCAATACCAGCTATGTGTTTTTCTCGTCGACCACGGCGGGCGGCTACCAGCTTTACGTAGGCGACGCGAACACCGGCAAACGCTGGAGCCTGACGCAGTTCGGCGTCAATGCCGACAGCACCAAGGCGAAGCTCGGTTCCAACTACTACGCGGGCGCGAGCACACCGGCAGCGGGCCTGCTGTCTCAAGGCAAGACGGCCACTGCTTCGTCCAGCTATAACACGAGTCTCACGCCCGACAAGGCGTTCGACGGCAACACCGTGAGCACGCGCTGGGACTCGATCGAAGGAAGCAGCGCCGGCACGCAATGGCTCGTGGTGGACCTCGGTGCGGTCAAGAACATCACCAGCGTCGATCTGTACTGGGATGCCGGCGCGAAGGTGTACTCGATCCAGACCTCGAACGACAACGTGAACTGGACCACGATCTACTCGACCTCGAGTGGCGTGGGCTACGGCCATGTGTCGATCCCGGGCCTGAAGGGCAGCGGCCGCTACGTACGGATGGTCGGCACGCAGCGCGCGACGCCGTGGGGCTACTCGCTCGACGAGATGCAGGTCTGGGGCTACTGACGCGTCCCGGCAGCCGGCGCCCATTCACGCTCCGATGCGGCGCGCCTGCTCCAGCAACCGTTCGCGCTCGCTTGCGTTGCGCGTCATCGCGGCCGCCCGCACGCGTTGCGCAATCCGGGCAAGCGTCAACGACTCGGCTCTTGCCACGTGGAGTGCCGTGGCGACCATCGCTTCAGACAACGCCCGTGGACGACCACCGTTATGGCCGCCGATCGGGCCGCACACCCCGCTGTCCCGCCATGCGTGCGCCCAGTTGTAGATCGTTTGCCCGCTACCACACACTTCATCCGCTACCCCGGCATCAAGAAGCATCAAGAAGGCGCCAGGTTAGCGAAATTCAAACAGAGTTATCAGGAAAACTTAGTGTGTTCCCGCCATTCAATGGCGGAGACGAACTGATCCTTACCTGACACTTTCGGCCCTTGGCCCGTCGATTGCCGGCCGGTCTGAAGCTGTCTTATTTCCGTGTTTCACATCTGCAACATTAATCGCCATCTTTATATTAAGTTTGGCGGCTATGGATGATTAAAATAATATTGCCGGCTTTCAAGGCAATTATATTGAAGGCCTGTTCTTTATTGGTCGGCCATATAAATCTTCAGAAGAAATCCGGCCGCGCCGACGCTCGCTAAGTGCTGCCGCGACGAAAGCATTTGTGCTCGCTGTGGCGCCATGGAAGCAAAAAAACACTGAATAAATGCGTGGAAGTAGTCGAGTCAAATTGCAAGTGCGCTATTTTCGAGTGGTCGCGTAGTGTGCGCTGCCGTACGCATTCACCGTTTTGTTTACATTAAGATTGGTAAAACGCCCATTCATTCAGCGGGGAATCGTTGTCTGATTAATTGCGAAGCAGCCCAGTTCCTGGATTCCGAATTGCGCTGCCCGGCCACCTCACTGATACGCCAATATGTCTGCGCTTTCGGCCATGGCGGCTAAATGCTAAATGCTAAATGCTAAATGCCCGTGACTATGACGCACCGCACAGAGCCGGCGGTTTTGTGGCAGTAAAAAGTGACGAGTTGCTCCGTTTTCTGTTGAGAGGATGACTATGACCTGTGCGAGTATCGAGTCCGCAATGCTGCGCTGGGTGCATGCTCCGAACAAGGGTGTGCGTCGCATCGCGATACTGATGTTCAACGACTGCTCGCTACAAGACGCAGGCGTTGTTGCCGAGGTCTTCCAGGCAGCGAATGAACTGGCTACGTCCGGCTCGGGCGCCCGGTTGTACGACGTTTCCTTTCTCTCGGCCGATGGCGGCATGGTGACCTCGTCGTCCGCACTGCGGGTATGGACGGACGGACTCGACGCGCGCCATTACGGCGGTTTCGATGCGTTGTACCTGGCAGGCGGCAAGGGCGCGCTCTCGGCCGCTCGCGACGAGCGGCTGATCGCATGGCTGCGCTGTGTCCGGCACAACACCGGCATGATCCGGCCGATCGGGGAGGGGCGTGCGCTGCTCAAGGCGGCTTACGCACACGACAGCAAGGAAGGCGGCGATCTCAGTCAGCAGACGAATGGCGCGCTGCCGTCTGAATCGGCCGCCGATGCGGGCGACCGTCTCGAATCGATGCGAAGCGCGCTGGCGATGATCAAGCGCGACCTCGGCGGCGCGACCGCGCGCACGGTGGCCGAACGGCTGCTCGCCGATTCGTTCTCGAACCTCGCGCCGCTCTTGAGCGAAGACGGTGGTCTGAGCCCTGGCGATAAAGTGCGCGCGGCGGCTCGGTGGCTGCAGGAGAATTGTCAACAGGCGATTTCGATCGCCGACGCTGCGCAGTTCGCCGCGATGAGCGAGCGCAACTTTCTACGCCGCTTCAAGATGGAAATGGGCATCACGCCTTCGAGCTTTCTGCTGCACGAACGCCTCGCGGTGACGTGCAGCCTGTTGACCGAATCGGAATTGCCGGTCGACAAGATTGCCCGGCGCACCGGCATGGGCAACGGCGACCGCCTCGCGAAGGTGTTCCGCAAACGGATGAGAATTTCTCCCACCGAATTCAGAATTCAAAGCCGCCGCCTGGTCGGCGAATAGCGCGCACGGAGTCAGCCTGACGGCCGTGCGAGCAACGCGGTGTCGGGCAAGTAAACCGCTGTATCTTTTGGCATTATAAGGAATCCGAAAATGTCAACTCAGGGAGCTGGAAGCGCCGCGTCGCCCGGACCCGACGACTCGGCGGCCGGAGCGGCCAGCGCGCCTTGCGCGCGCATCGTCCCGGTCATTCTTGCGGGCGGCTCGGGCACGCGGCTGTGGCCCGTGTCACGCGAAAACTTCCCCAAGCAACTGATCGATGTGGTCGGCGCCGACTCGCTGCTACAGGCCACCGCGCGGCGCATGGAAGGCTTTCCCGCAGGCTGGAACGTGGACGTGTCGCCGATCATCGTGTGCGGTGAAGAACATCGCTTCGTGATTGCCGAACAGCTTCACGAAAACGGCGTCGACGCTCGTCTCGTGGTGGAACCGGCACGCCGCGATACGGCGCCTGCTTTGACGCTGGCGGCGTCGCTCGCCTGCGCGGACGGCGGCGATGCGATTCTCGTGGTGATGCCGGCCGACCATTCGATTGCGGATGTGCCGGCATTGCAGGGCGCGCTCGCATGCGCCGCGCGCCACGCGGAGCGCGGTGCGATCGCAACGCTGGGCGTGCCGCCCACGCGTCCGGACACGGGCTTCGGCTATATCCGTATTGGCGCCGAGCTGGGCGACGGCGGCCATGCAATCGACGGCTTCGTCGAAAAGCCCGCGGAAGAAATCGCCGCGCAGTACGTCGCGGCCGGTACCTATTGGTGGAATAGCGGCATCTTCATCGTTCGTGCGAGCGTGTGGCTCCAGACGCTGAAGCACCTGCAGCCCGACATGCACTCGGCTTGCGAGCGCGCTTTTAGCGGCGGCCGGACCGACGGCGCGGTTTTCCGTCCGCTGGCGGACGCGTTTATCGGCGGCCCAGCGGATTCGATCGACTATGCGGTGATGGAGCGTCTGACCGACAGCGCCGAGACCGGCACGATCACCGGCGCCGACGGCGTGAACGGCGCGCACAGCCGCGCAGCAGTGGCGAATCCCGCCGGCGTGGTCGTCAGGCTGGACGCTGGCTGGTCCGACCTCGGTTCATGGGACGCGGTCTGGGCCTCGATGGAGAAGGACGCCAACGGCAACGCGGGGCGCGGACGGTTCACGTTCGAAGGCGCGGTGTCGAGTTACGCGCATTCGGAAGGACGGCTCGTCGCATGTGTCGGGACGACCAATGTGGTGGTGGTCGAAACCGCCGACGCCGTGCTGGTGGTCGATCGCTCGCACGTGCAGGACGTGAAGGGGCTGGTGTCGCGCATCAAGGCGCAGCACGCGCCTGAGGCCGACGCGCATCGCAAGGTGCGCCGCCCGTGGGGCTTCTACGATTCGGTCGACCGCGGCGAGCGCTTCCAGGTCAAGCGCATCGTCGTTACGCCGGGCGCGCAGTTGTCGCTGCAACTGCATCACCACCGGGCCGAACACTGGGTGGTGGTGCGCGGCACCGCGCTCGTCACGCGCGGCGAAGAACAGTTCCTGTTGAGCGAAAACGAATCGACCTACATTCCGCTCGGCATTCGCCACCGGCTCGAAAACCCGGGGAAATTGCCGCTCGAAATCATTGAAGTCCAGTCAGGCTCCTATCTGGGCGAAGACGACATTGTGAGGTTCAACGACAACTACGGCCGCTGCTCCTGAGCAGCCCGCCGGGACTCATTTGCGAACAAGAACGGCAAGAACGAGGTAAGCGAGATGCGCAAGTTTCAGGATTTGCTCGCGCGAGTTTTCGATGTCGCGTTGGTGTTGGCGGGAGCGACGGTGGCGTCGCAGATCCGCTTCGATTACCTCGCTCAATCCGGGTTCCATTGGGCGCTGGTGATGTTTTCCGCAGCATTCGCGCTCGCCATTTTTCCGGCGTTCGGCGTCTACGAATCGTGGCGCGGCCGTTCCAAGCTGGCGCTGGCCGGCCAGGTTTCGCTCGCATGGCTGATCGTGCAGGTCTGCGCGCTCGGCCTGATGTATTCGCTGCATCGCAGCGACGCCGTGTCGCGGCTGTGGTTCTCGTACTGGACCGCCGTCACGGGCGGTCTGATGATCTCATACCGGCTGATCACGCACGCGGTGCTGGCGCACGCTCGCCGCGTTGGCATGAATCTGCATCAGGTCGCGATCGTCGGCAGCGGTTCGCAATGCGATGCCATCATTCGCCGCATCGAATCCGCGCCGACCGCCGGGTTTCGCGCGACGGCCGTCTACAACACGCTCTCGGAAGTGTCGGGCGTGTCGGCTGCGGCGAACTCGCGCGTGCCGGTGTTCGGCACCGTCGACGCGCTCGCCGACTACATCCGCAAGAACGACGTGCATGAACTCTGGCTGATGCTTTCGCTGAGCGAAGAGCCGCTGATCTGCTCGCTGATCAGCGAGTTCCGCGACGATCTGGTGAACATCCGCTTCGTGCCGGACGTGCGCAGCCATGCGCTGTTCGAAGGCAGCGGCATGGTCGACCTGCTTGGCGTGCCGGCGATCAATCTGGTCGCCTCGCCGCTGTCCGCGAGTTCGATGCTGAAGAAGGAAATCTTCGACCGTCTGTTCGCGGCCACCGCGCTGTTCAGTCTCGCGCCGCTCCTGCTGGGCATCGCGATCGCGGTGAAGCTCTCGTCGCGCGGGCCGGTGCTGTTCAAGCAGAAGCGCAAGGGCGCGGACGGCCGCGTCTTCACGATCTACAAGTTCCGCTCAATGCGTCTGCATACCGAGGCCAAGGGCACGCTCAGTCAGGCCACGCGCCACGACAGGCGTGTGACGAAAGTGGGCGCGTTCCTGCGCCGCACGAGCCTCGACGAACTGCCGCAATTTTTCAACGTGTTGCGTGGCGACATGTCGGTCGTCGGACCGCGTCCCCACGCACTCGAGCACGACGACCTCTATCAGAAAGTGGTCGCGGGCTACATCAATCGCTATCGGATCAAGCCGGGCATTACAGGCTGGGCGCAGATAAACGGCTTTCGTGGCGAGACCGACCGCATCGAGAAAATGGAGCGCCGCGTCGAACATGACCTGTACTACCTGGGGCATTGGTCGTTCGCACTCGATATGCGGATCATCGGCGCGACGATAGTGGCCGGACTGGTGCATCGAAACGCTTACTAAGACGTAGCTAACAAACACGCTGGGCGCTGCCTCTCCTGAGAACAGTCGCTGTGGCGTACGGAGGAAACATCATGAGCTCACTTGGACTACGCACGGGAAGTCTCCTGGTTTTCGCTACTGCGGCACTGCTTTCCGGATGCGGCAGCGTGCCCGGCCAGCGGATGATCACGCCAGCGGCGATTCAGGACACCGGCGGCGACTTCAGCACGGAAGCCTCGCAGCAGAAGACGGTACCGATTACCGATATCAACCTCGCGCTGCTGCGCAAGATGAATGCGGATCAGATGTCGGCGACGCTGCAGCCGGCGACGCTCGCGCTGTTCGGCAAGCCGCCCGTATACAGGGTCGGCCCCGGCGACGTGCTGCAGATCGTCGTATGGGATCACCCGGAACTCGCCGCCGCGCTGGGACAGCCGACGCAGAACTCGCGCAGTTCGGATGCGACGGCGGGCTTCCTGATCGACGAAAACGGCAACGTGCAGTTCCCGTACGCGGGCAACATGCATGTGGCGGGTAAGGACACCGCGGCGATCCAGAAGGACTTGTACAGCCGTCTGAGCAAGGTGTATCAGAAGCCCGAAGTGACGGTGCGGGTCGCTTCGTTCCGCAATGCGCAGGTTTATGTGGACGGCGAAGTGCGCACGTCCGGCGCGCAATCGCTGAATGACATTCCGATGTCGCTGACAATGGCGATCAACCAGGCCGGCGGCTTTAACGCGACGGCGGACCGCAGCCGCGTCGAGCTGGTCCGCAATGGCGTCGTCAATCAGATCAACGTGGACGATCTGATCAAGCGCGGCCGCAATCCGTCGGAGATCTATCTGCAACCGGGCGACCTGGTACGGGTTGCCGCGCGTGAGGACAGCGGCGTATATGTGATGGGCGAGGTCAACAAGCCGGCGACCGTGCAGCCGATGCGCAACGGTTCGCTGACGCTGTCGCAAGCGATCTCGGACAGCGGCAGCTTCGACTCGAACACGGCCGCGGCGAGGCAGTTGTTCGTGATCCGCAATTCGACGAGCGAATCGCCGCAGATCTATCACCTCGATGCGACGTCGCCGGTTGCGATGGTGCTTGCCAATCAGTTCGAGCTTCAGCCGAAAGACATCGTGTACGTCGGACAAGGCGGACTGGTTCGCTTCAACCGTGTGCTGAACCTGCTGCTGCCTGCAATCAATGCGGCTGTGACGGGCGCGATCCTGGCGAAATGACCGCGCGCGCAGTGTGAACCCATAACTGGTGGGCTTTGGTGGGTGGAACAACATGGCAATCAATTTCGAACACCGCTACACCGGCTACACCGACGTGTCCGGACCGGACGAGCTTCATCTGTCGGACTACCTTCGCACGATCGTGCGCGGTTGGCGCACCGTCCTGACGGTGACGCTGATCGCGCTCGCGTTGGGCTGCGCGTATGCATTCCTCGCGTCGCCGACGTACCGTGCGGACGTGCTGTTCCACGTCGAGGACAAGGCGGCCAATGCCAATGCGAACGGCAAGGATTCCTTGCCGCAGCTCACCAGCATGTTCGACACGAGGCCGTCGACCGCGGCCGAGATCGAGTTGCTGAAATCGCGCCTGGTCACGGAGGACACGGTCAAAAAGCTGCACCTCGATATCACTGCGACGCCGCGTTATTTTCCGGTCATCGGCCGGATGATCGCGGGGTTGGTGAACGGCCAGTGGGGTTTCAGGCTGCCGTCGTTCATCAACCTGTCCGGCTTCGCATGGGGAGACCAGAGCATTGCGATGTCGCGTTTCGACACGTCGAAGGAGATGTACGACACGACCTTCACGCTGATTGCGGGCGGCGGCGGGACGTATGTGCTGCGTGACCCCAACGGCATTGCGATCCTGTCGGGCCGGGTCGGCGAGACGGTCGAAACCGATACCGCCGACGGCCCGATCGCGCTGCATGTCGACAAGCTGGTGGGCGCACCCGGCTCGCGTTTCGAACTGTCGCGCGCGTCGACGCTGAGCACGGTCAACCATCTGCAGAATGCGCTGGTGGTGGAGGAAATCACGCAGCAGTCCGGCGTGATTCGCGCGAGTCTCGAAGGCGGCGACAGCGCATTGACCGCGGCGATCGTCAACAACGTGGCGAGCGAGTTCATGCGTCAGGACATGGAGAGCCGGTCGACCGCAGGCGAGCACATGCTGGCCTTCCTCGATCAGGAACTGCCGGGCGCGCGCAAGGAACTCGACGAAGCGGAGCAGCGCTACAACAAGTTCCGTAACGAGCACGGCGCGGTCGACCTGGGCGAGGAAAGCCGCCTGCTGCTGCAACAGGTCGTCGATAACAAGACCAGGTTGCTCGACCTGCAGCAGCAACGCGCGGAGATGTCGCAGCGCTTCACGGCGAATCACCCGGCGGTGGCCGCGCTCGACGCGCAAATCGCCGCGTTGCAGGGCGCGCAGATCAACATGAATCGCAGCGTCGCGGCAATGCCCGATAACGAGCAGACCGCGCTGCGCCTGTTGCGCGACGTGCACGTCACCACGGAGCAGTACACGAACCTGCTCAACAGCGCGCAGCAGCTGCGCGTGGCGAAGGCGGGCCAGGTCGGCACGATGCGCGTGGTGGATTTCGCCGAAGCACCCGACGAACCCGTGCGCCCGAAGCGCATGCTGGTGATTCTGATCGCACTCGGCGGCGGCCTCGCGCTCGGCATCCTGCTGACCTTCCTCAAGCGTGCGATGTTCGGTGGCGTCGAGCGTCCGGATGAACTCGAAGGGATGCTTGGCCTGCCGGTGTTCGCGGTCGTGCCGCGCAGCCAGACCCAGTTGCGCCTGCAGCAACAGGTTTCGCTGCGCCGGCGCGGGCTGCATGTGCTCGCGCAGCAGGCGCCGGCAGACATCGCGGTGGAAGGCGTGCGCAATCTGCACACCTCGCTGCAGCTCTCGCTCGATCACGCAGAGAACAACGTCGTGATGATCACCGGCTCGCGGCCCGACGCCGGCAAGTCGTTTCTGTCGGTGAACCTGTCGGCGCTGGTGGCGTCGGCGAACAAGCGGGTGCTGATTATCGACGGCGACATGCGCCGCGGCGACGTGCATTCGCACTTCGGCATCACCCATCAGCCGGGTCTGTCCGACGTGCTGAGCGGCGGCGATCTCAACTCGATGATCCAGCGCGACGTGCTGCCCGGTCTCGACGTGCTCGCCAAGGGCACGTTGCCCGCGCATCCGGCCGAATTGCTGATGAGCAAGCGCTTCGAAATGATGCTTGACGAACTGAAGCCGCAGTACGACCTCGTTATCGTCGACACACCGCCGGTGCTGGCGGTGACCGACTCGACGCTGATCGGCAGATACGCGGGCACCACGCTGCTGGTGGTGCGCCACGGCCGCCATCCGCTCAACGAGATCATCGAGACGGCCAAACGGTTGCGCAATGGCGGGGTGGCGATGCGGGGCGTGCTGCTGACCGATGTGCCGCAGGAAGGTGCGTTTCTCGGCTCGGGGTATCAGGGCGGCTATTACGGCTACGACAGCATTGCGGGTTGAAGCCGGATGTATTTGTCAGGATGCCGAACCGGTCCACAGTTTTGGTTCGCGCATTGAGATTGGTATTGAAATGGGTATGGGTATCCGGGTTGGGGTTGGCATAGGCCTCGGGAAAACTTAATTTGGGAGTAGGTTCCATGACACGCAAGGTTGCGCTAATCACCGGCATCACTGGACAGGACGGTTCGTACCTGGCTGAGTTGCTGCTCGCCAAGGACTACGTCGTACACGGCATCAAACGCAGGGTGTCCCTGTTCAACACGGACCGGATCGATCATCTCTACCGCGATCCGCACGAGCCGGACCAACGGCTCTTTCTGCACCACGCCGATCTGACCGACTCGACCAGCCTGCTGCGCGTGATCCAGCGCGTCGAGCCCGACGAAATCTACAACCTCGCGGCACAGAGCCACGTTGCGGTGTCGTTCGAGGAGCCGGAATACACGGCCAACACGGACGGTCTCGGCACGTTGCGCATCCTTGAAGCGATGCGGATTCTCGGCTTGCAGGAGAGAACGCGCTTTTATCAGGCGTCCACGTCGGAACTGTACGGGCTCGTGCGGGAGACGCCGCAGAGCGAAACCACACCGTTTTATCCGCGCAGCCCGTACGCGATCGCCAAGCTGTTCGCTTACTGGACCACGGTCAACTATCGCGAGGCCTACGGATTCTTCGCGTGCAACGGGATTCTGTTCAATCACGAATCGCCGGTGCGCGGCGAGACCTTTGTGACGCGCAAGATCACGCGTGCGATCGCGCGCATCGCGGTGGGCATGCAGGAGACGCTGTATCTCGGCAACCTGTCGGCGCTGCGCGACTGGGGCCACGCCCGCGATTACGTGGAGATGCAATGGCTCATGCTGCAACAGGACCAGCCCGACGATTACGTAATCGCCACCGGCGTACAGTACAGCGTGCGTCAGTTCGTTCAGCGTGCGGCCGCTGAACTGGGCGTCACCGTGCGCTTCGAAGGTACCGGCGAGAATGAAGTCGGCATTGTCGAAAAGGTCGAAGGGCGGGAGATCAGGATGTCGCCCGGCGACGTGATCGTGCGGGTCGATCCGCGCTACTTCCGGCCGGCCGAGGTCGACACGCTGCTGGGCGATCCGTCGAAAGCGCATGCCAAGCTGGGCTGGCAGCCGTCCACGCCGTTCGAGCAGATAGTCAAGGACATGGTGCGCTCGGACTACCAGATCGCACGCCGCGACGCGCTCGTCACGCTGGCTGGCTTCACCGCGCTGGAGCACCACGAGTAACTGCAATGAACGGGCAGGCACGCATCTTCGTCGCGGGCCACCGTGGCGTGCCTGGCTCCGCGCTCGTCCGTCGGCTTGCCGCCGACGGCTATAGGGGCGTGATTGCTCGGACGCGATCCGAGCTTGACCTCGCGGATCAGGCGGTCATCTCATCGCTGCGATCTCACCACGGCGAGCGGTAGACAGAGCGCTTGCCTGCGCCGTACGGATCGGCGTAGGCGTTCTTCGCCGCGCCCGCGGGCAGCAGATCGGCGCCCGCATTCGGACGGCCCGGCTGGGCGGCGCCGCGTAGCGGGTCGTGGGCGCCCGCCGGCGCTTTGCGTTGACCCTTGCCGGATGCGGGCTGTCCGCCCGTGACGGTCATGCGTTGCTCGTCGCGTTGCGCATGGTCGATATTGCGTTGCGTGCCGCCGTCGCCATCACTGTATTCGCGTGGTGCGCCGAGCAACTGCTGTTCGCGGTTGCGATTTTTTTCGGTCTGGCCAAAGGGAACCGGCGCCTCGGCGCCGTAAGCATTGCCAGGTATCGCGGCGGTTGCAGCGCTATTCTGCGCGAAAGCCGGTGCGGCGCAGGTTGCAACGGCGACCAGCATCCATGTCGCGGCAAGCCGAATCGGAGTGGTCATCGTGGCCCCCAGGAAGATGCAGTCGGGTTGAATCTATCTTGCGCCGCGTTGCCGTTTCCGGTCCGCGCGCCTGGCCCGACCTGCGAGAGGATTTTCATCGGACGATCGTCGGTCGATTGGCGTGTGGCGCCGGCGAGTTGCGCGGCACGAGCGCGCCGAACGGCTTCGACTCGGACGGCGCGTCCGCCGGACGCGACATGCCGAGCGTGGCCGGGAGATCGGCGCTCCCCATGCCGGGACGAACGCGGCCCGGCAACTCGGGCATCGCGGCCGAACCCCACTGCGGCGGCCGTGCGGGGCACTTCGCGGGTGCCGGCAGCGTGCGTTGCAGGCGTGCGTGGGTCGCGATCATCAGACCGAGCGCGACGCCGAACACCAGGCCGGAGAAGCGCGGGCCGAGCGGATTGCCGCCGATCGAGGTCGCCGGCAACGCGGCGAACAGCATGATCGCGCGGCCGAGTACCGGCAGCAGCGGCGCGTCGGGCACGACGGCGCGCCAGTAGCGGTATGAGAAAAAGCAGATCGCCAGCGCAGCCAGCATTGCCAGCGGCATGCCGATGCCGAACACGAGGCCGCCGGCGAACAGTTGATAGACCCAGAAGTTGTGACCTGCGGTCCACTCGCGGATCGCGTACAGCTGTTCCTCAGTGAACTGACCCGTGAGGTCGGGCAGATGGACGGGTGAATAACGATAGTAGTGCCCATAGCCTTCGCCGAACAGCAGCGTGTCCGCGGACGAAGTCACCTGGTCGTACTGATTGCGCATTTCAGCCTGACGGGCGATCGTGGTCGGATCCTTGCCGGACGCCGCGTCCCCGGACGCGAAGATGCGCTGCGTCCACTGCGGCGCGACGGTCGGAAAGCTCCAGGCCGCGATGCCGCCTATGCCGGCCAGCACCGCGCCGGCGACCACGCTGCGGACAAGTAGGCGGCGGATAGACGGCGCGCTCAGCGCTATCGCGAGCAGGAACAGCAGCACTGTGCCGACCAGCAGACTGCGGGTTTCGCTCAGCAATTCAACGACGATGGTGGCCGCGAATGTCGCGACGGTGGAGAACGAGAAGCGCCGCGCCACGACGAGTTCGTGCAACAACACGCCTTGCAATCCCAACAGCGTCACGGAGACGAGCCGCAGGCGCACCTCGTCGAGACCGCCGGCGGCGGCCATCCCACAGATAAAGGTGATCACGAGGCTGATCACATTGGCGAGGAACAGCGTCTTTTCGAATTGCGCGAGCCGGTATTCGCTCCACGGGCGGCAAGCGACGAGGTAGCCGACCATGAACAGCACGAAAGGTAGCAGGGTGCGCAGATAGTTGCCGGTGTCATTGCCCTGAGCCAGCTGGGCGACGATGCTGCCGAACACGCAGAGCAGCGTGCTGAGCGTGACGACCGAACGCAGTCGCGAAGGTTCGTGGAAGCGGGGGGCGATCAGCAGCAGCGCAAGGCCCGCGGCGATCGACGGCAAGACCAGCAGGCGTTCCGCAAAGTGGGCCGTGTTCGCGTCGGTCGCCTTATAGTCCAGCGCGAGCGGTAGCAGAAAAATCCAGATCCAGGGCGTTGCATACTTATGGCGCATTGCTGATCCTCCCCGTCGACGCCGTTTCGCCGTCGGTCTACTGCGGACGTCGTGCACCGAACCATTGTGTGAAGGAATCTCCCTGGTTGTTAGTTACCCGGACCGCACTCGACGCTGGTTGCCTGGGTTTTGGCGACCGGGGCAAGGGCTGTCAATGCCAAGGTGTGACGGACTGCGTGCCGGCCATCGGCTCGCATTCATCGATGACCGTGGTCTCATCGGCGGCGACCTCGCGCTGCTTTCATTCACCGACGGCGCCGGGTCCAGTGGCGCTGCTCCGCAGGCCGCGCGGATCGGCAGGTATGCGGCGGTGAAGAATCAACTGTAGGGACGGTGCGCGTTTTTCGGGAAGTCCTCATGCAGGTGACCGATGCGCGTCTTGTGCTGCATGGAGTGGTTGAGGCTCCGACCTCAATGATGCGCGATCACGTCGCGCGTGTCGGGCAACTGCTCAGGCGCAGCGTCGATCGGCGGCTCGATCTGGAGTTCGGATTCACGCATCGCCTGTGTTGCGAGACGCTGTGCCGCTTTGCTGCTCGAATCGATCTGCAGGGCAATGCCGGCGTCGCGCGACATGCACGTCCAACGCCCGATGTAACCGCAGCCGCGTGCGAGGCTGAGTAGCGCGTCGCGCTGCTGTTCGAGTGTATGCACCGTGGCGCGCAGGCGCAGTGCATCGCGGTTGTCAGGCTGTGCGGCGATGGCTGCGGCGAGGCGCGTTTTTGTTGCCGACAGATTGTTCGCTTGCAGGCTGGCACGCGCGGCTCTCAGATTCCTCGACACATCGGCGAGCAGTTTATCCGCCGGGCTGATTGGCTGATTGACGGTGGCGCGCCTGGGATCCGGCGTTGCCAGCGCGACGCGGCGCTGCGCGGGTGGTGATGCGACCGGTGGTGTAACTGGCGAGGAATGCAACGACGCGAGGCTTTGCGGGACGGCGGCGGGCTGCCGCTGCGCGATGACGGTGGGCTGCCGCTGCGGGAGGACGGTGGGCTGCTGCTGCGCGATGACGGTGGGCTGCCGCTGCGGGACGGCGGCGGGCTGTCGCTGCGGGAGGACGGTGGGCTGCTGCTGCGCGAGGACGGTGGGCTGCCGTTGCGCGAGGACGGTGGGCTGCCGTTGCGGGACGACGGCGGGCTGCCGTTGCGCGATGACGGCCGGCTGCCGTTGCGGGAGGACGGTGGGCTGCTGCTGCGCGATGACGGTGGGCTGCCGCTGCGGGAGGACGGCGGGCTGCTGCTGCGCGATGACGGCGGGCTGCCGCTGCGGGAGGACGGTGGGCTGCCGTTGCGCGATGACGGCCGGCTGCCGTTGCGGGAGGACGGTGGGCTGCTGCTGCGCGATGACGGCGGGCTGCTGCTGCGCGATGACGGCGGGCTGCCGTTGCGGGAGGACGGCGGGCTGCTGCTGCGCGATGACGGCGGGCTGCCGCTGCGGGACGACGCTCGGCTGCCGCCGCTGCGCTGCGACCGCGCCAGGCCGTCCGGCAACGGGAATGGACGGCTCGCCGTTCTGCAACTGCACCTTGCCGGTGACCGCGATCTGCGTACCCACGCGCGAGTCGTCCTCGTGGACGAAACCCAGATAGACGGCGGATGTCGCCACTAGCACCGACGCCCCCACCACGATGGGCTTGCGCAACCGCCGATAGACGCTCGTTGCGGCCACGGGCTCTTCGATCGAGTCGTAGCGCTTGACCAGTGCGCGCGACCGCGGGTTCCAGATTCTGCGCGGCGGCAGTGTCGTGGCGAGCATCGACCGAGGATGACTCAACGGAGCCCGCAATTCCCGCGATGATGCGGCGCGTGCATCGAACGTGTCGACCGGCAGAGCCCGGCACGAAGCACAAGGCGACAAGCGGCCGGCTAGCGGCGCACCGCACTGCCCGCATCGCCGGGAATCTTGCTGATTGGAGGTCGTGTCGCTAAGCATGGCCAGCTCGCTAATGGGCGTCGAATGTCGACGCCACGATTCGAAGAACAGGGCACGGCAACAAGACTTGCATGCAGGGGTTACTACTGGGTGACGACGTAACCCCGTGCCTGCATGCATGCGCCATACGCGGCCCAATACCGTGTCATGGGCGGCTCGGGTGCCGGCAGCGGTGGCAGCTTCACGCCAGACGCCGCGTTTGCCTGTGACGAACTGGCCATCGCCGCCCCCGATGCGCCGAGGTCAGCGATCGTCCCCGAAGCCGCCATCGCGGCGGTGGCTGGCGTGCCCGCCGTGGGCGCGCTTGCCGGTTTCGCCGCCGAGGCGCCCGTGGCCATTGCTGCGGTCGCCGCTGGCGCGCGCGCGCCGGGCTCGGCCGCGGCGGCGGGCATGCTCGCGCTCATCGGCACAGCAGAGATGGTGTGGGACGGTAAGGGCGGACTCGACGGTACGCCGGTCGACGAGGCTTTGCGGGCAGGTGCAGCAGGCGGTGGAATCTGCGATTCGCGCACCGTGTTGACCTTGGTGACCCGGTTCGCTTCCGCATAGCACAGCGCGCGGTCGGCGCCTTGCTGATAAGGGCTTTGACTTTTGATTGGATAGGTGAGTGGCTGCCATGCGAAGGCAGCGCTGCTGATCACCATTAGCGTCAGTACGATATATTTTTTAAATGCCATCGCATTCACTCCCCCAGCGATGTTTCGCTTTTGTCATTGGCCATTGCGCTTCGCGGCGTGTCCTGTTGGCTGTTGATTCTGCCGCTGAACAGCGGCTTACTGTCGCGAAGGTTGTTCGTTGGAGCGTAGCACGCAGATTGCCGAAGCAATGCCTCGGATAGCGCGCGAAAACGCCATCCTGCTGTCCATTCAAGACACTTTGATGCGAGATGGCGGGAAACGGCGCAAAAACCAGGGTGAACCCAGGGCGCGATGAGGGCCGTCAGGAGAGGACGATGAAAAACGTACGGTGCTATAGCGTGCTCGTCCCTTTGCCCGGTAATCCTTCCGGCGGAACGTCACGCCACGTTCGTCGGATGCGACCAGGCGCTGTAGACCTGCGACCTGGTTTCCGGACTACATTCGACCGGGTTATGTCAGCGACGGGGCGCTGGGGATTTCCCTGGGGTTGCGAAAATCGCGGCCGCGCGCACCCGGGCAACGCTCGGAAAAGTTGCAGCGGCCGGCTCCAGGCACGCGCGGCAGCACGTGATGATCCGAGCGCAAGCTATTGTTTTTGTTATGAATAATCTGTGGTGGCCGCGTTCCGATGCGGCCCGGGCGTTCAGACTTAAGCGAACAAAGTTCAAACTTAAGCGAATCTCGACAATCAACGCCACTGTCGAGATTCACTTAACTTTGAACCGGTCATGTCGCTAGGATAAGGCTGTCCACGAGTGTTGCTCAGGCAACTTAGAACTCATGGTTCACTTAAGTTTGAACTATCTGGCGTTTGGTTCATTTAACTTTGAACTTTCCGTTAGGGGGCTGCGGGTCAGATGAGATGTGCTGCTGCAGCAAGTTAGACTCAATTGTATTGTGTAGCGTTACAGGCTACACTTCGGCATGTTCTAGGGAGAGCCGCATGCCGAAACCTTCACTTGATGTTGTCGCCGGTCCCATCCATCCGGGCAGATATGTTCGCGATACCGTATTGACCCCTAATGGTCTGTCGGTCGTCGCCGCCGCAAAGGTCGTGGGTGTCGGGAGGCCGGCTCTTTCCAATTTTCTTAATGGGCGCGTCGTAACGACGCCAGAGATGGCGTCACGCATTGAAGTTGCCTTTGGTATTTCTGCGCAGCATTTGCTGGACATGCAGTCAACGTTTGATGCCGCGTTGGCCAAGGCGAAAGGCGCGCCCAGTGACGCCAGGCCGTATGTGGCTCCCTTTCTCGGTATCAAGGCGATCGAGATTGAACAATGGGTTGAACGGAATATACGTGCTCGAATTCGACTATCGGTTTTCTTGCGGACGCTCGTTAATTCCACCGGTAACGGGATTTCGAAAATAGATTTCCCGGGTAACGACGATGCGGAACGCCACGGCTGGGACGGCTACGTCGAAGCAGAACATCCGGCACAGTGGATCCCAGTCGGGCGTTCGGGTTGGGAATTTGGCACAAACAAAGAACCTAAGGACAAAGCGGATGGCGATTACGCCAAAAGCGTGAAGGCGATTACGAAGGCAGAGCGCGATCAGATAACCTTCGTCTTCGTCACTCCGCGGCACTGGCCCGGAAAGGCTGAATGGGTCAGGCAGCATCAAGCCAAGCGGCAGTGGGCAGATGTTCGCGCATACGACTCAAGTGATCTGGAGCAATGGCTGGAACAATCCGTCGCCGCACAGGCGTGGTTTGCAAACGAGACGCTCCGGGATGCTAGTAACGTTCGGTCTCTCGACAGATGCTGGACAGACTGGGCTGACGTAGCGAATCCGCCGCTCGTCGGATCGCTGTTCCTGCCGGCCATCGAGAGCGCGAGACGGACCTTGGTGTCGCGTCTTTCCGGTCAGCCCGATGGGCCCACGATAATCGCCGCAGACTCCATCGAGGAGGCGCTGGCATTTCTCGCGCAAATCTTCGGACCTGCTGGCGGCGACGAACTCGAAAAATATCGAGACCGGGTCTTGGTCTTTGACCAACCGGGGGTGTTACCCAGACTTGCCCACGGCACGAAGGAATTCGTCGCTGTTGCGACGAATCTTGATGTTGAGCGCGAATTCGGGCCTCTCGCTCGTTCGATGCAGACGATTGCTGTCTATCCGCGCAACGCTGCAAACGCCACCCCACACGTCGTCCTGGAACCTCTAAACCATGAGGCATTCCGCAAGGCGCTTGAGGAAATGGGGTGTGGGCGCGACGACGTCGCATCCTTTAGCAATGCTTCAGGGCGGTCTCTCACGGTACTTCGACGCAGGCTTGCGAACGTCCCCGCTGTGTCCGCGCCACACTGGGCGACTGATCATGACACTGCGACCCGGTTGATTCCCTTTCTGTTCGTTGGCGCGTGGAGTTCAACGAACGCTGCCGACCAGGCCGCATTAATGCAACTCGGAGGAGCGGACTCCTATGAAAAATTGGAGAAGGAGTGCCAGCGGCTGGTCCGTCTGAACGATGCTCCTCTGTGGTCCGTGGGTACGTACAGGGGTGTAATCTCCAAAATAGACCTATTGTTTGCCATTGCGGCCACGATCACAACGCAGGATCTTCAGCGCTATTTCGAAATTGCGAGGAAGGTGCTGGGAGAAGATGATCCTACGTTGGACCTGCCAGAAGCTGACCGCTGGATGGCGTCGTTTCGTGGTAAGTCCCGTGAATTTTCTGCGGTCTTGCGAAAGGGCATCTCCGAGACGTTGGTCCTTTTAGCTGTACATGGGAATAACCTGCTTCAGTTCCGCCTTGGTTTTGACTGCGAGGCCGCGGTAGCGCGCCTCGTGCGAGGACTGCTGACACCGCTGAAAACTCGTATCCTTGAAGCGAATGACCGAGATTTAACCGCCTACGCCGAAGCTGCGCCGGCCGAATTTCTTTCGATCTTGGCAGAAGACTTGCAATCAGGAGATCCAGCATGTTATGGCCTCATGAGGCCGGCTGACACAGGCATTTTCGGAAACGGATGTCCTCGAACAGGGCTGCTTTGGGCGCTCGAGGGTCTGGCTTGGAGTCCGGAGACTCTCCCTCGCGCTGCCCTAATCCTGGCGCAGCTCGCGGGCATTGAAATCAACGACAACTGGGTCAACAAACCCATCCACTCCCTGCAGTCGATCTTTCGCGCGTGGATGCCGCAGACCGCAGCCGATTACGAAGCACGCGTCGGCGTGATGAAACTCCTTGCGCGCAAGTTTCCGACCGTTGCGTGGAGAATCAGCGTCGCTCAGTTTTCCTCGGGTGCGGGTACTGGGGACTACAGCCACAAGCCTACTTGGCGTAACGATGCCTATGGCTTTGGTGAACCGTTCGAGACTTGGGAGCCAATCACCGCGTTTGTCCGCGCGATGATCAACATGGCCCTCAACTGGGACGGTGGATATACGCCTGAAATGCTTTGTGACCTGATTGAGCGCACGCAAGGTTTATCCGAGGAAGACCAAGACAAGGTCTGGATCTTGGTGAGATCCTGGTCGGATGCGGGTGCATCAGACCAGGACAAGGCATTCGTTCGCGAAAAGATTCGCGTGACCTTCATGTCACCATGGAGTGCGGTGCGCGCAAAGAATGCCGAATTTGCAAAGCTTTCGGCCGATGCTAAAGCGATGTATCAGTCGCTGGAGCCAAGTGAGCTTCTGAGCAAGTACGAGTGGCTGTTCCGTGAGCAGTGGGTTCAAGAGTCAGCTGACGAATTTCAGGATGAGGCAACGGATTATCAGTCTCGCGAAGAGCGAATCGCAAGGCTTCGGGCGGGAGCCTTGGTGGAGATTTTCGATGAACGTGGTCTTGCAGGAGTACTCAAGCTTGCGGAGATGGGGAAGGCAGCATACACAATCGGATGGCTCGTGATCGAGAGACTGCTTCCGCAGAAGGATGTTCCGGACTTCTTGGTCGCGGCGTTGACAAACACGCATGGCAACCCATCATGGGCTATGAAGAACCTAATCTCTGGGGCACTCAACGCCCTACAATTCCAAGGGCGAAGCGCGAGCGTCTTGGAGATTTTGCAAAGAGAACTTACCCAAACGCAACTCACGACGTTGCTGTTACTCGCGCCGTTCCGATCCGCCACCTGGAGAATGGTCGATCAGCTGGAAGAGGAGTGCAGTCGGGCGTACTGGAGCGATGTAGCCGTAAATTGGGTTAGCCACGAGGAAAGCGAAACCACTGAAGCAATTGAGCGCCTGCTTGAAGCGAAACGTCCGCGAGCCGCATTCGCGTATATCCACTTCAAGCTCGAGGCGGTGGGTCCCGAGTTGCTGTTTCGACTGTTGAGTGAGATGGCAGCGGGCGGGAATGATGCGCCGGGTCAATATCAACTGGATTCCTATTACGTCGAGCAGGCGTTTTCCTTTCTGGACAAGAGCTCGGCACTGACTCTCGATCAAATGGCCGGCCTTGAATTTGCGTATATCGAGGTTCTCGGCCGGCCGTGGAGCGACCGTGGCGAATCCGCAATTCCGAATTTGGAAAGATATGTTGAGACTCATCCTGATTTATTCGTACAGGCGGTTGTTTGGAGCTATAGGCGTTCAGATGAAGGAAGCGATCCGCTGGAATGGGTGACCGATCCGGATAAGGCGCAACTGCTTGCGGAACGGGGCTACAAGCTGCTTGATGGCCTTAAGCGCATCCCGGGGCATGATGATTTCGGGGTGTTGCGTGCAGAAAATCTCTTGGACTGGATTCAGAAAGTGAGAAATGCGTGCCGCGAACTTGGTCGTCTCGAAATCGCCGATCAATGTATTGGAAAACTTCTCGCTCGGGCTCCAGTCGGTGCTGATGGTGTCTGGCCGTGCGAGCCTGTTCGGCAAGTTATGGAGGATGTGCAATCTAGGAACGTGATGTCTGGCGCTCGGGTTGGTCGCTATAACGCACGCGGAGCCCATTGGCGCGCCGAAGGAGGTGGTCAGGAGCGCGCGCTCGCGGACGAATATCGCGCTTGGGCGGATAGTCTCCAATATTCACACCCATTTGTTTCGTCGGAGTTGTTGGCGGAAATAGTGAGGACCTACGAGCAGGAAGCAAACCGTGAAGATACGGAGGCGGGGATCAGGAAACGACTTCGTTAGCTAGACGGTCTACGAACCGGTGTCGTGGGAACGATCTGTTCTTCCTAAGAAAATCGACATGCGCGCTAAATTTTTCGCGCGATTGACCGATGTTGTTTTGTGAGAGCGCATTGTGGTCGCGCTTCGACTGTCGGTCGCCTCCAGTTGAGGTGTTCGTTGATCGCGAGGAAACACATCAAGGACACGATCAACGAGGAAGGTGCGACTGACATCATCTACAGCCCTTTTCTGATCAAAGCTACGCCGGATGACGGTTTCACCACGTACGATCTTAGTGCGCCGATTCTTGACAGCGCTGGCGGCGCTGACGTCTCAGCAGTCGCCAGTTTGCTCGAAAAGCCGGCCGTCACAGCAGTCCGTCGTACTGCCCCTCCGCGAGTGACCCCTATGGATACTTCGCAGGCACTGGGCGCACTTGCCAAGGCAACTGCGCCCCAGCCCGAGGATATTCCGGCGCAAAAGCTTCCTTCGCTCGACTCGCCAGCATCCAAGAGGCTATTGAAGCACATCCGAGACCATTTCCCCCCCCGCTAGTACTTACCGTGACCTGCCCATCCCGGGGACACCCATGCCCGCCGACGTCTCGGCGGTATTACCCTCCGTCGCACCATCCTTCGAATCGCGCGCGAAATGATCTTACATCGCGCAGTCTTCTTGCCCAATATCGCGCACACGCGCGATCAAATAAATGGGCGGTGGCTGTTACGGTACCTTATTTTGCGGCTTTCGCTAATTAGCCTAATTGCTTGACGTAGCGGAGGACATCCGTTTCGCTGACGATATCGGCGCATTAGTCCTGAGTGGCCACATCGGTAGCGTCGGCCTGTACTAGTGCGCGCACGAGCAGGTACACGGCTGGCAAGTTGTCGTCGTCACGTCGCCAGTCGACGGATTCGTCGAGATCCATCCCGGACAAACGACTGTCGCCAAACCGGACAAACGTCGAGCGTACTGTCTCGTTGTGCCTCGCCCGGAAGCCCCGATTCTCAAAGACCTGTTCGTCGATTGTCAGCAGCGTGCGCCAGGTCGGCAATCGCGCGCCACTTGAGTAACGCCACAGGGCGATCGCCAGACGGCGTGCGAGCGCAACGATACCGATGCGCCGCATCCGCTTGCCGGTACCGGCAAAGCGCTCGTTGAACCAGTGGCTGAGCTGGCTGCCGGGCTGCAGGCGCAGCCAGCTCCAGGCGAGCTCGACCATCAGCCAGCGACATCGCCGGTTGCCCGCCTTGCTGATACCGAGTTCAACCTCGCTGGTGCCACTGGCGTACGGCGTGGGCGTCAGGCCCAGACAGCCGGCCACTTCGCGGCGGTTGCGAAACTGCCGCCAGCCGAACAGTTCCCTGACGAGCGTCCACGCACTGCCTGCACCGATGCCGGCAAGCTGTGCGAGCAGCGCCATGCCGGGATGTGCGCCGCTACGCACCTGCCGCTCCTGCTGCACTTCGAGCAGGCGGATCTGCTGGTGCACCAGCGCGAGCCGCTCACATTCGCGGTCGATCTCGGCGCGCAGACCGGGCGCCAGCAACTCGCGCTGACGGGTCCACCAGTGCGTCCAGATGCGGCCGCCGACAGACCGGACCCGAAGGTTGTGCAGTACCAGCAGGGAGCGGATCCGGTTGGTGTGCGCGGTCTGCTCTTTGCGCAGGCGTTCGAGCTCGCGGTGCAGGCGCCGGTCGTCCTCCTGCTCGGGCGTGGGAATGCGTGCCACCGCCCACACGCGCCGCTCGCCCGCGTAATAGCGCATGAGCATCGACAGCAGCTTGTCGCTGTCAAGCCGGTCTGTCTTGGCGCGACGCGCACGGCGGTTCACCTCGATGCTGGCCGAATCCACCACGAGATTGACGATGCCCTGTTCAGCCAGCCAGCGGTGCAGCCAGAAACCGTCGCGGCCAGCTTCATAACAGCTGTAGACGGGTGCGTCGGCGCCGAGATGGCAACGCGCCCTGGCGTTGGCGATGGCGGTGAGAACCGCCGTGGTATCACCGGCGGCGACCGTAAAGCGGCTGGGCGCGCGCTGGCCATCACCCAGTGAGAGCTTCCAGTTCTTCTCGCCCAGCTCAAAAGCCATGTACAGGCGGCCACCTGCCGTCGTATTCTGCCCACGGAGGGCTGTGTCAGGCGTATCCATTTGCGTGCTCCTTCGGAGAAAACGAATGTGCAAGTCCCGTTTTACTCCAGTCGGGCTTTCTGTCGCTGCCCTCCCACATAGCATCTAGCAGACAAACCATCCTGAGAATCCACGAGTCCGCCTCGCAAAAGATGCCGGTCCCAAGGGGGCTCAGATCTCGGGTCTGTGCGGCGTGACGCCACCTTTTTTCAAGAGACGAGCGGCGACGCGAAACAGATCAGGCATATCAAAACGAAAGTCTGCGCGTTGGACCAAGACCCCGATGCGCACCAAACTTTCGATCATTTGCGTTTCACGTTGTTGGCCTTCCTCCGCGGTCTTCTTAAAGGGCGGCAGGAAATTGCCCTCGCTGGCTCTTCGGGCGATCGCCTCGAGTGTCTCCGTTTCTCGCCAGCGCGAAGTGATCGCAGTTTCGCTGCACGGCACGGTCAGCCGCGACAATGGTGCAAGGACCCTCTTGATCCACGGGAATTCCAGATCAAGTTGGTCCACGCGAACGCGTGACGCCTGCCTTAACCCATGTCTGATCCCTTCTGCGGAAATGACCTGATTGGGCGGCGAAGTGGTGACGCGCGCAGCCTCAATCATTAAGGTTAGAAAGCTGCGTGGCGTGACGTCTCCGTGTCCATCGGCCAAGTGGCGCAGCGGCCAATCATAGGTGCGGCCTTTCTTGCTGTTCGCACCCATATATAGACCGGCTATCCGCTGGAATACACGGGCTTGCACGCTTTTGTCACGACTGAGAGGCCATCGTCTTCTTGAGGCGATATCCAGCGGCGGCGGCGGGACGGACTCTTCTCTCAACAACTCGAAAAATGAGTCGCGTCCCTTGAGCTCGGTAAAAGAACCAAGTCGTTGAAAAAACATACCGTACAAATCGGTAGGATTCCAGGTCAAACGCGCCGCTCCAGCCAGCAACTTCGGTAGCTCGACAAATCGGAGACCGAGGTCACTCATCTGGTCCGGTCGAAGGAATAGCTTTACTCGCAGGGATCGGGATGACCGCGCGTACCACGCGACTTCAAGCAGCGAATCAATAAGGCGTCGTAGACGCTCCCAGTCAGATGAAAGGCTATCCAGCGCATCGAAGAGAACGATCACTGTAAGGCCTTTATCTAATAGCATGTTATCGGCCGCATAACTGTCACGCTCCCATAGCTCGGGATCGGAGTAGTGCTCCATCATCTCACCAATGGTGAGGTTAGCCGTTTCTGCCGAAAGTGCCTTGTGCATCGCTCGCAAAACGACGCAGCGCCACAGCAAAACTCCACGAGTTGGTTCTTCGCCGACAGGGACGCGTGAGTCAATGGTTTGACGACTCACCGATCCGTCGTGCGCCAGACCAGAATATCCGAGGGAAACGTCGACGCGCGTAAGGCCAAGGTGTGGATAGGCATCGGCGGCCGCCGTACGAGTCTCCACACTCCCCAATACACCTGTCCAGAACGTTTTTCCGGACCCGCGTGCGCCCAGAACAATTGTCACGTTAGGATCGAGCGCCCCCGCGTGCTGTTCCGGGGAAAATATCTCTTGGACTTGCGGACGGCCTTCACCGCTCGCAAGATGCGCAGCCGCCGCATCCAACGAGCCGAGTGCAGTGCGAATGGCGTAATAGTCGATTGTCATGTCGCTTTTGATGAAAGAATCGATTCCGCTATTTCGTCGCTATATTCGATAAGTGAGCCGAATGTCGCGAGGTACGAAGTGTGTTCGAGCAGCGACCCTCGGTCGACTGGATCGAAATCGCGATAGTTTGCGTCATCCAAAATACGGAGGATGGGGGGGGCGGTGAATTGCTCGCCCACAACGTCATTTGCAGCACCGTCATCACTTTCCCAATCGAAAGTGAAATCCTCAGCGGTCAAATTTTGCTCATCGCCAGCGGCTTCAGTTTCCTGCGTCCCAAGCATTCGATAAAGGTCGGTGAATCGCTCGTCGGCCTTTATCTGCATGGCTTCCACGTCCGGCGCTTTAGCATGCACAAATCGTAAGCGCTCGCGCCAATCGTCCCGCTGGTCCACGGGAAACTGAGCCAGGTGCCGCATTAACAGCGAGTAGCCCAAAAATGTTTGCGGCTGATCCGTTCCGAATAGCAGGATGTCCGCTCCAAGCCCCTGTATCGCGGCAGCGGTTGATTCGTGGAGGCCCGCGCGTGCATCAAGAAGCAATACGTCAAACGTCGAGGTTGACTCTAAAAGGTCGACCAATTGGCGCAGGCGGTCTGTTAGGGTAAGCGTCGAACCATCCTCTCTAATCTCCTCCAGGTACGCACGTGAGAGTTTCGAAATAGCGTTGCCTGCATGCTTTGCGGTCCGTGCACCGATAGCTGGTACAACGCCGACGCGCGCCCCACCTCGTCCGAGATATGAATCACCGACTAGCGAATTCAGAAAGCCAGCATCAATCGGTGACAAGCCACTCTCGACGAAGTAGTCCAACGTACCGAATTCCGGTAGTTCATTCGATCTTAGAAGCATTGAGCCGATGCCAGGCGCTTCCAGGTCAAAGTCGACACAAAGGACGCGAAGTCCCCTGCGAGACAGATGAGCTGCCATTACACAAAGAGCCGTTGATCGGCCAACGCCACCTTTGAGGCTACCGAAGACCACGCGAGGCACAGAACCGGCAACAGGACTTGGTGGCCGAAGCCAATCCACACCTACGATTCTCCGTTCGATCACTCGGACGCGATCACCGTTTACTGAGACATATAGTGCGCCCTTTGCTTCATCGAGAAGGCGAGCAACGCCAAAGCCACTTTTGTCCGCTAGAAGACGATCCGATCGCGCGTACGTTCCTAACGCCGCGCGTAGAACTGCTTCGCTTCTCTCTATGCGAGGCTCTTCGATAACCTCATCGAGCACGACGGAGAGTTTCCCGGTCGCGTCACGCACGAACACTGCGCGCGCGAGAATGTCTTCGCCAAATTGGTCACGAATAACGCTCGCCGCCATCGGCAAACTGTCATCAAATCGAACTGTCATCGTTCCCTCAGCGCGTAATCATAATCTGCAGTGCATCGTCGGCGTCACGACGCCAACGCTCCACCCACTCTGGTCGTATCTCTTTGCCGTCCGAGTACCGCATCGCGATATCCCAATATTGCATGAAAGCGTTGTTATCGCTGAAACGGCGTAATTCTGCCGCCCAGCGACCGGATGCTGTGTCGCGCAACAAGGTCTTCAAACCTTCGAAATGAGCATAGAACGGATCGTCGCGTGTGTCCGGCCGTGGGCGCATCCCTGATTGGAGCATTAAAGACTTTATCGCAGCCTCGGCAGCGATCCCATACATGTAACCGGCCACGTCCGCCCGACTCGTGGGCCGAAGGGTCTCAGCCGCCTCGAAGTGTCTGCGTGCGGCCGCTCGCATGTCTTGGTTATATAGCTGCGCCATGTTTATTCTGGTTGATCATTCGTATGGGAACGCATTTTCCCACACCGGTCGCTTGGACGGCGTCGTCGTGGGGATTTCTTTGCGCGGAACGTTCCAGAGGGGCATTCGAGCGGACCGCCGACGCTGACGGCCTATGCAACCAACCGGAGCGCCGGCAATTCGGCGCAGCCAGCCGTCGTTTGTCTCCACAGGGTCTCCAAGAAAATCGGTGTTCGGGAGACACACTTGGGGGCAGCGAAAACCTTATGCAGTAAGGCTTTCGTCGGAAATGCATAGATTGTCTCCCCAAGAGTTTTAGCTCTGGCCGGACGTGATATAGGTATATTCACCCGCGCAGCGCGCGGACACAGGCGGTCTGCACGGCAGTCGAGAATGTTGGGTACCTATACGGGTACTTTTCCGATTTATTGGCTTGAAAGCCTTTCTGGATAGGGATTGTGGGCAGACCGTCTCTCCGTATAGCCATTCACTCCGTTTTCTGTCCGTCCTGATCACTCGAAGCAGACCGTTCGGTGAGACGCTGTAGCATGACGTCATGTTGACTAGTCGATATTGCTATGCCCTTGCCGATTGTGTACAAAGTCAAGCTGCCTCGCGGTGCGTTGCGCGATATGCCCGAACAACGCAGTTCTGCATTGTTGCGCGTCGGCTTGTTCATGAACGAGCTGAACTGGTTGGTCAGGTTGCTGCTTATTGTACGCATACCTAACGGCGTTAGCGAACCAGAGCGTCGGGCCACTATTTCGCTGGCACTGCTTATCGTCAAATTGCTGGCAGGCAAGATGCACGAGGGCTGGGACAAGCTCCGCAATGGCATCAATGACCTTGTTGACGCATCGCTGTCTGCCGAGGGTCGCGACATACGAGGCCAACTCACGAATTGCCTCGCCAAGGGTTCGATCATTCACGGTCTCCGGAACCGCCACGCGTTTCACTACTCGGCCGACCTCTCAATTTCCGACCTAGAAATATTGCCGTTGAGTGACGACGAACTGGTGATGTACATGAGTGAAAGCCACGGCCACAACCTATTCCACCTGTCTGAACTTGCGGCAATAGCGAGTTTACCCAGCTTAACGGGGAAGCGTGATGCTGGTGAATCGTTTGAAGCCGTTATGGAAGAGGTAGTGAAGGTCGCGGGCTTGTACAGCGACTACCTTTACGCCGTCGTTATCGCATTGCTCGGGGATGAATTGATCGAGCAACTGAATCCTGAGCGGCTGCACGAGGAGAGCGATAGGGTCGCGGCCGCGGGCCGCATCATGTTTTTCGAATTCCCCGAGCATGACTGAAGAGCGCTTCGATTCCAGGGGTTTACCCTTGACCGAATGTTGATCACTAAGTTTTGCGAGGCGACTTCGTCAGAAACGGCTAGGTTTCGTAGCAGCGTGCACAACCCTGCAGCACGGCGACTCGGGTTCTAAGTCATTGTTTTTTATGGAAAGTGCGCGCCGTTGCGGTGTCCGGACGCAGGTCGCGAGTTCAAACTTAAGTGAACAAAGTTCAAAGTTGAGCAAATCTCGACAACAATCAACGCCACATCCCTTCTTGAATTTGTCACCACCCGTCCATATAATTAGCACTCGCTGCACGAGAGTGCTAACAACATCGCCGGCTGGCTCAGCCAGCCGGGTTTTCTCAGCGTTCTTCAGTCTCAATCAAGAGAGGAGTATGTATGAACCTTCGTCCTTTGCATGATCGCGTGATCGTCAAACGTCTGGATCAAGAAACCAAGACTGCGTCGGGCATCGTGATCCCCGAAGCCGCAGCGGAAAAGCCGGATCAAGGCGAAATCCTGGCAGTCGGCCCGGGCAAGCGTGACGACAAGGGTGCACAAATCGCACTCGACGTGAAGGTTGGTGACCGCGTCCTGTTCGGCAAGTACGCAGGCCAGACCGTCAAGGTCGACGGCAACGAACTGCTCGTGATGCGCGAAGAAGACATCATGGCCGTGGTGCAGAAGTAAGCGCTGGTCGCTACTTTTCCCGGTCATATCCCAAAGAATTCAAGGAGTTAGAAGATGGCAGCTAAAGACGTCGTATTCGGTGATTCCGCCCGTGCCAAGATGGTTGAAGGCGTGAACATCCTCGCTAACGCTGTGAAGGTCACGCTGGGCCCGAAGGGTCGCAACGTTGTCCTGGAACGCAGCTTCGGCGGCCCGACGGTCACCAAGGATGGTGTTTCGGTCGCGAAAGAGATCGAACTGAAAGACAAGCTTCAGAACATGGGCGCACAAATGGTCAAGGAAGTGGCTTCCAAGACCAGCGACAACGCAGGTGACGGCACCACGACCGCAACGGTTCTGGCTCAGTCAATCGTCCGCGAAGGCATGAAGTACGTTGCATCGGGCATGAACCCGATGGACCTGAAGCGCGGTATCGACAAGGCTGTGACGGCCGCGATCGAAGAACTGCGCAAGATCAGCAAGCCGTGCACGACCAACAAGGAAATCGCTCAAGTCGGCGCGATCTCGGCGAACAGCGATTCGTCGATCGGCGACCGTATCGCTGAAGCGATGGACAAGGTTGGCAAGGAAGGCGTCATCACGGTTGAAGACGGCAAGTCGTTGCAAGACGAGCTGGACGTGGTCGAAGGTATGCAATTCGACCGCGGCTACCTGTCGCCGTACTTCATCAACAACCCGGACAAGCAAGTTGCCGTGCTCGAAAACCCGTTCGTGCTGCTGCACGACAAGAAGGTTTCGAACATCCGTGATCTGCTGCCGGTACTGGAACAAGTCGCCAAGGCTGGCCGTCCGCTGCTGATCATCGCAGAAGACGTCGAAGGCGAAGCGCTGGCTACGCTGGTTGTGAACAACATCCGCGGCATCCTGAAGACGGTTGCTGTCAAGGCTCCGGGCTTCGGCGATCGTCGTAAGGCCATGCTGGAAGACATCGCGATCCTGACCGGCGGTCAAGTTATCGCTGAAGAAACCGGCCTGACGCTCGAAAAGGCAACGCTGGCTGAACTGGGTCAAGCGAAGCGTATCGAAGTGGGCAAGGAAAACACCACGATCATCGACGGCGCTGGCGAAGCTGCAACCATCGAAGCACGTGTGAAGCAAGTTCGCACGCAAATCGAAGAAGCAACGTCGGACTACGACCGTGAAAAGCTGCAAGAGCGCGTGGCCAAGCTGGCTGGCGGTGTTGCAGTGATCAAGGTCGGCGCTGCGACCGAAGTCGAAATGAAGGAAAAGAAGGCACGTGTCGAAGACGCACTGCACGCAACGCGCGCAGCTGTGGAAGAAGGCATCGTGGCTGGCGGCGGCGTCGCACTGATCCGTGCACGTACGGCAATCGCTGGTCTGAAGGGCGCTAACGCCGATCAGGACGCAGGTATCAAGATCGTGCTGCGCGCGATGGAAGAGCCGCTGCGCCAGATCGTCACGAACGGTGGCGAAGAAGCCAGCGTCGTGGTGGCAGCTGTTGCTGCTGGCCAAGGCAACTTCGGCTACAACGCAGCAACCGGCGAGTACGTCGACCTGGTTGACGCAGGTGTCGTGGACCCGACGAAGGTGACGCGTACGGCGCTGCAAAATGCAGCTTCGGTCGCTGGCCTGCTGTTGACCACCGACGCAGCTGTTTGCGAA
Source organism: Paraburkholderia sp. GAS348 (assembly GCF_050434205.1). NCBI lineage: Bacteria > Pseudomonadati > Pseudomonadota > Betaproteobacteria > Burkholderiales > Burkholderiaceae > Paraburkholderia > Paraburkholderia sp. GAS348. Next base: position 113,189 of record NZ_JBNPVT010000005.1, read on the forward strand.
CTGCCGAAGGAAGATGCTCCGATGGGCGGCGGTATGCCCGGCGGCATGGGCGGCATGGGCATGGACATGTAATTTTCGATTGGGCCTCACTCGTATCTCATTTGAGGCCCAGTTGGAAACACATAGGGAGCTGCGCCGCGAGGCGTGCACCCCAAAAGAAAAACCCGCAGAAATGCGGGTTTTAATAATGGTCAGCCTGCCCGAAACGGCCCAATCGGCTTATTCCGATTGGGCCGTTTCCTTTTTCGGGCAGTCATCACAGCAAAAGACAACGTGCTATAAGCGCCTGCGGCTTTGCATCAAAGACCACCAACGGCGTTTAAGGCCATGATATAAGCGATAAGGATCGGTACTGTTCCGTCGCACTAGACGACGATATAAAGCGATGAGTTTTCCGTAGCCCTGTTTCCATTTACGTTCAGTCTCGTCGCGCGTTGTTGTTTGATTTAGCCAGTTGAACTCGCGGTGTTCGGTTGAAACGGTAGCAGGAACATCGAAGAGAACTACATATGCAATGCGGGCATTGGCCGTGACATTCGGTCCGGCTCCGTGCAATGTACGACCCAGGTGCACCGTGCACCCGCCAACCGGCACCGGACAAAAGACTGCGTCTTCAGGATTGAATCCGTCGTAACATTCAATCCCGTGTGAACGCTCCTTGCCCGCGAGTTTCCTGTGAGGCTGAACGCCCCAGAGGTGCGAACCTGGAATAAAACGCAGACAGCCGTTCTCGACTGTGGCTGGTTGCAGTGGTAGCCAGAAGCTCACTTCCTGGTATGAGAACCTTGGATCGTGGAAGGCTTCGTCCTGATGCCACGGGGTCTCAGGGCCGGCTATTGGCGGTTTGTAGAAGAGGTGATCTCCTGCAATCCGCGCGCGGGGACCCAGAATCTGTTTAGCCAGCGAGTCAAGACGTTTGTGATAGTCCATCCGGCGCAACCGCGGATTGAAGTTACTCGGCGTAAGCAATTGAGTAAGAGCGGTTGACGCGAGCGGATTCTCGCCGACAAAATCAAACAGCGCGCCTTCTTGCGCGCCGGTACCGGCGAATATCAGTTGCTCGCAGATGCTTCTCAGTTCAGCAATTTCCTCGGGGAATGCAACGTTCTCAAACGAACTGAAGCCGCGCTTTTTAAGCGCAGCAATTTGTTCGGTGTCTAAACCGTTTGGTTTGATTCGGTCGGGATGGGTAATTTTGGTTTTCACGTTTTTCTAGCCGAATGAGAAATTGGAGCAATCCCGATAATCCTAATCAACACGGTTTGTCACATATGTGCGAAACCGCCTATTTCGACGCTTTTACACGACCGTCATCTGCTATTGCACGTTGCGATTGTCCCTTTTGAGGCGTGGACGAAACCGCCAGCGAGGTAATGGGGCTCCGATTGAATGCTGGTGATATGTGTGAGAAAACCCGTTCTGTTTATATGTTGGGAAATCGGCAACCCGGACAAGCAAGTCGCTGGCCTGCTGTTGACCGACGCAGCTGTTTGCGAGCTGCCGAAGGAAGATGCTCCGATGGGCGGCGGTATGCCCGGCGGCATGGGCATGGACATGTAATTTCGGTTGGGCCTCTCTCGTCAGAGGCTCAGTTGGAAACACATGGGGAAGTGCGCCGCGAGGCGTGCTTTCCAAAAGAAAAAACCCGCAAAAACGCGGGTTTTTTCTTTTGGGGCAAGCGGTGAGACGTTCCGTGGGCCGCTCAGCGGGGATCCGCCAGACAGTTATCGCGCAAGTAGGTGAATAGTTTCGCTACGCTTTCGGCCGGCGTTTGCGTTGCGGTGTCGATTTTCAACTCGGGGTCGGCCGGGGCTTCATAGGGTGCGGATACCCCGGTGAACGACGCAATCTCGCCAGCCCGGGCTTTAGCATAGAGACCTTTGGGATCACGACGGGCGCAAGCGTCGACGGAGGCTGACAGGTAGGTCTCGATGAAATTGCCGGGCCCGACGATCTCGCGCGCCATCGCTCTGTCTTCGCGCATGGGTGAGATAAGCGCTGTGATGACGATGAGGCCCGCGTCGTTCATCAATTGAGCCACGTGCGCCACTCGGCGAATATTTTCACGCCGGTCTTTCTTGTCAAAACCGAGATCGCATGCCAACCCGTGGCGGATATTGTCTCCGTCGAGGACATAGCACGCGTGGCCTAGCGATACGAGTCGCTGTTCGAGTTCGAAAGCGATGGTTGACTTGCCCGCCCCGGATAACCCGGTCAGCCAGATCGTAACCGGCTTGTGGCGGAATATTTGCATTCTGTCGCGGGTAGTGACTTCGCCGTGGACGCGTTGCAGGAAAGTGCGGGGATCGTCCGAGGCCCCCATGGGCAGGGGAACTGGAATCGGCGAAGACATAGGCTTACATGACCGGATTACGATTCGTAAAGCTTAACCTGACGACAAGAGGTGCGTTGTAACGTTTTATTACAAGTTCGAAAGTGTATTTACACCGAAGTGGAGGGTAGAGGGCTGTTTGAAAAGAAAAAACCCGCAGATATGCGGGTTTTTTGGATGCCGTCTTATTACAGCTGTAATGCTTGCCATGCGCCTGCCGCTCATGCAGTCGAAGCTTAGTGCCGCGCCTCGCCCGGCGCCGCGTCCTTGCCGGCCGCGGGCGGCGTGTCGTCGTCGCTGCTGCGGGCCCAGAAGAAGCGGTCCGGCATATAAGCACCCATTCCCGGCCGGAATGCGTTGCGCACCGCCTGATACAGATACTCCTGCGCCTCGCGCACGGCTTCCGCCGGCTCCTGGCCGTTGGCCAGCAAGGCGGCAATCGCGGAACCGAGCGTATCGGTGATGCCCATGATCCGATGGCTGCCGCGGTCCCACATATCCTGGCGCAGTTGGCCGTCTTCGCTGAACAGCGTATTGACGAGCCGGTGCGTGCCCGTTTCCGTCGACAGAATGTACTCGCAGCCTTGCGAAAGCAGATGCGAAATCGCTGCGTCGAGGCTCGGCGCTTCGGCGTCGCCGTCCGGCTGGGCGAGGGCGAGCAGCGTGGCCGAATCGGCCACCAGCAAGGTGGTTTGCGGCGCCAGCAGGTCGGCGATCGCTTCGCGCAGTTCGTCGGCGGCGAGCACGTGTTCGTCGTCGAGCGTGAAGTCGGGGGCGAGGATCAGCGGGATGTCGTCGTAATCGGCGACCACCTCGGCAATCGCGCTCACCACTTCCGCGCGCGTGCATCCGCCGACCTTGAACGCGGCGATCGGCATGTCTTCGAGCAGCATCCGAGCCTGGGTCGCGACCACTTCAGGGTCGAGCCCGGTGACTTCGTCGCAGCTTGCCGAGTCGCGCACGGTGTAACCCGTGAGCACGGAGACGCCATGGCAGCCCATGCTGGCAAGGGTCATCAGGTCCGCTTGCAGGCCGGAGCCGCCGGTGGGATCGGAAAGGCCGAAGGTGAGGACGATCGGAGGCGTGTCGCTGGGCATGAAAATTTGCAAAAAGGGGCTGTATTTAGGCGCAGAGGGTGCGCAATTGGCTCAATTATGCGGCCTAAACCGTTGTGAAGGCGTTTTTTCGCATTCTTCGGCAAACCGACGCAAGCCGCATAGCCAAAGGGCGCCGCACACTACGATTGCGCGTTTCTGATTGCTAGGCATTGGGGCGGCAACACGGTACCATCATGGCTCCCGTTTCCCCGGACTTTACGACGCGACACAAGAATGGAATATCAAAGCTGGATGTGCCTGATTTGCGGCTGGATTTACGACGAAGAAGCCGGTTTGCCGGACGAAGGCATTGCGCCGGGCACCCGCTGGGAGGACGTTCCTATTAACTGGACCTGCCCGGAATGCGGAGCGCGCAAGGAAGACTTCGAGATGGTCCAGATCTGAGGTCCGAGGGGCAAGCGGCGGTGTCCAGTAGCGTGCTATGCCGTGTGCCTGCGGCGCGGCGTTTTGCAGGCGGCGCAGGCCGGATCGAACGCGGTTCATGCGTTCACAACGCAACCCCAACGCGTCGATACGGAACGTCGCCGGTTGCGCCGTGTCGCAGCGGTAGTCTGTCATTGTCCTGTCGCCAGTTCGCGCGTTAGCCGAGCAGTCTCTCGTGCGGCGCAAAGCGGCGGCCCGTCAGCTTCCTGTCGCCTGCCATGACTCTTCGATCCGCTGCACCTGATTCCTTCGATGCATTGCCGAATCCACGCGGCGGCGCTGTGCGTTCCGCGGAGCTGGCGCTGGCCGAGGCGCTGCTGGCATTCGAGCAACGCAGCGAGAGCACTGCGGCGCTGCTGCGTGCGTCGCACGCATTGCGCGAGGCCGGCTGGCTGAGCGCGCAGCGCTTCGCGGACGCGCTGGTGCGGCTTTCGCCTTTGGCCGACGAGGGTGAACCGGCTAACGCCGCTGACGTGGGCAGCGCACGGCCCGTGTTCGGCGCGGCGTTGCGCGATTTCCGCGCGGCGCTCGAGCGCCACAACTTGCGCGAGCTGTCCTGTTCGCCCACTCTGTTCAACCACTATCGCGCGCTCTGTACCCGTCTGTCCGAGCATACGCCCGGTTCGCCCGCCGCTTTCGAAGACCTCGCGCTGAGCGCGCGCCCGGTGCCGCCGGTATCGCTGCATGCCCAGTCCGCGGATCAATTGGGCCATTTGCGGGCACGCTATGAGCGCGCGCTGCTGCCCGTGTTGCGCGCGCAGCCCGATAACAGCGGTGCCGCGTTGGCGTTCACGAACGCGGCGCTCGACGAACTGGACGTCGTCCTGACCGAACTTGCCGGCCCAGACCCTTACGATTTCTGGCGCCTCGCCAAAGCTTGCGCCAAGGCGCTGCGCGTCAGCGGCCGCGCCGCCGGAGAAGCCGACGCGCGGCGTTTCTATGCGCGCTGCAACCTGACACTGGCCGATCACGCGCGCGGCATCGAGCGCGCGCCGCGTTCGCTGGTGCGCGCGACGCTGGCGCTGCTGTGGCGCGACTACGCGTTGTACGGTGCTGCGGCGGAAGACGCCGATCAGGTCGACGTGCTGCACGACTATGGCCTGACGGTCGATTGGCATGTTGCGGGCACCCAGGCATCCGAAATGCTTTGGGAAGCCGGCGCCGTGCAGGCACAGGCGATCAGCGCGACCCACAGCACGCTGACGCGTGAGCTGGGCGTGTTGACCGTCAACGCGCATGCTTATGAAGATTTCCTGCAGACGGCGGATGCCTCGATTTCGGCGCTGGCCGAGCATGCCCGTGCGGCCGATCAGCCCGAGAAAGCCGATCCGAGCGAAGCGCTGCAGGCGGGCGACGCCGCCTACCGGCTCGGCGCCGCCGCGTGCGCGCTGGGCCTTGGCCACGTGGCACTGGTTGCCGATGCGCTCGGGCTTGCGTGGCGCCGCCGCGCGCACGCCGGCGTATCGACGCCGGCGGTGCGCGCCCACGTCATCGTCGGCGCGCCGGCGGCGAGCACGCTCGAGCAGGCTGCCGAAGCGTTGCGCGCGATGCTGCACAAAGTCGCTGCGGGCGTCGCGCCGGCAGGCAGCCGCGCCGCGCTGGCGGCATTGACGCGTGCGATCGAGCAGGGCGGCGCCTGAACGGTTGCGCAATCAGCAGCAGGTGCTGCGCGCCGGTAAGCATCCTCATGCCGGCCGCGGCGGCGAGCAAGGTTCGAACCCGGAGGCACGCGATATGCGTGTCGCAAAACACCGCTAACCGCACCGTGGACAAGGCCTGCGTGCGTGATAGAGTGCAACTTGATTCGCCGTCGATGGCTCGCGGCGCAGTTCATCGCGCACATCGCGGTCCCGCGCTCAAAGCCCGCCATCCTGCACCGTCTTTGCTAAAATCCTAACTATGTCCAAGAGTACCGATCGCATCAATCTGACCAACCAGTTCCTGATCGCCATGCCGAACATGGCGGACCCCACGTTTTCAGGAACGGTGGTCTACCTTTGCGATCACAGTGAGCGCGGTGCGCTCGGCCTCGTGATCAACCGGCCGACCGATATCGACCTGGAAGCGCTCTTTAGTCGCATCGATCTCAAGCTCGAGATCGAACCCCTTCTCCATGTGCCGGTGTATTTCGGCGGCCCGGTGCAAACCGAGCGCGGCTTCGTGCTGCACGATCCGAAAGACGGCAATGCGTATACGTCGTCAATGTCGGTGCCGGGCGGGCTCGAGATGACCACTTCGAAAGACGTGCTCGAAGCCGTCGCGAGCGGCACCGGCCCGGAACGCTTCCTGCTCACGCTCGGCCACGCCGGCTGGGGCGCGGGTCAGCTTGAAGAAGAGATTTCGAAGAATGGCTGGCTCACCGTTGAAGCCGACCCGAAAATCGTTTTCGACGTGCCTGCCGAAGAGCGCCTCGAAGCGGCGCTCGCGCTGCTCGGCATTTCGCTGTCAATGCTGTCGGGCGAAGCAGGTCACGCATGAAAGGTGACGCATGAGTCCGCCGGCCGGACGTGAGGCGACGCTGCTTGCGTTCGACTATGGTGAAAAGCGGATCGGCGTGGCGGTGGGCAATTCGCTCACCCGCAGCGCACGGGCGCTCGTGATCGTGCAGAACCGCAGCCGCGAATATCGTTTCGAGGCGATCGGCAAGCTGATCGCCGAGTGGAAGCCGGACGCGCTGGTGGTCGGCTTGCCCATGCACCCGGACGGCACGCCGCACGAAATGACCCAACTCGCGAAGCGCTTCGGCAATCAGCTGAACGGCCGCTTCAATCTGCCGGTGACGTGGATCGACGAGCGCTATTCGTCGGTCGAGGCGAAGGCGGAAATCCGCGCCGGCAACGGCCGCGCCGACATGCTCGACGCCGAAGCCGCCAGCATCATCCTCCAGCAATATCTAGACGGACTTCCCGACGATCATGAGTTCCATTGACGCCGAAGCGCTCTATAGCGCCTTGCTCGAGCAGATTCGTGCCGTTTACGGTGACAGGCTCGGCGCCGGGCAAGACAGTGCGGACGGCGCCGTGCTGGCCGGTATCTACAGCGGCGGCGCGTGGCTTGCCGAACGCCTTGCGCGCGATCTCCGCGTGCCGAATTTCGGCGTGGTGAATGTCGCGCTGCATCGCGACGATTACGCCAAGAAGGGCTTGCACTCGCAGGCGAGTCCGACCTCGCTGCCGTTTTCCGTGGACAAGCGCCACATCGTGCTGGTGGACGACGTGCTGTACACCGGTCGCACGGTTCGCGCGGCGCTGAACGAGCTGTACGACTACGGCCGTCCGGCGTCGGTCGAACTGGCGGTGCTCGCCGATCGCGGTGGACGCGAGCTGCCAGTGGCGGCGCGGTTCGTCGGCGGCGTGGTGCAAGTGCCCGCCGAGGCCACGCTCGTGCTGACCCGCGAAGAGAGCGGGGCCGACGGCAATCAGCGTTTCACCTTTCACACCGAAGCCCGCGTCGATTGAACGCGGCTTTGCGCATTGAGCCGCATTGAGCAACAAGCAGGTACACCATGAACACCGCCACCCAAGGCCCCCAGGATTCAGCCGACAGCGCCACCGAGCGCTTCCGTTATGGCTTCCTGAGGGGCAATCCGCAGCTCACGAAAAACGGCGAGCTCAAACATCTGTTGTCGATCGAAGGCTTGCCGAAGGCGATCGTCAATCACATTCTCGATACCGCCGACCAGTTCGTCAGCGTGACCGATCGCGAAGTGAAGAAGGTGCCGCTGTTGCGCGGCAAGTCCGTGTTCAACCTGTTCTTCGAGAACTCGACGCGCACGCGCACGACCTTCGAGATCGCCGCGACGCGTTTGTCGGCGGACGTGCTGAATCTGAACATCAATGCTTCGTCGACGAGCAAGGGTGAGTCGCTGCTCGACACGATCAACAACCTCTCGGCGATGCATGCCGATATGTTCGTCGTGCGTCATGCATCGAGCGGCGCGCCGTACCTGATCGCCCAGCACTGCGCGCCGCACGTGCATGTGATCAATGCCGGCGACGGCCGTCATGCACACCCGACCCAGGGTCTGCTCGACATGTACACGATCCGCCACTACAAGAAGGATTTCACGAATCTGCGCGTGGCGATCGTCGGCGACATTCTGCATTCGCGGGTCGCGCGTTCGGACATTCATGCGCTGACCACGCTCGGCGTGCCGGAAGTGCGCGCGATCGGTCCGCGCACGCTGCTGCCGGGCGGTCTGGAACAGATGGGTGTGCGCGTCTTCCATAACCTCGACGAAGGCCTGAAAGACGTCGACGTGATCATTATGTTGCGTCTGCAAAACGAGCGAATGAGCGGTGCGCTGCTGCCGTCGGCGCAGGAGTACTTCAAGAGCTGGGGTTTGACGCCGGAGCGCCTTGCGCTTGCCAAGCCCGATGCGATCGTGATGCACCCGGGGCCGATGAATCGTGGCGTCGAAATCGATTCGCAGGTGGCCGACGGCCCGCAATCGGTGATTCTGAACCAGGTCACGTTCGGCATCGCGGTGCGCATGGCGGTGATGGGGATCGTCGTGGGCAATCACGATTGAACTCGCAACTGACTCGCGCCACGACGCAACGAGCTTAACCAGCTCAAAGCGCGTCCAGGGCGCCACGGCACACAACGAGCACGCGTCAAGTCACGCACAACTTAGCTGAACGCCTGGTTAAACCGCCGGGCTAAACATAAGGCAGCGCATGAAGATTCATATTCAAGGCGGCACGCTGATCGATCCGGCAGCGGGCACCGAACAGCAGCAGGACGTTTTTATCGAAGCGGGCAAGATCGTCGCCATTGGCAACGCGCCCGCTGATTTCCACGCAGAGAAGACGATCGACGCCAAAGGCTTGTCGATCGCGCCGGGCCTCGTCGACCTGTCCGCGCGCTTGCGCGAACCGGGCTACGAACACAAGGCGACGCTCGAATCCGAAATGGCCGCGGCGCTCGCGGGCGGCGTGACGAGTCTCGTGTGTCCGCCGGACACCGATCCGACGCTCGATGAACCGGGCCTCGTCGAGATGCTCAAGTTCCGCGCGCGCAATCTGAACCAGGCGCATGTGTATCCGCTCGGCGCGTTGACCGTCGGCCTGAAAGGCCAGGTCATCACCGAGATGGTCGAGCTGACCGAGGCGGGCTGTATCGGCTTTTCGCAGGCCGACGTGCCGGTGGTCGACACGCAGGTCTTGATGCGCGCGTTGCAGTACGCGAAGACCTACGGTTACACCGTGTGGCTGCGTCCGGTCGATGCGTATCTTGGCAAGGGCGGCGTGGCCGCGAGCGGCGCGCTGGCGTCGCGGCTTGGGCTGTCGGGCGTACCGGTGTCGGCTGAGACGATCGCGCTGCACACGATCTTCGAACTGGTCCGCGTGACGGGGGCACGAGTGCATCTGTCGCACGTGTCGTCGGCGGCGGGCATCGAGTTGATGCGCGCGGCCAAGGCCGAAGGCTTGCCAGTGTCGTGCGACGTCACCGTGAACCATGTGCATCTGATCGACCTCGACATCGGCTATTTCGACGCGCAATTCCGGCTCGATCCGCCGTTGCGCCAGCAGCGCGATCGCGAGGCGATCCGTGCGGGTCTCGTCGACGGCACGATCGACGCGATCTGCTCCGACCACACGCCGGTCGACGACGACGAGAAGCTTCTGCCGTTCGCCGAAGCCACGCCGGGCGCGACGGGTCTCGAGCTGTTTTTGTCGCTCACGGTCAAGTGGGCCGACGAAGCGCGCGTGCCGTTGGCCAAGGCGCTGAACCGCATCACCACGGCGCCGGCCGACGTGCTGAAGCTGGACGCGGCGGGCCGCATCGCCGTGGGCGCCGTCGCCGATCTCTGCGTGTTCGACCGCAATGCGTTTTGGCGCGTCGAGCCGCGTGCGTTGAAGAGCCAGGGGCACAACACGCCGTTCCTCGGCTATGAACTGCCGGCGCGCGTGCGGGCGACGATTGTGTCCGGTCACGTCGCGTTCGAACAGCGCTAATATCCGCGTCATTGCCCAGTTACGGAAAGCTCCGACAATGAAGCTCGCGTTACGCAAGGCCTGTCTCATCGCGCATCTGCTGCACGGCATGTGGATCGTCGCGACGCGCTTTCCCAAGGCTGGCGCCGAAGCACGTCACACGCTGAATCGCGAATGGTCGCTGAAAATGCTGCGCTTATGCGGCATGCAGCTCGTCGTGCATAACGATAGCGCGCGGCTCGACCGTGGCGCGCTGGTGGTCGCCAATCACATCTCGTGGATCGACATCTACGTGATCAATGCGTGGCGGCCCACGCCGTTCGTCTCGAAGGCCGAGATCCGCAACTGGCCGGTGGTCGGCTGGCTGGCGCAGCAATTGGACACGGTGTTCATCCAGCGCGAGAAGCGCAGCGATGCGAAGCGGATCATGCACGAACTGTCCGACCGCCTGAGCGCGGGCGAACTGATGTGCGTGTTTCCTGAAGGGACGACGTCGAACGGTCTGACGCTGCTGCCGTTTCACGCCAATATGTTCCAGGCCGCCGTGTCGGCCTCGGTGCCGGTGCAGCCGCTGTGCATCATGTATGAAGATTCGCAGGGCCGGCAATCCACCGCGCCTGCGTATATCGACGATGTGACACTAGCTGATTCGCTGAACATGCTGTTGCGCGGCGGGCCGTTGACCGCGCATGTGTATGTCGGTGCGCCGCTTGCGCCGGGTGCGGATCGGCGCACGCTGGCGGCGGAGGCGGAAGGGGTGATTGGGATGGCGTTGCGGGAGATGCAGCGTGGCATGACGAGGTCCGGTGCTGCGATCGCGGCGTCGATTTCATCGCCCAGTGCTTTTGACGCCTCCAACGCCTCGCCGACGCTGATCGAGCCGGTCGATCAGTCCGGCCGGTCGGCCTAAGGAATCGGCCTAAGGAATCGGCCTAAGGAATCGGCTTAGTCGCCGCCGCCTGGCACGCGGCAAGTCTCGCAGTCGACCTGGGTTAGCGTGCGCTCTGCGGGATTTTGCGCAAGACGCACGGCGGAGAGTTTTTCACCCCATACGCAGCCGGAATCCAGGCCGATCAGATTGTCGCGCAAGGTCAAACCGAGCGCGGCCCAATGGCCGAACACCACGGTGACGTCCGCAGTCTTGCGCGACGGCACGTCGAACCACGGCATGCTGCCCGGCGGCGCGGAATTCAGGCCGCCGCTGCTGCTGAAATCCATCTCGCCTTCGGCATTGCAGAAGCGGATGCGCGTCAATGCGCTGCACGTCAGGCGCAGCCGCTCGATGCCCTTGATGCCGGGCGTCCAGCGATTCGGCTCGTTGCCGTAGAGCCCCGCGAGCGTTTCTTTCCAGTTCGGCGCGCGCAGCGCCCGCTGCAGTTCGTCGGCGAGCTCCATCGTCAGGGCGGCGTCCCATTGCGGCAGTACGCCCGCATGCACCATCAGCATGCCCTTGTCGAAATGCGCGAGCGGACGATGGCGGACCCATTCGAGCAGATCCGCGGCATCGGGCGCGGCGAGAATGTCGTCGATCGTGTCGCCTTTCTTCGATTTGCGAATTCCCGCCGACACCGACAGCAGATGCAGGTCGTGATTACCCAGCACCGGCACCGCGCGGTCGCCCAGCGCAATGATGTCGCGCAGCGTGGCGAGCGACTCGGACCCGCGGTTGATCAGGTCGCCCGCGAACCACAGCGGTGTGTCTTCAGGCGGCGCGGCCTTGGCCAGCAACTGCTGGAACGACGTGCGGCAGCCTTGCAGGTCGCCGAAGGCGAGAGGTAGCGGGTGCGGTTGCTTGACGACAGCAGATGCGGCGGTAAAAGCGGCAGAAGCAGCAGAAGCAGCAGAAGCAGCAGAAGCAGCAGAAGCAGCAGAAGCAGCAGAAGCAGCAGAAGCAGCAGAAGCAGCAGAAGCAGCAGAAGCAGCAGCGGCGGCGGAAGCGGTGGAGGATGTCATCGAGAAGTCGGTGCAGTTCGATACACGCAGTTACGAACAAGGCGTGCCGCGTTGGGCGGTGCAACATGTTAGCGTGACATAATAGCCCGTTTGAGGCCGGGATATCGCGGCATACGCCGTCAGGAGCCGCCAGCAACCGGGACTGGCGGGGGCGTTGTCAGGAGCGCCGCCGCTGGTGCGCGCAATATTGCACCACAACAGGTTGACTGCTCCCCTCCCTAAAGGAAGGGGATTCCCACTTCACAGACGGCAACCCAACTTCATCTCAAAGAGACATGGGACTTACGCTTTCTCCATGGGCTGACGCCGCCAGTCCGGCGGCCAAAACATTGCGCGCAGCGTTGATGTCGCGATCATGGACGCTGCCGCATTCCGGGCAGGTCCATGCGCGGATATTCAGCGGTATCTTGACCGCTGTATGTCCGCAATCGCTGCATCGTTTGCTTGACGGGTACCACTTGTCGATGCCGACCAACGTGCGTCCGTACCACTGCGCTTTGTACTCTAGTTGCCGGGTGAACTCGGACCAGCTTGCGTCGCTGATCGACTTTGCAAGGCAACGGTTCTTCTGCATGTTGCTGACGGCAAGGCTTTCGATGGCGATCACTTGGTTTTCGTTTATCAGCCGGCTCGAAAGTTTGTGCAGGAAGTCCCTTCGGGAATCTGCCGTTCTGGCATGCATTCGTGCAACTTTGAGCTTCGCCTTCATGCGATTGGCGGAACCCTTTTGCTTCTTCGCTAGTCGCCGTTGCAGCTTGGCGAGCCTAGCCTCGTTCTTTCGGAACGTGTTAGGGGCCGCGATCTTCTCGCCGGTAGAAAGGATGGCGAAGTGCGTCAGACCCAAGTCGATGCCAACTTTGCCGGATACCTCAGGCTTCGCGCTTACTGCGTCATCGCACAGCATCGAGACATGGTATCTGCCCGATGCGTCTTTCGACACCGTGGCGGTCGTTACCTTCGCTCCCTTCGGGATAGTGCGTGACCATCGAATCGCAAGAGGCGCATCCATCTTCGCGAGTTTCAATGACGCACCATCCCACTTGAAAGCGCTCGTCGTGTACTCGGCAGACTGCGCGCCGTCCTTGCGCCTGAAATTCGGATACTTCGCGCGCTTGGCGAAAAAGTTCGCAAATGCCGTTTGCAAGTGGCGCAAGGCCTGCTGCACCGGAACCGAACTGACTTCGTTCAGCCATGCGTGCTCGGGTGTTTTCTTGAGCGCCGTGAGCGCTGCGGAGGTTTCGTGATATCCGACTCGTTCCTGCCGCTGATACCACGCATCGGTACGCAACCGAAGCATGTGGTTATAGGCAAAACGCGCGCACCCAAACGTCCTGGCAAGAATCGCTTCTTGCTCGGGCGTAGGGTAGAACCGGAATCGGTATGCACGCTTAATGTCCATGCTTCACACAATATCATATGTTTGTGTGAGATTGAAAATCTGGAGCAAATCTGATGACCCTCGTGAACGGAGAAAGCATGTCGTCTTTTCATGCCCAGCAACCTATCCGCACGCTCGTCACCGGGGCGAGTGGCTTCACTGGCCGCTATCTGGTCGACAACCTGCTCGGCCGCGGCCATACCGTGATCGAAACGGTGGCCGGGCGCAACGAGCCTGAAACGCCGACGCGCCTCAGGCTCGACATTACGTCGCCGGATGCATGCCGGCGCGTGATCGAAACGGTACGGCCCGATTACATTGTGCATCTGGCGGCGATCAGCTTCGTGGGTCATAACGATCCGCTCGACTTTTACCGCGTCAACGTGATCGGCACGCTGAATCTGCTGGAAGCCTGCGCGGCCATCGGCCATACGCCCCGCAAGCTGTTGATCGCAAGCAGCGCGAATGTTTACGGCAATGTCACAAGCGACGCCATCGACGAAACCTTCCCGGTCACGCCGGTGAACCACTACGCCGCCAGCAAGGCGGCGATGGAAACGATGGTGCGGACCTGGTTCGACCGGCTGCCCATCCTGATCGTGCGGCCGTTCAACTACACCGGCCGCGGGCAGGCATCGAACTTTCTTGTGCCCAAGATCGTCGAGCATTTTGCACGGCGTGAACCGGCTATTGAACTCGGCAATATCGACGTGGCGCGTGATTTTTCGGACGTGCGGTATGTGGCGAGCGCCTATGAGGCTTTGCTCGAATCGGAGGCCGCTGCCGAAACGGTTAATGTCTGCACCGGCACGCCTTATACGCTGCGGGAGATTCTGTCGGCGGCGAGCGATCTGACCGGGCATGAGATCGAGATTCAGGTCAATCCGGCTTTTGTGCGTCAAACCGATGTGAAGATGCTGGCCGGGTCGCCGGCCAAGCTGCGCTCGCTGGTGCCGAAGGTCGAGGCGATTTCGTTTATGGATACGCTGCGCTGGATGTTGGCGGCGTAGGGAAAATTTGTGGCGCTTATGCCCAATTGTCTTGCTCCCAACTTACAGCCAACCGGTTTTATCAAGCTGTTTCAAGTTGTTAGGGTTCGGGTTTTGACCGACGCGGCTTTATAATCGGGGCTTAATAAGATCGGCGTTTCAGCGCCTGTCCGCGAGGGGCAGGGGTTGCCGCGGGCGTCGACACATAGTGAACACCACAACGCGAGGTGAGCGGATCAGCAGGCCGAGTTGATCCGCCACTGTCATCTAGAAGGAAATTTCATGATTCTGGTAACGGGCGGTGCGGGCTTTATCGGCGCCAATTTCGTGCTCGACTGGCTCGGTACGTCGGACGAAGCGGTACTGAACGTAGACAAACTGACCTACGCCGGCAATCTGGGTACGCTCAAGTCACAACAGGGCAATCCTCATCATCTCTTCATCCGCGCCGATATCTGCGATCGCGTCGCGCTCGACGCGCTCTTCGCTGACCACAAGCCGCGTGCCGTGCTGCACTTCGCCGCTGAAAGCCATGTGGATCGTTCGATTCACGGCCCGGCCGATTTTGTGCAGACCAACGTGGTTGGCACTTTCACGCTGCTCGAAGCCACCCGTCAGTACTGGAATGCGCTCGGCGAGGCCGACAAGGCCGCGTTCCGTTTCCTGCACGTCTCGACCGACGAAGTATTCGGCTCGCTGTCCGCTACCGATCCGCAGTTCTCCGAAACCACTCCGTACGCGCCGAATAGCCCCTATTCGGCCACCAAGGCGGGTTCCGACCATCTGGTGCGCGCCTACTATCATACGTATGGCCTGCCGATGCTCACCACGAACTGCTCGAATAACTATGGTCCGTACCAGTTCCCCGAGAAGCTGATTCCGCTGATGATCGCCAACGCGCTCGGCGGCAAGGCACTGCCGGTATATGGCGACGGTCAGAACGTGCGCGACTGGTTGTATGTCGGCGACCATTGCAGCGCGATCCGCGAAGTGCTCGCGCGCGGCACGCCGGGTGAGACGTACAACATTGGCGGCTGGAACGAAAAGAAAAACCTCGACGTCGTGCATACGCTGTGCGACCTGCTCGACCAATTGCATCCGAAGGCGGGTGCCTCGTATCGCGACCAGATCACCTACGTGAAGGATCGCCCCGGCCACGACCGCCGTTATGCGATCGACGCCCGCAAACTCGAGCGCGAACTCGGCTGGAAGCCGGCAGAGACGTTCGAGACCGGCCTCGCCAAGACGGTTCAGTGGTATCTGGACAATCAGGCGTGGTCTGACGAAGTCGCTTCGGGTGAGTATCGGAAGTGGGTTGAGACCAACTACGCGCAGCGCGCGTAAGGGCACGGCAATGGCGCGCAAAGGCATTATTCTCGCGGGTGGGTCAGGCACGCGCCTGTATCCGATTACGCACGTCGTCTCCAAGCAGTTGCTGCCGGTCTACGACAAACCGATGATCTACTACCCGCTGTCCACGCTGATGGTGGCGGGTATTCGTGACGTACTGATCATCTCCACGCCGCAAGACACGCCGCGTTTCGAGGCCATGCTCGGCGACGGCAGTCAGTGGGGCATGAACATTCAGTACGCGGTTCAGCCTTCACCGGACGGTCTCGCGCAGGCGTTCATCATCGGCCGCGACTTTGTGGGCAATGATCCATCGACGCTGATTCTCGGCGACAACATCTTCTACGGTCACGATCTCGCGAAGCAGTTGGAGCGCGCTGACCAGAAAGACGAAGGCGCTACCGTCTTTGCTTATCACGTGCAAGATCCGGAGCGTTACGGCGTCGTCGAATTCGACAAGCAGTTCCGCGCGCTGTCGATCGAAGAGAAGCCGGTCAAGCCGCGCTCGAACTACGCGGTTACCGGCTTGTACTTCTACGACAAGCAGGTCTGCGATATCGCGGCGGACATCAAGCCGTCGCCGCGCGGTGAGCTCGAAATCACCGACGTGAACTCGCGTTATCTGGCCAATGCCGCGCTCAATGTCGAAATCATGGGCCGTGGCTATGCGTGGCTCGACACGGGGACGCATGATTCGCTGATCGAAGCGGCTACGTTTATCGCGACCCTGCAAAAGCGCCAGGGTCTGGTGGTCGCGTGTCCGGAAGAGATTGCCTACCGTCAGGCCTGGATTGACGCAGAGCAACTGCTGACGCTCGCCAAACCGCTTGCGAAGAACGCCTACGGACAGTATCTGAAAAATATTCTTACGGACCAGGTCGCATGGCAATCCAAGTAACTGCTACGGCACTCCCTGAAGTCAAGATCATCGAGCCGAAGGTGTTCGGCGACGCGCGTGGTTTTTTCTTCGAAAGCTTCAATGGGCGTGAATTTGGCGAGCATGTCGCCGCCAACGTCGAGTTTGTGCAGGACAACCATTCCCGTTCAGCGAAGGGCGTGCTGCGTGGTCTGCACTATCAGATCCAGCATTTGCAAGGGAAACTCGTACGCGTGGTCGAAGGGGAAGTGTTCGACGTCGCGGTGGATATTCGCAAGAGCTCACCGAATTTTGGCAAGTGGGTCGGTGTGACGTTGTCTGCCGATAACCATCGGCAACTATGGGTGCCGCCCGGTTTTGCGCATGGATTTGTGGTGGTGTCGGAATCAGCACAGTTTCTTTATAAAACAACCGATTATTGGTTTCCCGAGTACGAAAGGAGTCTCCTCTGGAACGATCCAGAGATTGGTATTGAATGGCCGATCGACGGGGAGCCGGCGCTGGCGGCAAAAGATGCAGGCGCAAAGCGGCTTGCGGAAGCCGAGTTGTTCGATTAAAACCATTTGATTGAGACAGGCATGAATAGGGATCAACCGACAATTCTCGTCACGGGCATAAACGGACAGGTTGGTTTTGAGCTGGTACGGACGTTACAGGGCCTTGGGCATATCGTTGCGCTCGATCGCGCGGCGCTCGATCTGGCCGACGCGGCGCGCGTGAAGGAAGTCGTACGCTCAATCGCGCCGCACGTCATTGTGAATGCCGCAGCCTATACGTCGGTTGATCAAGCCGAAGACGAGGCCGAACAGGCGCGTTTGCTCAATGCCGAGGGCCCTCGATTGCTGGCAGCAGAAGCGCGGCGATTGAATGCATGGCTGGTTCATTATTCGACTGACTATGTGTTTGACGGTACGAAACGAGACTCGTATGTCGAAGGCGATGTGGTGTGCCCGCTGAACGTCTACGGGCAAACAAAGGCCGATGGCGAGCATGCCATTGCGGCTTCCGGTTGCAAGCACCTTATCTTCCGGACGAGTTGGGTATACGGGCTGCGCGGGGCAAACTTTCTGCGCACCATGTTGAGACTTGCTGCACAGCGTCCAGAGTTGAGCATCGTTGCGGATCAGTACGGCGCGCCAACCTGGAGCCGAAGCATCGCGGAGCTGACGGCGAATGTGTTGTCACAAGTTGTAGCCGCGGAGCCGGTCCGTGACCGGACGCCCGATGATCGCTCGGGCATCTATCATTTGACCAATCAGGGCAAGGCATCCTGGTTCGAATTCGCGCAAGAGATTTTTCGTCTATGGCCGTTGCCGTCCCAGCCGAAGGTCGAGCCGATTTCAGCGCGTTCATACAATGCGAAAGCGCGGCGCCCCGAAAACTCGTGTCTCTCGAACGACAAACTCTTTGAGACCTTCGGCGTCAGGGCGCCTGACTGGCGCGTCGCGTTGAAGATGTGCGCTGAAATGGCTGGATAAGCACTTCCGCAATAGGTGGTGTCATAAAAACACGATTTCTGTTTTATAAATCAAGGTGTTGCGGCGGCTTTGTGATGATCTTGTCGTGCATGTGGCGGGGAATATTCGCCTCGACCGACAGTGTTTGTTTCTCTTCGCGTGTTTGCTCGAGAGTCAGGACCGTAAACGAAAAAGCCGCCCGAAGGCAGCTATAAAACTTGTATCGCAGTTAAATGGCGAATAACTGCGATACAGCTACGCGTTGCTTTGGTATCTGCCCAGTCAATGCCGACGTGAGCCGTGAACTGCTGGTTCGATAGAGGTGCCATGTGAACCTCCGCAAGTGATAGATTACCTGGCAGGGGCATGCATGCCTGCGTTCAGCGAAGCCAATATAGTGAGCCGGTGTGACGGCGTAAAAACTCTCCGAAGTGGGAGGGGCGAGTAACCCCGCCTCTTCAACGACGCAATCGCGTTGGTCTTTGCCCCCGGTGTTTTCCACGTTACCTTGTCCACCCCGGGGGTGTTCCTGCCTTTGTTTTCAGTCACCCGCTTCACGGCTAATGCCTTGCCGCTGAACGAGTGGGTCAGCAGCCATTGCAAGGCTTTCACCTTGTTGTGGCGGCCAGCCTGTGCCGCCTTCACAATACGCGTCTGCAGCCCTCTTACCTGCCGTTGGACCTTGGCCCAGTTGATGCCGTCCCACGTCACGCCAGAAGGTGCACGCGCCTGTGTTGCAGCGCTCATTTGACACTTCCGCTTGTTCTACATTACGATCTTTATCGCAGGTTCAGATATCTTCACCATACCGACTATCTAGCGCTCATCCAGCCTGTGGCTGCCAGAAGGGTATGCCTCTCACGATTAGTACCCCACACCTGACGGTGTTTCGCTGCGTTGTCAGAGTCGCTCTTGATTCAGACTCCTAGATTCCGCCGGTGACACGGCGAGTTCCCTCCGTTGCCGTGGAAACAACTTCCACAAGCGACTTCGTGTCGCACCCACCCAGTTATAGATGGTTTGCGCGGTCGGTTCGGACTCCTGAGTCGTTAGTCAGGTTTGCAGTAACGTCGCGCGCGAATTGTCATCGTTTCACGTCGTTTTTGTCACGACGAACGCGATCAGTTCACGTGTATTTTGTCTCCGCGGAGGACAGTCCACTAGTCGAGACGCGGTAGTTGCCATTGAGGTCGCTGCTCCCGATGTCGCAGTGGGCAGGTGGAGGCCCACCAACGAAGTCGGCAGGCTAGAGGCTATCGCTTTAAAACGAATAGGTAAAACCCCGGCAAAAATTCGGAAATCTGTGTGACGTGATAGTCTTTTTCGATAGCGGTGTCGAATATTTTCTGATTGAAATCGCTACGATGTTGCGAAACATAGGGGGTGTATCTTTCACGTCTGGATGACACCAGAATGATGTAATTTGGTTCGGAGCGGAACGTGACATCCAGCCTCTCATCAGGATGCTTTGCTATGGTTGCATTGCACAGGCCGAACATATCGATAACGGACCAGTTCGATGTGTATGAGATCAACCCGACCGAACTCACGGCGACAACACCACTGCGACTCTCATTCTTCAGCGTTTCGCCAATCGCACCGTACGTCGATTTCAAAGCCTTGGCGTAAGCGTTAAGAAATGTCATCTCGCCAGGATCGATCGACATCGCACTTCCGATCATGAGAAGGGTAAGCAAAGCGGGAGCGGCGGCAGCAACCTTGTAGGTATTTTTGTTCAGCGTTTTACTTGCTGTACTCAGCCCAACAACGATTAGGATCGGGAGAATCGGCATCAGAAATCTGTGGCCTTCTCCCATGAGGTGCTCCGGCTTTGTGAAGAACAGCATGTAGGCCAAGGCACCAAGAAAGAGCCCGCGGCATTTGCCTGTCGCTATCAACGAGAGAGCAACGGTCAATGCTACGAGCGGCTCTTTCAGGAATCCCAAGACACTGTCGACCCCGTGAAGACCTGAACCGGCTGCCTTAATGTAAAAAGGTAACGGTAGAAAGCTGGAAAAATACCACCACCGCCAGCCAAAATACAATGTCCCTGCTAAAACGTAGCACAGTCCGCTGCGGATCAATAGTCGCTTGTCCTCGCTTCGGGAGGTAGTAAAAAAAACTGTCAAAAGCATGGCGACAGCTAAGAGACTCAGATCAGGACGCACCAGACTCATGGCAAGGAGTGTTGTCGCAAACACCCCGGCCGAAGATAGTCTTACGCCATCTTCAAAACGTAGAACCTGGTATGCGCCGAGCGTTACCAACAGCGCCGACAGTGCGGTTTCCATCCCTGAAACAGACAGGATCGAAACCGGAAAGAAGCATAAATACGCGCTTGCGCCGACCAACGGGAATAGGATTCCCAGGTATGCGTGCTTTCTCTTTTCTGTGGCCTTGGCAATGCAGAATCCGATAAAGAGGGCTGTAACCAGCACAAAACACAAGTTGATCACCTTCGCGAACGCGTCCGCCGGCACCTTTGCCAGAAATGCAGGCGCCATCGCTATCAACCACAGAATGCTTGTGAATCCTTCGGTTGGAAGCGCGTCAGTCGGGTTGAAGCGCAGACCGTATCCATCGATCATGTTCCGCGAATAACGGAACGATATGTACGAATCGTCCATTGTGTAATGCCAAATCGATACATACAGAAATCCGAAGTATGCGAGCGCACACAAGAGAATACTGACACCGACTACGGCGACGCCGAAGCGCTGAACACGGCTGTTCGGATCTGATTTCATGAAAGTGAGCGGTTGGAATGGTGGCCTTCTTGTTTCATGGCAGCTTTGCCGCACGGACCTCTGCAGCGATGCGAGGTCCTTTCGCGCGAGTCAGGATGCTTGTCTGATAAACTCACTGGAGCATGCCCGCGCTGGCGAATCGTGCAGTCCAACTGTTGGCGGTCCTGAACTGGTCGGTGTCTTCGCTGCTCATCCGATACTGGAGCGCAGCATCGACGACTTTACTCAGTTTTTTCGGCTCATCCGATAAAAACGTGCCCGGTTCATCGCCGCGCAATGCCATTTCTCCGAAGTGTGTCGAAATTACGGGGAGACCCAATGCCCGGTACTCGTAGTACTTGATCGGGTCGACGCCGTCGGTGAGCTGGTTGCGGATAAACGGGATCAGGCCAATATCAAATTCGGACATGGCCTTGAGCGCAGCGGCGTGCCCGAGCGGTGGCAATACCTGAACATTGGGCGGTAGCGGGCCAGGCGGGTGAACGAACATCGGGCCGATCAGCCGTACCGTATCTGCCGGGCGACTCTCCGCCAGCGCAACGAGCCAGCGCCAGTTGAACCATGCGCCCATCGTGCCGAGATAGCCGATGACATGCCCTCCCGCGCCTGCCGTAGACGCGCTGCGCGCAGCCGGCAGTACGGCGGGGTCGAGGCCGTTATATACCAGTTTGGCGTCGGGCCGGATATTCATCCAGCGGGCTTGAATCGCGGACGACGAAACGAGAATCTGGCTAACCTCGCGCGCGATCTTCTCCTCGGTTCTTGCAAGTGCTGCTCGCGACACACCTGTGTAGAAGGACGGAAAGTCGTCCATGCTGTCGTAGACGGATCGAGCCGGATGGGTCGATCTCAGCAGGTCAAGCGCGAGCGCTGAGGGTTTACCGATTGCCAGCAAGGTCGGGTTGGCGGCGCACAAGCGAGCGGTCCGCGCCGCAAGGCTACGCCATCTGAGACGATTGATGAGTGTGCTGCCGGGTAGTGGCTCGATCGGCAGGCAGCGTAGCTGAACGACCTCAAGCCAGGGTGGGAGAGAGGATTGCGCGCTGCCGCTGTTGCTCGACGGTCGTTTCAGATCTCGAAGTGTAGGTAAACGCGTGGGATAAGGATCGACCCATAGCACGCGGCCTGCCGTTGAAGCATGAAACCATTCGACGAACTTATGAGGACGTTGTGCAAAACTCGCCCATGGCAGCGGCGATAGGTAGACAAGCTGCTTGATCATCCCAAGCGCGCCAGCACGACATCGACAATGCGTTGCGCCGCTGCTCCATCGCCATACGGCGACACACCGCGCGCAACCGCGCGGTACGCATCGGCATCGTCGAGCAGCCTTTGCGCCAAGCCAACGATATCCGCCGTCGCAGTGCCGACCAGTTTCACGACGCCTGCGTCTACCGCCTCCGGGCGTTCTGTTTCCTTGCGTAGCACCAGCACGGGTTTGCCCAACGCCGGCGCTTCCTCCTGTACACCACCGGAATCGCTAAGTATCAGATAAGCACGCTGCATGGCTGCGACGAAGGGAATGTAGTCGAGGGGCTCGCAGAGAACGATTCGCGAGTGGCCCTGCAGAAATGCACGTACGGTCTGCTGAACGTGCGGGTTCGGATGAACGGGAAAAAGCACCTGGATGTCGTCGTTGTCGTCGACAAGCTGCAGGATCGCACGGCAGATGTTTTCAAGTGGGGCACCGAAATTCTCGCGACGATGTGCGGTGACAAGGATTAGACGCTTGGTATCGTCGAGCGCGACTGCGAGGGCAGGGCGCGTGTCTGCTACCGATCGCAACGCATCAATTACGGTATTTCCTGTCACCCAAATCGTGTCTTGCGGGATATGTTCGCGCAGCAGATTGTCGCGTGCGCTTACTGTGGGCGAGAAATGCAGACTGGCGAGACGTCCCGCGACGATCCGGTTCATCTCCTCAGGGAACGGGTTATTGAGATCGCCGGTACGTAGACCCGCTTCGACGTGGCCGAACGGAATATGCCGATAAAAGCACGCGAGGGCAACGGTCATGACGGTCGTCGTGTCGCCCTGCGCCAGCACCAAGGCTGGCTTTTCGTTGACGAGGACAGCGTCAATGTCATTCAGCAGGCGTGCAGTCAAGCTCGCCAGCGACTGATTTGGACGCATGACGTCGAGATCGATGTCGGGCCTTATATCGAAGCATGCAAAGATCTGGTCGAGCATGCCGCGATGCTGGGCCGTGGCGAGCACCCGTACGTCAAATTCGGCATATGCTTGCAATGCCCGGATAACGGGAGCCATCTTGATGGCCTCCGGACGCGTGCCCACCGCGCACAATATGGTTTTCGGCATGGGGGTCCTGCTTAGCTGGTGTAATCGAGGTAGAACTGAGAATAGTCACGCCACTTCTCCTTGAAGTAGTTGGCGTTTCGCAGGAACAACGCTTGATACGCTTCGCTACCCGTATTAGCCCCCGTCGTCTGATGAGGCTGGTGGCGAATCCCAGACAGATCCCGGTACGTGACCTTCATTCTGAGCGCCTTGATCTGGAAGCACAAATCAGTGTCCTCGAAACAGGTCGGGTCGTAGAAGGTGTCGAATCCATGCGTGGCCTCGAATGTGCAACGGCGCATGAAGAAACCACTCGTGCCCAGAAAGCCAATGTCGGCGCGGTAGCCGTCGCGGATCGCCGCTGCGTTCATCGCCCGGTTCGGACAATAGTCGGCGATCATGCCTCCTAGGTCGGTGCGCGTCGCGTCAAACCAGCCGGCATTCCACCCGATTACACCGATGCTCGCATCGTGCTCGAGTACGTGCAGCGCTTCGGCGAAGCCTGAAGAACCGACGAACCACTGATCACTGTCGAAAAACGCGATGTATTTTCCCTTGCTGTGCTGGACGCCGAGATTACGACCGGACGAGCAGCCGTTCTGGGGATTCCGTACCAGTTTTACCTGCGGAAACTGGCTTTCGACTATCTCTGCGCCGCCATCTGAACTAGCGTTGTCGACGACAACGACCTCCGACATATACGGAGCGCAATGCGTCAAAAGTGTTTCGAGGCACCGCGCGATGATTCTGGCGTTATTGTGGATCAGGATCACGACACTGACGTCATGACGTGGCACGGGCGGACAGAGCTGTTCGAGACGGCCAAGCCAACTATTGTTTGCGATGAAACTGTCGTCGACAAATGTGGTGGCATCTGAGCGGGCGAGAGCTGTGCATTGGTCAGCGAATGATTGCGCATCTTCGCATACATGTAACCCAGACGAGACAGGCAGGCCGAAATTGAGAGAACTCACCACATGTTTGCGTTGATGCAATCCGGCATAGACGCCTGTCATGCTGTCGGAGTCGAGAAGCGCTTCCGGGACGAGAGGGAAATACAGGAAGTCGGCGTAAGCAATATACGCTGGCACTTCGGTGACGTGGCGGCTACCGAGCAGCACGATATTGGCAGGTAAATCCGCCGGAAGCTGGCCGTCTGCAATCAGATAGAACATCACCTCGAGGTTTTGTTCTGCAATCCGCTTGAGGAGGGCCCAGTCAAGTGATGCCAGTCCGTTGACCGAATAGAACAGCGCGATGCGGCGTTTCTTCTCATCGAATCCAGTGGGCCCTTCGTACTTCTTGTAGGCGTCGAAGATGGAGTGAGCGGCTGCACCCGGCAGCTTTTCGACCACGGCGTGTGCTGCCGTATCGATGATGCCGGCGAGCGCCGGCGTCGCTACGGTGCAGCGGTCGGCCTCGCTGACGAAGGTGCCGAAGGGGACGTGTCCTGGCGCCCTAGTCCGGCTCCAGTCATAGGCCACGTCGAAAATCGTTTCGACGCCCCGATTCTTCGCGTACTCAAAAAACGGCAGGGCGCGTGAGTCCGGTACGCCGATGATCAGCTTCGCGAACTCCGACGCATGGCCGAAGACGCCCTCAACGGTTGCGGAATCGATGGATTCGTGGATCAGACCGGGAACACCCGTTACGGGTAGCGCGGACGACCCTGTATGCGACGCGTCCAGGTAGATGACCCGGTGGCCGGCGCCGAGCGCTGTGGTGGCAAGCTGGGCATACCGGTGTCCCGCGCCGCCCCAGTCGTATCGGTGCGGCGCGATGATAATCAGTTCCGCGCGCTGAAGTCTCGCCGCTGCCTGGAACCACAGATGCCGCTCGTCCGTGTGGCCATTCGCGTCAGTGGCGGCGGGGAGCGCAGGCGTGGCATGCATTGCCTGCTGGACATGGTAGTGGCGTCGGGCCGCTGAAACCAGTGCGCGAACACCGCCGTTTCGAAGGATGTAGGCGGCGCGGCTCATATAGGCACGGGGTGCGCTGAGATACCTGCGGAAAAGCATAACCGTGTGTAAAGAAGGTTGAGTTTTGATCGGAGCCTCATCCAGTGTGCCAGGCTGGCGCACGTTGAACAGAGCGAATAGCCGCGGATGATCGGCGATAATTTGTCGGAATGCCTGCTCCTGCTGGGCGTGCCTTTCCCGCTCGGCATCACGGGCCGCTGTGTGTTCTGCGCGTTCACGTTCCGCCTGTTGTTCAAGCTCGATTCGCGCCTGTTCCAGACGCTTGACCGATTCTTCGAGCGTGACCAGCCTGTCGGCGGCACGGGCTAGTTCGTTGGAGGCTTGGGTAAGCTCGCCGTCGAGCCGCGCGACGTGGGCCGCGCTTTCGGCAAGCTCGCCGTCGAGCCGCGCGACGTGGGCCGCGCTTTCGGCTAGCTGTACATCCCGGTAGTGCAGCAGATCATGCGCTTTCTGATTGATGCGCTGCGAACCATCCCTCTGCCAGATTGCCTGCTGGAGCCACGCGCTCATCCAGTCGAACTGGTCGCTATGCCAGCGTCCGGGCGCAGTGGCGCGCGCGCGCGCCGTAGCAAACGCGTCGTCGAGGATTGCGGCGTGGACACGCGTCGAGGCCGCGAGCGTATTGAGCTTCGCCTGTGCAATGGTCCACGCGGTTCCGTCTGTGCCAGTCAAAGAACGCAGCACGCTAGCGAACCGCGCCTCGTCGTCGGTCAATTGCAGTCTCATGGTGGCAGGCAGGCCTGCCATGTCATGCGCCAGCGACATCTTATTGTCGTACTCAAGGGCGGCCACAGGGATCGACCCACCGATCGCGAGGATACTTCCATGCAACCGCATCGAGAATACTGCGTCGCATTCCTTGACGATAGCGAAGGCTTGTTCAGGTTCCAGTCTGTCGACGATCACGCTTTGAACGACGTCCGCCGTGGCCCGCTGTAACTCTTCGACAAAACAACGGTCCGTAGCGCTTTCGCGTGTTCCCTCACTCCACTGAAATCCTATCCAGACGATTGACCAACTTGCGTCGAGCGTCTGTCGTAGCGCAGCGATGAGCTTTTCTTCCCATCCACGGTTGAATTCCCATGGACGCACGATAACGGCGAGCTTCTTCTTGCCGGTCAAAGGCGCCAGTTCGGCGGCCGACGGGATGTCCGGCTGAGGCATGGCGACGAATGCCCATCCGGGATCCGCGCCGACAGGGATGTCCCTCTGCACACCGATTGATTGCAAGAGAGCCAGCGAATCGCTGTCGCGCAACGAGGCATGATCGACTAGCGTGAAGATGTCCTTGACAATCTCGCGCGCGGCGGGATTGGTCAGTGGACCGACCCCATGGGCCCAGATCGCGGTGCGAACGCCGAACTGGCGTGCCATGTAAAAAATGCGTGCGTATGCAGCAATGTCGTTTTGTGTCGGATCGTACAGTGCCTCGACGTGAAAAGGGTGGTGGTCCTGAAAGATACCGCCGCCGCCAAACACGAGCAGATCCGCATCCGAAAGCGCGCGGCCGATGTCGCCGAGATTGAAGAATTCGACTGCATCGATACCGTGATGCTGGCGCGTGTACTCGGGGTTGATGCTAAGCGCGACGAGCTCGCCGTCACGCTCCTTGACCCAGCGTGCCAGAACGGTAAGCAGCAGTTCGTCGCCCACATTGGGGGCGCCGTAGTACCCGAGCGCCACGATTTTGATGTGACGGGAGGGGGACGTAATGATCTGGTTCATGGTTTGAACTCGAATTCGGGGCAAGGCGCTAGCCAGCCTGAGCCACTATTGCTTTGCGGGAGGACATCGATGTGGCCCCCGTAGGGCAGGCGCGCATGGCGCTTGTACTCACCCGACTCGATGTCGCCTACGCCGATCGCGAGGACGTATCGATTGCCGGAAAAGTTGGCGCGCAATGCCCAGGTGAAATGATAAGTGCCCGACTCGAGCGGATCCAATTCCAGATTCATGTTCTGAGTCGTTGCACTCCACAATACGATGTCGTCGACACTTTTGATCTGCAGGCCAAAGCACGGGTGCCGGTTCGGCTGGGAGACGCGAATCGAGACGGTTACCCGGAACGGATCGCCAAACGAAAAGGTCGTGCGGTCCTTGCCGGTTTCATCGGTGATTTTCACGTCGAGAATCGAGGTTTTGTCCGACACCACTCCCATTACGTCTTTCTCCTGAACCGTCTCGCTGGCGGCATCGTCAGGCAGCGGAATGTCGATCGCGCGGCCGCCTTCTTCGTCCACCAGGTCGTTAGCGTATAGCTTGACGACGTCCCTACATGCGCCGTCCTTGATCAGTCTGCCGCGCTTCAGGTAGATGGCCCGGTCGCAATACTCGACGAGGGTATTTGTCGAATGCGTAACGAGCAGGATCGTCGTACCGCTTTTTTGAAGCTGCCGGATACGGGTTAGACATTTCGTCTGGAACGCGGTGTCACCGACAGCGAGCGCTTCGTCGACAACCAGAATGTCCGGTGAGACATGGATGGCTACCGCGAATGCAAGCCGGACATACATTCCCGATGAATAGGTTTTGACCGGCTGGTCGATGAATTCACCAATGTCGGCAAAGGCTTCAATATCGTCGAATCGCGCGCGAATTTCCTCAGGTGATACGCCCATGATGCGAGCGGAAAGCATGACGTTCTCGCGACCGCTGAATTCCGGGTTAAAGCCCGCACCCAGTTCGAGCAGCGCGGAAATGCGCCCGTTCACGGCCACGGAGCCTTCGCTTGGCGAGAGCGTGCCGGCGATCATTTGCAGTAGTGTCGACTTGCCCGAGCCATTTCTGCCGATGATGCCGATGGTTTCGCCGCGCTTTACCGAGAACGAAACGTCGTGGAGTGCCCAGAAATCCCGGCCATACTGCCGGGTTGTGCGACCCGGCACCTTGAAGCGTGCCGCGAGCGATTGCCGCAACCGATCTGCCGGTTTGTCGTAGATACGGAAGCACTTGGACAGGCGCTCGACATTGACGAGCATCTGTTCGGCCTGGCTTTGTTGATCTAGCGCACGAATTTGCATAAGGGGAGCGGGTAAGGTTTAAGCTGGCTGAGTGACGCACTGCGTGCGCCACGTCACCAAGCCGGTTGCACAATCTGGTCGTATCAAGCCGAGTTCTCTTTCAATGGGATGCGGACGCCATGCGCGCCGATTCGCTGCCGGTGACCTTCATCAACTTGTTGTAGAGACGACGCTTGGCGTCCACGCATGCCACAAGGTCGTACTTGCTGTTTAGCAGTGCGCGTGCGTTCTCGGACAGCAGAGCGAGTTTGTCGTGATCCTGCGCGAGTTCGATCATCGCGTCTGCAAATTCCCTTGCGGTGTTGCATATCACGATATCACGATGATCGACCGCTCCAAGGCCTTCGCATCCCTTCGACGTACTGAGTACTGGAATGCCGTTGCTCATGGCCTCGAGGATCTTGACGCGCACGCCGCCGCCAGAGAGCAGCGGAACAAACAGTAGGTGTGCGTCGGCGAGAATCGGGTCGAGAGACGGCACGAAGCCGTGTACAAAAATGTGCTGGCCATCGTGGATCGCCTTGAGATCGTCCGGCGGATGGGCGCCGGTGAAGTGCAGCCTGATGTTATGTTCCTCAAGCTTGTCTTTGACGAGCGGCAGAATTTCGCGAATGAACCACGCGACCCCTTCTGCATTCGGGTACCACCAGAATCCGCCCATCCATAGCAGGTTGAGTGCGTCTGCCGGCTTTTTCCGGTAGTCGATGTCCTTGACTGGAAAGCAGAGCGGCAAATAGTGTTTCTCGACTGGCGCCGTTATCCGATTCATGTCTTCCTGCGAAATGAACGTCATCGCATCAAACTTCCATGCGTTGTCGATCTCGACACGTTGCGCGTTGCGCCTGCTGATTTGTGCGACTTTCTCCACCGCCGCCTTCTGCCAACCCGTAAGCCCCGCGGGAATCCAGAATGGGAACAGGTCCGATTCGATGTTGTGGCTGACCAGGATGGCAGGCAGTTCCGGCGCAAATTTTCTGAAGAAGGCCAGATGACTACTGTGCACTTCAAGCAGATCGATTTTCTTTTCCTTGATAATCTTGAGTGCGCTTTTGATCGCCGAGTGGCTGAAATAACTGGCGTCCATGAACGGCAGACCGTGCCACGTATGGACGAGTGAATGCAACACGCGCCTCAGCGTGCCCTTTTCCGCGGGCATGGCTGCGCGCGGCTCCACATGGACCGATTTGAAATGCCGGCTGTAG
The DNA here is from genome assembly GCF_050434205.1 of Paraburkholderia sp. GAS348. Taxonomy (NCBI): domain Bacteria; kingdom Pseudomonadati; phylum Pseudomonadota; class Betaproteobacteria; order Burkholderiales; family Burkholderiaceae; genus Paraburkholderia; species Paraburkholderia sp. GAS348. The sequence goes on from NZ_JBNPVT010000005.1 coordinate 142,251, forward strand.
AGCGCGTGATTTGCCTCGATCTTCTTCTTCTCTTCTTCGCCACCAATCGTGAACAGGTGGAAATCGTACTCGTCGACAAGTGGTGCGAGCGCGTTCATTACATAGATAGGACCGCCCGCGCTGGCGGGCAGCGGCGGGGACAACGTAAATACGAGGACGTTCTTTTTCTGCATGCTAGGCACGGGATTCATCAAAGACATCAGTATCAAAGAAGGGCGAGAAATCCGTCAGATAGGCTATTTCGCGATTGCGTTCGCCAATGATCTTCGCAGGAACACCACCAACAACGGCGAAGTCGGGCACGTCTTTCGTGACTACCGCGCCGGCTGCAACGACAGCACCTTCGCCAATCGTCACGCCGGGCAGGATGATCGCGCGAGCGCCAAGCCAGGTGTGATCCCGAATCTGCACCACGCCGCCAATCGAGGCGAAGCCGGGATGGTTATGGTCATGGTGCAGGCTCAGGATGCAGCACTGGAATGAGATATTCACATTGTTTCCGATCAGGATGCCCGTGCGTCCATCAAGATAGATCTCGCGGTTGAGCACGCAATTGTCCCCGATCGTAACGTTGCAGCGTGTGTGATAGCCGGTGAAGAACTGACGCATGCTGACATGTGTTCGGTTGCCGATTTTCACGCCAAGTATCCGGCGGTAATAGCAGTTGCGGATTCGTTCGACTGGTAAGTGGGCGATAAAGTTGTTCGCTAAGTAGTATTTCAGTGCTGCCAGAAAAAAATAAGTCGAAGACCCAAGAAGCCGGGTCTTGAGCCTACTCTTGATACGGGCCCGAAGGCTTGCATTGCTCATGTCTGATGGCCGGGTTGAGTCTGCCGAATGTCTGGCGCGCAACTGCTATTGACGTTCGAAACGTACGCGGTCCGGGCAGCTTGTCTCAGGAAATACCGACCGCCGCTCGTCTTGCGGTAACGCGTTTAGCTTCTGCCGTAGTTGTCGTCGAAGCGCACGATGTCGTCTTCGCCGAGGTACTCGCCACTCTGGACTTCGATCATCACGAGATCGACCATACCCGGATTGGTCAGACGGTGCTTGTGCCCTGCCGGGATGTAGGTCGATTCGTTCGTGCGGACGTAGAACTCATTCTCACCGTTGACGACGAGCGCCATCCCGCTCACGACAATCCAGTGTTCGTTGCGATGATGGTGCAACTGCAGGCTGAGACTGGCGCCCGGCTTGACCTCGATTCGCTTGATCTTGAAGCTGCTGCCTTCTTCGAGCACGGTGTAGATGCCCCATGGCCGATTCACGGTGCGATGTACCCTGAAGGCTTCATGACCCCGGGACTTCAGTGCCGCGTAGACGTGCCGGACGTCCTGCGCGCGGCTTCGATCGGCGACGAGCAGTGCATCGGGCGTATCGACGATGAGCAAATCCTTGACGCCTACAGCGCCGATCAGCCGGCTGTCGCTGCGAACGTAGCAATTGCTGACGTCGTGAAGCAGCGCCTCGCCCTCGATGCGGTTGCCCTGTTCGTCGGGCTTGGCGAGGTCGCCAAGCGCGTTCCACGAGCCAATGTCGCTCCAGCCGATGTCGCACCGGACAACGGCGACGTTGCCGGATCGCTCCATCAGCGCGTAGTCGATCGAGATGTCCGGGGCGCGGCTCAGCAATTCGCCGTTCAGTTCGACCTGCGAGACGCCGGGGCCTGTCGAGCGCTGCGAACCGTTCATGCATTCGCGTGTCGTCTCGAGGACATCCGGACAATGCTCGGCCATTTCCTTCAAAAGGGTGTCGGCGGTGAAGCAAAACATGCCCGCATTCCACAGGAAGGATCCAGACTCGACGTACGTTTTAGCGACTTCGACCGTTGGCTTCTCGACAAAACGCAACACGGACGTGCCATCGGCCTCGATGTAGCCGAAGGCGGTCTCAGGAAACGTGGGCGTGATGCCGAAGGTAACGAGCGCTCCCTCGGCAGCGAGTGCGGAAGCTTCTTTAACGGCTTGTGCGAACGCGGCCTCGTTCGTGACGAGATGGTCGGCAGGCAGTATGAGCAGCAATGAGTCTTTACCCAGCGTGGCAGCAACGTGGAGAGCGGCAGCCGCCACCGCCACGGCCGTATTGCGGCCGAACGGTTCCAGCAGGAAGGAGGTAGTCAACTGGCTGGTATTGATTGCGCGAAACTCATCCGTGGTCTTGAAGTAAAGATCGCGATTGGTGACCGTCAGGATTTCGCTCACACCCGGCAAATGGGCACCGCGCTTGAACGCTTTCTGCAGCAGACTTTCGCCGTCCTCGAGCCGGATGAACGGTTTGGGGTGCGACTCACGCGACACAGGCCACAGACGTGAACCCGCTCCGCCACAAAGAATCGTTGGGACCAGTTGGGTCGACATGATGGTGGAAACCTCCGGTGATCTATATATTGCGCGTTGCCCGTTGGGGACGACACGTCATGCGCGGATGCCATGCATCGTCCGAGGTTGCCGCTGTTCGGACAATGGCAGATGGCAACTTATTTACAGTACATCGGCGAAGCCTTTGCGGGTTCGCTGGAACCACCAGAAGCCGAACCACGCGAGGAACAGCGCGCCGGCCATGCAAATCAGCCAGTTTGTCCAGTCGGGCGTATGGCCGAAGATCAGCGTGTTGCGTCCTTCCTCGATGATGAACGTGAGCGGGTTCAGCTTGATCCACCCTTGATAGCGCTCAGGCAGGTTCGACACTGGATAAAAGACCGGGGACAGGAACATCAGCACGGACGTGATGATGCCGGTGATCTGCGAAATATCCCTGACGTATACGCCAAACGCTGACAAAAACCAGGCGAGTCCCAGTGACCCGAGTATCAACGGCAGCAGAATCAATGGGAACAGGATGGCGGTCCACGGCAAGGTGTGAAGCAAGATCACCTCGGCGATCACAAGCACAAGCAGGCTGATCGCGCTGTGGAACAGCGCGGAACCCAGCGCGACAATTGGTAGAATCTCCAGCGGGAAAATGACTTTCTTGACGTAATTCACGTTGGCAAGAATGAGCGTTGGCGCTCGGTTGATGCTCTCCGCCAGCAGGCTGTGGAGAATCAGGCCGACGAACAGCACGACGGCGAAGGTGGCCTTGTTGTCGTTGAGGCCGCCCCAACGGGATTTGAAGATGACCGAAAAAAAGAAGGTGTAGACCATCAGCATCAGCACGGGATTGAAGAATGACCACGCGAGGCCCATTGCCGATCCGCGATACCTTCCGATGACCTCCCGTTGGGTCATTTGCAGGATCAGGCCACGATTGCGCCAGATACTGCTAAGGATCGCCGCGAAGGACGCTGGATGTTTCGAGTGTGGATTCATCAAATGTATATCGTTGGGTTTAGCCCAGCGGGGCAACAGCGCCGTCTCATGCTCCTGTCGCGCAGGAGGCGGCGCGCGTCGTGACTGAGGCGCGCTGCAGCGTTGTGGCATCGGGAAAACGGCTTGCGCAAACGAACGCTTTTTGCGCGGTCGCCCTCAATCCATTGCGCCAGTTGCCGGCCGCTGGTTCGTCCGGTCTGTCGAGGAGTCGGAGAGCCTATGCGACCGCAGGGGGTACATTTTAATGCAAATTGCGGGCCAAGCTCCCGCAATTGTTGCCGGGTCTTCTCATCTGTGCAATGCGCCGTTGCCAGTTCTCCCAGCAACAGCGCTGTACCTCGATGTGCTGTTAGCGCAAAGAAATCAATAGTTGGACTGTCATCTTCGCCTGCACCGGCCGGTTGGGCAAGAATGATCAACATTTGATACTTTGGTTACATATTTGCCGAGCATCATGCACCGTTGGCTCCGTTTTGACTCCGATTCGTTCGCCTGTGAGCACCGTTCCCGGAACTAGCCTGTCAACTTTCTTACATCTGAGGAAATCCGGCACAATATGGTTCTGTTAGCGACTGCGAGAACACACTAGGAGCCTGTCGGACTTGAACAACCGACGCGCGCTACAGGGCGGTCAAACGACTTAGAACGGAAGCGACAACCGTTTGACTGGTCTGTAGCTCACGAAATATGCGCAAAACTTAGGCAATTGCGTGATGGGCGCGGAAAGTCCGACAGGCTCCTAGACAAGTCTGGCGCCAAGTGTCGCCACGATGGCCGTAAGTACGTATCTGTTGCCGTGCAGCGAGGAGAAGGGCGAAGTCGCCGCCGCCTCCTTTGCGCGCACGATCCCGATCCATTCTTGTAAATCTTGCAGGGCAGTCATTGAACCCAGTCTGGAGCCTTGAATGAGGAAGCGTTTGCTGCTGCTATTGACGGCGAATTGGCTGTTTTACGGTTTTGGAGCGGCGTTGGTTGCTCTCGGTTCGCTGAATCTGTTTAACGGCCTGGCAGACAACATGGATTTCAACCGAAGCACTAGTTTCCTGTTCTCGCGGGCGGCAGGGTTCAGCGCATGAAAAGGTTATACACAACGTCGCTGTCGCGCCACGACAGCGAGAAAGCTCGTTTACTTTCAATGACATAGAGCAGCGCTTGTAAACTGTCGACATTTCGCGTTTACTCTCCGCTTTTGAGCGGACGCCTTGGTCACCGAATCGACGCCCTGGACGCAAACGGAATTCGAGCAACTGGACCTGGGTGACGCGCGCCTGAACAAGCGAGCGAGGCTTTTGATGGAAAGAATGGCGGCCGAGCCGACGGCCAGTGTGCCTCAGGCATGCCACGGTTGGGGCGAAACGATAGCGGCGTACCGCTTCTTCGATAACGAGAAGGTCCAGTGGCATGCGATTCTGGAGCCGCATTGGCTGCAGACGCAAAAACGGATGCAAACGCATCAGGTTGTGCTCTGTCTTCAAGACACCACCGAGCTTGATTTCAACGGTCAGGAGACAATCGGACTGGGGCCGTTGACCTACGAGGCGCAGCGCGGGATGTTTGTTCACCCGACCTATGCGGTGACGCCGCAGCGCGAGCCGTTGGGTATTCTGGACGCGTGGATGTGGGCCCGCGAGAAGAAGGACGAATCCGGCCAGCGTGGCGGCCCCAAGGAAAGTTTGCGTTGGATCGAGGGCTACGAGCGCATCGCCGAGATGGCGCCGGACATGCCATCGACCCGCCTGGTGTATGTGGCCGACCGCGAAGCGGATCTGATGGCGTTGATGGAGTGCGCCGATGCGTTGGGCAACCCGGCCGACTGGCTGGTACGTGCCGCGCATAATCGCTGCCTGCCTGAAGGCGATAAGTTGTGGGAGCGCGCCACGCACGGCGAAGCGGTGGGCGAAATCGCCTTCACGATGGCCGCGCGCCAAGGCGTGAAAGCGCGCACGGTGCGCCAGCGCCTGTGGCTGCAGCGCGTGGAGTTGCCCGCGAGCAAGGGCAAAAGCATCGCTGCAACGTGCCTGGTCGCGCGCGAGTTTGACGCGCCTGCCGGCGTCAAGCCGATCGAATGGCGCTTGCTGACTAACCGTGCGGCTACCACGCTGGATGAAGCGATCGAATTGATCGAGTGGTATCGGGCGAGATGGGAAATCGAGATCCTGTTCAACGTTCTGAAGAACGGCTGTCAGGTCGAAGAGTTGCAGTTGGGCACGATTGAACGACTCGAGCGTGCGTCGGCGCTGTTTCTTGTGGTGGCTTGGCGTGTGACCTATCTGATGCGGCTGGGCCGGATCTGTCCTGATTTGGACGCGCATCTGTTCTTCGATCCCGATGAAATTCGGGCCGCCCACTTGCTCACGAAAACGCGTATGCCTGTACAACCCAAGCTCAACGAGGTGTTGCGCTTGGTCGCACGCCTCGGCGGTTTCCTCGCTCGCAAGGGCGATGGCGAACCCGGCGCGGAGACAATCTGGAAGGGGCTCACAAAAGTTCATATCGCCGCGGAAACCATGCGCTTATTGCGCGATGACGGTGATGCCGACATTTCTGTATAACGGCATGGGTTCAGCGGCATGTTTCCCCCTGCGGGTTCGGACGAGGCGCGCCGGCCTTTTTCTTGCGTACTGGTACGACAAATGGGTGATTCGGACGGAAATCGGAGGCATGCACGATTTAGTTACGCTGTCGTCCTACAAACTGTACTTGCTTGTTCAGACGCTAATCGTCCGCCTTGCGACGGGAAATTCTGTTACCTATTCCATGATCGTCGGATCACTGGTTTCCCGCGTTATTTACCTTGGCGCGTTCTTTGCGTTGTTCGCGCAAGCACGGCGGTGCGAGCCGATTGGCGCAACGTGGATCTTCGCGCTCCTCGCGGGGATGGTGATGATTTCGGCACAGTTCTCCGCCTACTTCAACACGTTCTTTGAGGACCAACTGGTCATTATCCTGCTGCCCCTCGTTGCACTCCTGCTTTACCGATACACCCAGCACCCATCGTTCTGTCTGGTGGTGGCTGCGCTGTCCATCACAACTTTCCTTGGTGCGGCGAAGCCGGCCTTCTTTTTACTGCCCGTGCTAATCGCACCGTTGGTATTACCATGGCGTGGCCGGGCGCTCGTCAGGTCGGCGAGTTTGCTCTTTGTCTGTGCGGCAGTGGCGCTGCTACCGGTTGTTTTCGGCAGTTACGAGCGCGAAAACCAGTATCACGCGGTTTACGTTGGTGCTCTTGCGGTTCTGACTCCCGAGGAAACAGCCAAGATCGATCACATCGGCGAGAAGCCGGTTCAGCGTGACTGCATCGGCATTGTTGCATTTGCGCCCGCGGGCCCATCTTGCATGGACCGGGCGAAGGCAACGTATCCGGATGTCCTACGGCTAATTGGGATGAAGCCCGCTATCGCGTGGCGCCTGGCGACCAGTGTATTCAGCGAGGGCCATGAGATTCGGATCGTATATCTGGGAACTGGTATGACGAACGCTCCTGATTTTTCGTCGTTGCCAGTTTTGAATGTCTGGCGAGCTCTCTATACGCACCATGCAAACGTTTGGATACTCGCCTCGCTGGTGGCCGCACTGGCCGCAGTCTGGAGATACCGTCGCCAGGATTCGGGGGGGGCAGCTCGGACTTTTGAAGGTGTCCGCATTTTTGTCGATGTCCGGTTTCACGGTTTGCGGGCTGTTTCTTGGCGACGGCCTCGCTGACGGAACGCGGCACGTGATCGCAGGCAACTTTGCGCTTTCGCTGGCGGCTGTGTTTTTTTTCCCAGGGGTGATCTCACTCGCCGTATGGCGTTATCGCGTTCGGGCTCGACTCCATGCGGGCGAATCCAGCGTCTCCGCGCAATTCGAATAAAATGCGCGCTTGCGCCTGCGTCGGGATTCACTGGCGCTTGGTGGATTGATCGTGCTGTTTGTACCTTATTGTCCGCGGAGTCTGTATTTGTGAACTTAGCCATGCTGTATTCGTTTTTCGCCGCGCTGGCTACGCTTGCCAACATTGCTGCCCAGGATGCCACGAGGCGTTTGTACGCAGGACCTTTTGAATTGCTTGCCTCAGTGATTATCGGAACCGGGGTTGGCCTTGTCGTTAAATATCTGCTGGATAAGCGCTGGATCTTTCGCTTCAAGGCCGCCAATGTGCGCCACGATGCCAGCACGTTTGCCCTCTATGTGGCGATGGGGCTTGTCACCACGGCGATTTTCTTGATTTTCGAGTTCGGTTTCAATCACGCCTTCGAAACAACGAGGGCTCGCTATGCCGGTGCCGCCATCGGTCTCGCCATAGGCTATGTCATAAAATATCGGCTCGACAAACGCTTTGTGTTTCGCGCCTGACGGGCGGTTGTGCGCTTATTTGTTTCGCGCAGGCCGGTGGGTCTGCGCGTCCCATATGCCCGATCTATAGCGAAACCCGTTTGAACAGGAAGCCTGGAATGGCCTTGATGATGCCCATGATCCCGAGCCAGAACCACGGGGTGTAGATCACATTGCGCCTCTTTTCCACGGAACGCACAATGTCGGCCGCGACTCGGTCTGCTGTGGCGACCAGCGGTTTTGGCAACGGCAGCCCCGCAGTCATCGGCGTCGCGACGAAACCGGGCTTGATCGTCAACACATGAACGCCGGCCTTGAAGAGGCGCGCATTCAATCCTTCGCAGAACGTGGATAGTGCTGCCTTCGCGCTGCTATAAAGGTAGTTCGAAGGCCGCCCGCGATCGCCGGCAACCGACGAAATCACGGCGAGCGCGCCGCGCTTTTGCGCCTCGAGCAGATTGGCGATCGGTGTCAGCAATGCGATGACTGAAACGGCGTTCGTGTTGAATTCACGCACGGCAACACTGGGATCGGCCTGACAGGCACCCTGGTCGGGTAGCGTTCCAGGCGCGACCAGTACAATATCGAGCGCGCCGAGTTCATTTGCGCACCGCTCGAGCATGCCTGTGTGCAGCTCCAGGCTGTCGATGTCCAACTGATGGCAGGCGGCTAGCTGCGCGCCGCGCGCGGTCAGATCGTTGGCCACCTGTTTGAGGCGTTCGCCGTTGCGCGCCACCAGGAAAAAGCGCGCTCCTTGCGTGGCCCATTGGCGTGCGCATGCAATAGCAATGGCCGACGTGGCGCCGACAATGAGGATGTTTTTCATGTTCGAGTTGTCCGTTCCCAGAAACGAGAGAGCAGCGCGGGGTCGCGCAGCGCTTCGAGTTGCTTCCATTGAGGATAGGCGGCCCGAAAGTCGGCGCCAGGCATATGCGCGTCCTTGGCCGGATAGATGCGCCCGCTAGCTTCACGCACGATGGCATCGAGTTCGGCGAAAAGCCGCGCATTGAGCGCGTCGCGCTGCGGAAAGTCGAGAGCGAGCGACGTACCCTCGAGCGGAAACGATAGCAGCCCTGGCGAGCGCAAGTCGCCGCAGCGCTTCAGCACGGCGAGAAACGAGCCGGTGCCACTTCTGCCGATCGCGTCAAGGATTGCCCGGGTCGCATCCAGTGCAACCCCCGGCGGCACCACGCATTGATATTGCTGAAAGCCCTTGCGGCCGTAGATGCGGTTCCATTCCAACACGCTATCGAGGGGGTAAAAGTAGCTGTCGTAACTCACCGTCGCACGCACTTCGCTGCGTTGTTGCCGCTGATAGTAAAACTCGTTGAATGCGCGCAAGGTCACCGGATTGAACACGGGAATCGGCAACGTGAACGGGACGGTGTGCTTTTTGCGCCGCACGACTTCGAGCGGACCGTCTGTCGCGTGATCGCCAACCATGAAGATGCCGCGCCCCAGCCCCGTGCCACGGCTCTGGCAGTCCACCCATGCGACGCTGTACTCGTGCAGTGCATCGAGCCGCTCTGACAGCACAAAGAATTCGTCAAGGTTGGAGAATCGGATGCTGGTCGTTTCGATCATGCTTGAGCGGATCGGCATCAACTGGATTTCCGCCCATAGGATGACCCCCGCGAGGCCCAGCCCACCGATCGTGGCGGCGAAAAAGTCGGCACGCTCGTCGGGCGCGCATTCGAATTGTGTACCGTCGCTACGTGCAAGTGCGAAGCGGCGGACGTGCCGACCAAAGGTGCCGCGCACATGATGGTTCTTGCCGTGCACGTCGTTGGCGATGGCACCGCCCAACGTTGCATATTTGGTGCCAGGCGTCACGGGCAGCATCCAGCCGCGCGGAATTGCAACGTTGAGAATCTGTTCGAGTGTAATGCCAGGTTCAGCGCGTAGCACGCCACTCTGCCAGTCGGCAACGATCAGGCGGTCGAGCGGTAATGTCTGCAGGACGTGGCCCGACGCAGCGAGGCAACTGTCGCCATAGCTGCGACCATTGCCGAAGGGTAGGGTCGTCTCGTGCAGGCGCCTTGCGTCGAGCCATGTGGCCTGTGCGGTATCGCGCCACGCAACGCCATGCACTTCTTGCGGGAAATTGGGGTAGCGTCCCCAGGATAGCACGGTGTTCATCGATTAGATGGCTGCCCAAAACACCATGCCGCACAGAGCGACGACAGCGAGGCTGACGCGATCGCGCGCGGCGAATACGATCGGATCGTCGTGCATCAGGCCGCGATGCGCAATGATCCAGGTCCGGCTGACCCAGTAAAGTAGTAATGGACAGGCGAGCCAGATGACTTGTGGATGGCGGTATAGACTGGCTGTTTTCGCGTCCTGAATGTAAAGCGCCAGCACGAGCACCGCCAGATAGCCCGACGAGGTGCCGAGCGAAGAAATCAGTGGCAGGTCGCTTGCAATGTAGCCGCGTCCGCGCGTCTTCATGAGGCCGCGCGCCATCATCGAATGTAGTTCGGCATAGCGTTTGACGAGAGCGAGGCTCAGGAAAATGAACATTGAGAAGGCGAGCAGCCAGAAGGTCAGATGCGCGCCGATTGCCACCGTACCGGCCACAATCCGGATCGTGTAGAGCATCGCAAGGACAACCACATCGACCATCACCTGGCGTTTCAGGAACATCGAGTACGCAAGGGTGAGCGCATAGTATCCGAGCAGCACTGCCGAAAAGCGCCAAGGCAGAAAAGGCCACGCGAGACCGAATGCGCTGACCAGCAGGACAGGGAAGAGGATCAGCCCCCACGTGATCGGCAGCGCACCTGAGGCGAGCGGGCGTTTGCGTTTGACGGGGTGGTGACGGTCGTCTTCCAGATCGAGCAGGTCGTTCAGGAGATAGACACTCGAAGCGCACAGGCCGAACGTGACAAACGCCAGCAAGGCTGCAGCGGCAAGTTCCGTGGACGACAGCTTGTGCCATGCCAACAATGACACGAAGATCAGAAGATTCTTTAGCCATTGATGCAAGCGTAGCGATTTGCTCAGTGTCTTTGCGAGGGGCGGACGCGACTCGATGACGCGCTCGACATTGCCGAGCTTGCGCGCGGCGCGCTCGACGCCACTGGACGGGTTAACTACATAAGCGCGTTTGGCAGATTGCCAGACCGCGATGTCGTCATGCGAGTTGCCGGCGTAGTCGAAGCCCTTTTCGCCGTACTGGGCGACCAGCATATCGCGCTTGTTGTGCGCGGACAAGTTGATGCTGCCGTTGGTGGCGAACGTCATGTCGAACAGACCAAGGTGAGCGGAGATTGCCTGCGCGTAGCGCTCGTGGCTCGCGGTGGCCAGCACCAGCGAGCGCCCGGCGTCGCGCTCGGCCTTCAGCCATTGGAGCACGGTAGCGTCGTAGGGCAGAACGGTGACGTCCACGTTCGTCGCGTCGGCGAGGTGTGCTTTCAATCCGGGCTTGCCGTCGCGGGTGAGCCACAGTAGCGGATTGTAGAAGCGGTGTGGGGCCGCCTTCAGATAGGCAAATCCCGACTCGATCAGGATGTCTGAGCGAATCAGTGTGCCATCGAGATCGACGACCAGTGGTCTGCTGCGCATTCAGTCTGCCCGGTGGGCGGTAGTCACGTTGATGAGCGGCGGGCTACCATGGACAACGCCGCGCTGCCGCAATTGTTCCGTCCGGTACGGCACGCTTGAAGTTTGGCGACGCCACTTTACTATTCCGCGATATTGCGCACAACCTTACGCGGGCAAGTGCTTGGTGCTGAGGCAGAACCTTCGGCGTAGGGGGCAAAATAAATGGGGCTTGATGCACTCGTATCGGGCCGTAACAAAAGGAAAGGCCGGTTGCCAAACTCCGCAAATTTGAGCAAACTGCGGGTTTGTTGCGGCTACACAACGAAGTGCCGTCTATAAGGCACGCAGTTCTCTACACATGAAAGCTACATGCGCGCCGCATCCCGAATCCGAGGGATTGTCCGTGTCGGTGGTGGTTTACCGCCCGGACATCGAACAATTGATTTCCACGCTCGCCAGTCTTGGCACCGCGTGCGATGCACTACATACTAGTCGGCCCGGCCTGCCGGTGGTGCTGTATCTGGTGGATAACGGCGGCCTGCCTGACATCCAAGCGACGATGGCCGGACTCCGGGCGCACAATGTATTCTGTACGATAATTGCTGGACATGGCAACGTGGGTTACGGCCGTGGCCACAACCTGGCGATCGAGCGCAGCACCAGCCACTATCACCTTGTGCTGAATCCCGACATCGATCTTGAGCGCGACGCGCTTCGCGAAGCCCTCGATTTTTTCGATGCGCATGCCGAAGCGGGTCTGCTTACACCGTGGATCGGTGACGAACATGGTCATCAGCAGTTCCTGTGCCGGCGTTATCCGACGCTGCTCGATCTGTTTGTGCGTGGCTTTTTGTCCGAGAAGTTGCGTCGGCTGTTCAGGCGCCGCCTGAGGCACTATGAGATGCGCGACCAGATCAACGCGTGCGACACTGTGTGGGATCCACCCATCGTCAGCGGCTGTTTCATGTTGTTTCGCACGTCCGTATTGAAACAGCTGGCGGGTTTCGACGCTCGCTATTTCCTTTACTTCGAGGACTACGATTTGAGCCTTCGCGCGCATGACGTAACCCGTGTCGTCTACACACCCGCGGTGCGCGTGCTGCATCACGGCGGCGGCGCGGCGCGAAAAGGCTCGACGCATGTACGCATGTTCATGTCGTCAGCATACAAATTCTTTAACCGGTTCGGCTGGAAGTGGCTATGAGCCACGTGCTCGTCACCGGCGCCAATGGATTTGTCGGCCGCGCGCTGTGCCGCGCGTTGCGCGACGCTGGTCACACCGTCACCGGCCTTGTGCGGCGTGCGGACCAGCTCGAAAACGGCGTGAACGAATGGGTCGACGCCAGCGCGGATTTCGCCTGCATCGCCGCGGGATGGGCGGCCGTGTTGCAAGTGGACTGCGTGGTGCACTTGGCAGCGCGCGTGCATGTGATGCACGAAGATGCTGCCGATCCGGACGCGGCGTTTCGCGCGACCAATGTCGACGGTGCTTTGCGCGTCGCACAGGCCGCATGGCGTCACGGTGTGCGGCGCCTTGTCTTTGTCAGCAGCGTCAAGGCGCTGGCCGAAGGCGATTCGGGTCGCCCACTGCGCGAAGACGATCCGCCGACGCCGCGGGACGCCTACGGTCGCTCGAAGCTCGCCGCCGAGCAGGCGCTGGTGCGCTACGGTCAAGAGACGGGACTGGAAGTCGTGATCGTGCGGCCGCCGCTGGTGTACGGGCCGCAGGTGGGCGCCAATTTCCTGCGTCTGATGGACGGTGTATGGAAGGGGGTGCCTTTGCCGCTGGCTTCGATCGATGCGCGGCGCAGCCTCGTCTACGTTGAGAACCTCGCTGACGCGCTGATGCATTGTGCGATGGATCCGCGCGCGGCGCACCAATGCTTTCATGTCGCGGACGGCGAGGCGCCGACGGTCGCCGAACTGGCGCGCTCGCTCGGCCAGCATCTGCACAAGCCTGCGCGGTTACTGCGGGTGCCGCCCGGCTGGTTGCGCCTCGCGGGCCGTCTGGCAGGCCGCTCGGCGCACGTAGACCGACTGGTCGGCGCGTTGCAGCTCGACACCGCGCGAATTCGCACGGTGCTCGACTGGCAGCCGCCGTATTCTACCGACGAAGGGCTGGCAGCGACCGCTCGTTGGTATCGATCCACGCACTGAGGGTGCGCATGTTGACCTATGTTTCGCCGCTCCCGACCTGGATCACCGTGACGTTGATCGCGCTTGGGGCAGCCTGTGCATGCGCTGCCATTCTAGGGGCGTTGCTTAAGACTGGCCTTGCGTGGCAACTTGGCACTGATATCCCGAACGACCGTTCGCTGCACGTGCGTCCGACACCGCGCGTTGGCGGCTGGGGCATCGCGCCTGTGGCTGTGGCGGGGACACTGCTGCTGGCGCCTGGCCTCTGGTATGCGGCACTCGGCACGGCCTTTCTGGCGACGATCTCGCAAATCGACGACCGTCGCGGGCTGCCGGCGCGCGTCAGGTTTGCGGCGCATCTGACTGCCGTCGTCGGCCTCGTCGTGCTGTTTCCTGCTGATGCGCCGTGGTGGATCCTGGCAGTTCTTGCCTTTTTGATGATTTGGCTGGTCAATCTTTACAATTTTATGGATGGCGCAGACGGCTTGGCGGGCGGCATGGCGCTGTTCGGCTTCGCCGGTTATGCCGTGGGGGCATTGCTGAGCCCTCGTCCTCTGCCGGAATTGGCGTGGTCGGCGGCGGTCATTTGCGGTGCGGCACTGGGTTTCTTGTTGTTCAATTTCCATCCTGCGCGCATTTTTCTTGGTGACGCCGGTTCGATCTCATTGGGTTTTCTAGCCGGCGCGCTCGGCTATTGGGGCTGGTGCGCTGACGTCTGGCCGGTGTGGTTTCCGATTTTGGTGTTCGCGCCATTCATCGGCGACGCGTCAATCACATTGGCGCGACGACTGCTTCGTGGCGAAAAATTTTGGCAACCTCACCGCGAGCATTACTATCAACGCATGGTGCGTTCCGGTATCGGGCACGCCCGGACAGCAGTGACATGGTATGTGCTAATGGTAGCTGGCATAATGCTTGCTGTTTGCCTGCTTGGCCGCGCCGCCATTTTTCAGTGGAGCATTCTCGCCATTTGGGCCGTCGTTCTCTGCATAGCAGGCGTTGTAGTCGATAGGCGCTGGCGTCGCTTTCAATCAACTCTGTCCGACAACTGAGGTATGACGCTGATGTTTAGAAACAAGGCCACGTGGCTCTCTGTCAGCGCTTTCCTTTTCGATTTGTGCGCGGTCGCCGCTTCGTGGCTCACGGCGTACATCATTCGCTTCAACGGCTCGGTTCCACACGATTTCCGGACCGGTGCGATGCACTCGCTCCTCTGGATATTGCCGACCTACGGTGTCATGTTCCGTATCTTCGGCTTGTATCGCGGCATGTGGGTCTTTGCGAGCTTGCCGGATCTCGTACGTATATCGAAAGCGGTCATTGCCGGCGCGCTCGTCGCCATGGTTGTTTCGGTGCTGGTCCAACCTATCCCGATCGTGCCGCGCTCGGTGCTGGTGGTGTCACCGCTATTTCTGTTTCTCGCGATGGGCGGCTCGCGCGCGCTGTACCGTGCGACCAAAGAGTTCTATCTGTATGGTGGGCTCGTTGGACAAGGCAAGCCGGTCGTCGTGCTCGGCGCCGGCAACGCGGGCGCGAGTCTCGCGCGTGAGCTGTCCCGTTCGAGCGAATGGCGTCTAGTCGGTTTGCTCGACGATGATGTTTCCAAGCACGGGCGCGAGATCTATGGCTACAAAGTGCTCGGTTCGATAAGCGAATTGCCACACTTGGCTGAGACGCTGAAGACCGAATACGCAATCATTGCTATTCCTTCTGCCACGGTGGATGTGCAGCGGCGTGTAGCGACGCTATGCGTTCGCGCCGGCGTACGGGCGCTTGTGTTGCCTGCGCTAACCGACGTCACGCAAGGCCAGGCGTTTCTGTCGCGCGTGCGACAGATCGACCTCGAAGATTTGCTGGGCCGTGATCCGATCAATATCGATACGCCTCATGTTGAAGCCCTGCTGCATGACAGGGTAGTGATGGTCACCGGTGCCGGCGGGTCTATCGGTTCCGAATTATGCCGCCAGATCTTGCGCTTCCAGCCGGCTCAACTCATTGCTTATGACTTGTCCGAATTCGCGATCTATCGGCTTACTGAAGAGTTGAGCGAGCGTTTTCCAGGCGTGTCGGTGATTCCGGTCATCGGCGATGCCAAGGACTCGCTGCTGCTCGATGAGGTGATGTCGCGTCACACGCCGCACATCGTATTTCATGCGGCCGCGTATAAACACGTCCCGCTAATGGAAGAGCAGAACGCATGGCAGGCCGTGCGTAATAACGTGCTCGGCACCTATCGAGTAGGTCGCGCCGCGATTCGTCACGATGTGAAGCATTTCGTGCTGATCTCCACCGACAAGGCAGTCAATCCGACTAACGTCATGGGTGCGAGCAAACGTTTGGCGGAAATGGCTTGTCAGGCTTTGCAGCAGACCAGCCCGCGTACCCAGTTCGAGACAGTGCGGTTCGGGAACGTACTCGGTAGCGCCGGCAGTGTCATTCCGAAGTTCCAGCAGCAGATTGCGAAGGGCGGTCCCGTCACGGTGACGCACCCCGAGATCACGCGCTTCTTCATGACCATCCCGGAAGCGTCGCAGCTCGTGCTGCAAGCGTCGAGCATGGGTCATGGCGGCGAGATCTTCATCCTCGACATGGGTGAGCCGGTGAAGATCGTCGACCTGGCGCGCGATTTGATCCGCTTGTACGGCTTTAGCGAGGAGCAGATTCGGATCGTCTTTACGGGGCTGCGGCCTGGCGAAAAGCTCTACGAAGAACTGCTGGCTTGCGACGAAACAACAACGCGTACGCCGCATCCCAAGCTGCGGACCGCACGTGCGCGCGAAGTGTCGAACGATCTATTGGACAAGTTGTTACCGTGGCTTATGCAGCACCGCGTGTTGAGCGACGACGAAGTCCGCCGTGACCTGCGCCGCTGGGTGCCGGAATATCAACCGGCCACCGCACCGGCGTTGCGTAGTGTCGGCAACGTTACACCGGTCACGCGGGCTTCCTAGAAACTCACTCGCGATGCGGGTTCTCGTTGCAGTCAGGTAATAAAAAAGGCGCCCAGGCGCCTTTTTTATTACATCTTCCCCTTCCTAACCACCATCCACCGCGGCGACTTAAACCGCACAATACTCACATATAGCCAAACATAAGTCGCCGCAAACACCACCACAAAACAGAACAAATGCAGCGTATGCCGCCAGAACAACGTCGCCGGCACAACCGCAATCAGACACAGCAACCAAAGATACGGCGACGTCAGCGAATTCCTCCGCGTCAACTCCCGCGCCGTCCTCGCCCCCACCGCCCATCGCATCAACCGCTTATAAACCAGCATATGCAGATGCACGCCATCGGGAATCCCCGGCGACATCCCGCGAATGAACTTCTTCCGGTAAATCGAGAAGCAGGTTTCGAAGATCGGATACATGAAAAGCAGCACCGGATACCACGCCGACACATCGCGATTGCGCATCACGAGCATGATCGACAACTCGGCAAGCATGAAGCCGATGAAATACGCGCCACCGTCGCCGAGAAAAATCAGCCCCGCCGGAAAATTCCAGATAAAGAAACCAAGCACCGCGCCCATCATCATGAACGATGCCGACAGCACGATCGGATCGTGCACCTGGAACGCCACGTAAGCGAGTGAAGCGAACATCATGAACGCGACCATCGACGCCAGGCCATTGAAGCCGTCGATGATATTGATCGCGTTGGCAAGCGCAGCGACCGCCAGCACAGTGACCGCGCAGGAGATCACCGCATACGAGAGCAGAAAGTCGAGCGGCGGCACGCTGATGCGCGTGACGGCGATATTCAGCAGGAAGTAGGCGAGGGCGGCTGCTGCCATCGTGCAGACGAGCCGCGCGAGCGGCGACACGCGCTTGGTCAGATCCTCGACCAATCCCGAGCCGAACGCCGGCACACCGCAAGCGATCAGCCCCAGAATGCCGCCAGACACGGCGGGATACGCATGATGCAACTGCACCGCGGACACGATCAGCCCGATCAGAATCCCAACACCGCCGATACGTGGCACCGGGCGCACATGGAATTTCTGCACGCCGGCCAGATCGGTATCGGTTGAGAATTTTTCATGCAGATGCGCATAGCGCACGATCAACAGCGTGATCAGCAGTGAAACGAGAAAGCCGAGCGCAAAACTAAGCATGAAAGTGGGCCTGAGCGAAGACGCCGAATTATACAAACGAAACGCGCGCCGTCCTGAAAAGTAGCGTTCGCGCCAAGCGTGTGGAAAATCCCGGATGGCGAAGTACTGGAGGAAGGGCGAATCTGCTTGGCATCAGCAGGCCTGGCGACAAGAACATCAGGCGCGTGATGGTTTTGTGCGCGCGAGCTTACATGCGACAGCTTGATAAGCGAACCGGCCGCCTCGCCGAGTAGGTTCGTTCAATGTTGACACGCCGGCATTCGAACGTCGTGGCATGAGCTAGCCAACAAGCTAGCGCGCGCGTCGTGGGCCATCACTGCCCGAAATGCGGTGTTCGACGCGGGGCAGGCTAGCTCTGTACCTGAACGAATTAAGGAACGGACCGTATGAAGCCGCCATACACCGGTATAGACATAGCTACAGATGCGATGGCATGCGCAGTGAAGGCGGCGTTAATGCGCTGTTGCTACATTACTTTGAACGGCCGTCGTCAACCGACGCTCTCTGCAGCGACTTGCTGGCTGCTTTGCCGGTATACAGCGACAGACAGGCCGATAAGCGGCACCGCAAATGCCAGGGCAGATGCTTCGACGCCGCTTACGATGCCCCGGGTCGCTATTGACAGTCCCATTGCTAAAGCAGGGCCACCCGCGACGGTGATCAGCAGATTAGCCCACCACAGCGGCCCGTCGCTCCCGGCTGCCGCCGCAATGATCGCGGCTACCGATGCCCCGTATACCAAAAAGCCCAGCAGTGCGTCCATTCTCGGCCTCCGTAAATCTCGCGGTTGTGGGGCAAGTCTATCTGAGAAGGGAAAATTCGAGGGGTGTTTGGTATCACGAAATGGGCCTGAACTGTGCGGAAGGCCCCATACGGCGAAAAAAGGGCTGCAATAGCCCATTCGAGCGGGCCGGGGACCGGCAAAGTAGTACCAAAAGCGCTGGTTGGCCCGATGTCCAATACGTGCGCCCGGCAATCGGTCACGCGCGGCGGCGCAGAAGATGTCTGGGCGTCGTCTGCGTTGATCGCTAATAGGCGTCAAAAACCAGTATGCCCATTACCGGCCACCGCCGGCATTTCGGAAATGGATACCGATTGCCAAAGATAAAACGGTCTTCGAACTTCCGCACCGTTGCATAAAATGCACACCGATTTATTGCCGGCGGCAGTTACCCCTCTTGTGTTGTTCAGCGCACGGATATCCCGGAGATCGAAACGTAATCTGCATGTAACGGCAAGGCAAAGGTGTTAGCGGCCTGGAGTGGCGCGAGGCACGCATCAGGCTTTGTCATCATTCGGCTCGGAATTCCGGAGCCAGCGCGGGACACAGAATTAATACTTTCTGCACCGAGTTGACTGGCCAAATCGGGCGCATGCCATTTTCAAGTGCGCGCTCGCGTCGAATCTTCAGACCAGAGGCAGAAGAAAAAACAACAAGAACATAAGTCCGTAAATACAAGGCGACACTCGAAGTCCAAATAGACGGGACGGCGGGGTGTTGAGGGCGAGCGACAAAAACAGTTGGTTTCTGTCCGCTCACGGAATTCTTCTTATCGTTAGTTTCGGCTGTTTGATAATAGGATATGAGCATATGAACCTCAGATATCCCGTCTATTCTCCTTACCTAAACGGTCGCGAGAAAGCTTTGGTGGTCGATTGTATCGATTCGACATGGATCTCGTCGAAGGGCAAATATGTAGGGCAGTTCGAGGATTCGTTTGGATCATGGCTGGGCGCGCAGCACGCGATTACCGTCAGCAATGGCACCGTCGCGCTGCACGTCGCGTTGGCCGCGTTGGGCATTGGCCCGGGCGATGAGGTGCTGGTTCCGACCTTGACCTACATTGCCTCCGCGAATGCAGTGAAGTACACCGGCGCGGATGTGGTGTTCGTCGATAGCGAGCGCGCTTACTGGCAAATCGACATTGAAGATGCCGAGCGCAAGATCACCAGCAGGACCAAAGCAATTGTCGTCGTGCATCTCTACGGTCAGGCTACTGACATGGATGCGGTGATGGCGCTGGCGAAAAAGCATTCGCTAAATGTGATCGAAGACTGTGCGGAGGCAATCGGAACACGATACGGCGACGCACACGTGGGCACGATTGGCGATGTCAGCTGCTTCAGCTTTTTCGGCAACAAGACGATTACGACCGGCGAAGGCGGCATGGTGGTAACCAACAACGCCGAGCTTGCCCGGAAAGTCAGGCATCTTAGAAGCCAGGGAGTGAGCAGCGAGCGGGAATACTGGCACGACGTAATCGGCTTCAACTACCGGATGACGAATTTGTGCGCGGCGATTGGATGCGCGCAGATGGAGTCTATCGACGATCTGATCGCCAAGAAGCAGCAAATTGCCGAATGGTATCGGCAGAGCCTGGTCGGGCTGCCAGTGCGTACGCACGATACCAATCCGCGTACGCAACACAGTTACTGGATGGTATCCATTCTCGTCGACGACGCCCGCGAGCGCGACGCGCTTCGCGCCGCGCTCCAGCTCGACGGTATCGAAACCCGTCCGCTGTTTTATCCGGTCCATCAGATGGAGATGTATGCGGCGCCGGGCCAAAATTTCCCGGTTGCAGACGATATCTCGCGCCGAGGCATCAACCTGCCGAGCTACCCGGCTCTGATGCGCGACGACATCACGTTCATCTGCGAGCGCATGCGTGACTTCTTCGCCCGACAGGAGACAAAAATGGAGCCTTTGCTGGAGACGAAAAACTGAAGACGCCATCGCGGGCACCCGGTTTTTGTTACGGCGACGAAGCGCTTTGACGGTCAAGTGAAGCGCCGTTCCACTGTTGTTGTAAGGCTCGATCAGGTTTCGTATTCATCAGGCTGTCAAGGCAGTTGCATCAAGTATTCATTGTTATTCGCTGTACTAATGTTTTGTTGATTGCGGTTTGGTTCTGATGTTGCTGTCAATACATAACAGGTTGACATGGCCGGTCTAATACCGAGAAAGGACAAATCATGACGCACTTCATCGCCCGCGCACGCGCGCCCCTGCGGCTTGGACTGGCTGGAGGCGGAACCGACGTTTCCCCTTACTCCGATCGTTTTGGCGGACTGGCGCTTAACGTCACCATTGACAAGTTTGCCTACGCGTCGATCGTGCCACGCGATGACGCGAAGCTCGAACTGAGCGCAGCGGATACGCAGGTGCGCTGGATCGGAAATATTTCCCCTGAGCTCCCGCCAATCAAGGGCCTGGGTTTGCATGTCGGGGTGTACAACCGGATCGTCAGGCAATTCAATGGCGGCCATCCGCTTGCCGTATCGATCACCACGCATTCAGAAGCACCTCCGGGATCCGGATTGGGTTCTTCGTCGACCGTCGTGGTCGCGCTCGTGCGGGCCTTTTGCGAACTGCTTTCGCTGCCACTCGGCGAATACGACGTCGCGAAACTGGCTTACGACATTGAACGGATCGATCTTGCCCTCGCAGGCGGCAAGCAGGACCAGTACGCGGCGACCTTTGGCGGCCTCAACTTCATGGAATTTTATGGCGACAAGGTCATCGTCAATCCATTGCGGATCAAGCAGGAAACGAAGGCCGAGTTGGAGGCGTCGCTGGTGCTGTTCTACACCGGCGTATCGCGCGAATCGGCCAATATCATCAAAGAGCAAAGCAACAATGTGACGGAGAATTTGACGGATCCGCTTGCCGCTCTTCACGAAGTCAAGGTGGAAGCGACAAGAATGAAAGAGGCGATTTTGCGCGCCGACTTCGCCGGTTTTGCCGCCTCCATGCGCGACTCGTGGGAATCAAAGAAGCGCATGGCGAAAAACATTTCGAATCCGTCGATCGACGAGCTGTGGAGGATCGCCACCAACGCAGGGGCGAAAGCCGGCAAGGTCTCGGGCGCGGGAGGCGGCGGTTTCATGATGTTCTTCGTCGACCCGATCGACCGCTCGGCTGTGATGCGCGCGCTCGACAGCCGCGATGGCCAGGTCATGTCCTGCACGTTTACCGACGTCGGAGCCCAATCCTGGAGGGTATCGTGAGCATTACCGTCAACAACGAAATCGAAAAGACCGTCGCGGTTCTGAGCGCGCTCGCAAACAGCCGCCAGGTCATCGCAAACGTCGAGGCGCTGGCGCAGCAGGTCACGAAAGCGCTGCGCGCCGGCAACAAGGTGTTGCTCGCGGGCAACGGGGGCAGTGCGGCGGACGCGCAGCATATTGCGGGTGAGTTCGTTAGCCGGTTCAATTTCGATCGCCCGGGATTGGCGGCGTTTGCCCTGACCGTCGATACCTCCGTGATGACGGCGATCGGCAACGACTACGGCTATGAAAAGCTGTTTGCGCGGCAGATCGAAGCCGTCGGTCGGCCCGGTGACATCTTCTGGGCGTACTCGACGTCCGGCCGCTCGCCGAATATTCTCCGCGCGCTCGAAGTCGCAAATGAACGGGGCTTGTTCAGAGTCGGCTTCACCGGCAACCATCCGGAGGGCGTAGCCGAAATGCGCGCCCGCACCGATCTCTGCATCGAGATCCCCTCGACGTCCACACCCAAGATTCAGGAAGGCCATCTGGTCTGCGGCCACATCGTGTGCGGCATTGTGGAAGAGAACATCTTCGCGTCATGAGAAAAATGCTTCCATGTCTGATCCTGGCGGGTGGTCTCGGTACGCGTTTGCGGCCGGTGCTCGGCGAAGGTTTTCCTAAAGCACTGGCCAGTGTCGATGGCCAGCCGTTTCTCGCCTGGATGCTGCGCTGGCTGGAGCAGCAGCGGGTGACGGACGTCGTCCTGTCGCTGGGTTATGGATGCGGTGAGATCACCCACTGGTTGTCACGGCAGTCCCTGGGACTGTCGGTGACGATCATCGAAGAGGACAAGCCGCTCGGCACGGGCGGCGCGATCATGCATGCGCTGCGGACCTGCGGCGCGCCGCGGATGATCGTCCTGAACGGCGACACGATCACGGATCTGGATCTGTGCAGCTTCGTCGAATTTTTCGATGTCGGGGGCGCCGACCTGGCCATTGCCGCGACGAGCGTGTCCGATGCGTCACGGTATGGAACGCTCGAATTCGACGCCGGATCGAGGCGCCTGATCGCGTTCGAAGAAAAGCGCCCCGTGCAGGCGCCGGGGTTCATCAATGCCGGCGTGTATGCGGTCGATGCAGCGCGGCTGCTTGGCTTTGATCTACCCGAACGCTTTTCATTCGAAGACGATTTCCTGCGCCGCCAGATCACCTCTCTCGACATCCGCGTCTTCCCGGAGATCACGGAGTTCATCGATATCGGCATTCCGTCGGACTATGCGCGGGCCCAGCATGTGGTGCCGCTCATGTGTGAACAATCGGCCCATGACACGTAAAGCGCTCTTCCTCGATCGGGACGGGGTCGTCAATATCGATTCCGGGTATGTGCACGAGCCGAACGAATGCGTGTTCGTCGAAGACATTTTCCAGCTTGTGCGAGCGGCGAATCACGCGGACTATGCGGTGGTCCTGGTCACGAACCAGGCGGGCATCGGCCGGGGTTATTTCCCGGTCAGTCAGTTCCAGGCATTCACTGATTGGATGTTGGGCGAATTCCAGAACAGGGGCGCGCGAATAGACCGTGTCTACTACTGCCCGCACCACCCGGAGTTCGGGCTGGGGGATTACCGGCAGGCGTGCGATTGCCGTAAGCCGCAGCCCGGCATGTTGGTCCAGGCGCGCGCGGACCTTGATCTGGACATGGAAGGATCGCTGATGATAGGCGACAAGCTGTCGGATCTGGAGGCGGCGGCGCGTGCCGGAGTGGGGCATCGTTTCCTGCTGGCGCCGATCGGCGGCCACGACCTCGAATTGCCCGCATCGCTCGGTTCGCGCATCGACGGGCTGTCCGAACTGACCGACTGGTTCGGACAGGACCGGCTGCGCGAGCCCGAACGTCAATCGGGCGTCACTCTGAGCGCCCGACCATGATCGGCGACGATAAAACGTTTCTGAAGAAGGGTTTGCCGACCGCCTTCAGGTAAAGCGTTCCGGAGGCGCTCGCCGGGAGCGCGATAACGGCCGTCGCCGGCGCATACCGATTCATCAAACGAAACCCGCCCCCCGCCAACGACTCATAGAGCTCGAGGTGATCGACGGTCGCAGCATGTGACAGTTTGACGGCGAGCGCGTTGCCGGAAAGATGTGTCTGCAGCGTGACGCAGTTGTCGATCCCGGGTTCCAGCGCCGTACCTTCCTCGTAATCGTTCCAGGTAATCAACTGCAGGAAGGGCAGCTGACGCGTGGCGCTGTAGTTCTGGTTGACGAGATCGAAGGTCTGCAGCCAGGTATTGCCACAAGCTTGCGGCATATACTGCTTTTCCTTGGGCTTGGCCCACGAGGCCAGATCATCGTCGAAGCCCTTGAAGACGCCGCCAGTCGCTATCTTCGCCGGCTCCGTTCGCGCATACCGGTAGAACTCCTTTAGCTGGGATAGATTCGCAACGCTGACTTTGTGCGCCGCGGGGCCAGCGGTAACCCACACGAAGGCGCCCGCGCTGTAATCCCGGTCGAATCCCTGCTTGTGGATGTGAATCCAGGAAATCTCGGGATGCGCGGCTTGGATGCGCGACCAGTCGACTTTGCCGGACCAGTCCATGCCGAATTCGAATACCACCGGATGGCCGTTATACCTTAGGTATTGTCGGGAGGAAAAGTAGGTGCGTGAGATATAGTCGAGTTGAGAAAGGACCGTCTGAGTAACGTCACAGTCCTTGCAGCGATTGAAGGAGTAAGTCCCGCTGTCGACCATGATCGAGAACGAGAGATCGGGGAATTTCGCCAGTACCGGCATCGACTTGCGCCACGCGACATCAATGGGTTCGGGCTGGTCGCGCGTATCTGGCTGGCCGCCGTGCGTATCTGTCTGGCCATACCAATCGACGATGACGCCGTCGACACCGCGCGCCTGCATGTCCTTGAACGTCCGCAGCGCTTGCGCCGGATCGTCTGAGCGATAGCCTACCGAGACGCGGCGCGATGCGGGATCGGCCCACCACGGCAGATAGTGCGCAAGCACCTTGGTCGTGTGCCCCGGATAAAGCAGCGTGTGAATATTGACATTGGAAACTGATGTCGATCCCCCGAGATTACCGTTTGACGTGCCCGCGAAAGTAAGGCTTGCCGATGTATTCGGCGGCGCGAGCGTCTGGACCGATTCTTCGCATTGTGCAGTGAGGGGTAGCGCACTGAAACACATAGTCAGCACGGGCAGTATCCACTTAACTGTTCTCATGATTCAGAGCGTGAACCGAAAGTCTGCATTTTATGAATTATTCGCGGACGTTGGTATTCCAGTCCAGCAGGTTTTGTTCCGTCAGCTCTATTTTCCGGACGCCTAGGCACGCAAGCCATGGTGCCCCGAGAACGGCCCCGCGGATTTTGCCCGGCGCCAGAGCACCGTTTTCATTTCTCGGAGTTTGCAAATGCGCAACGATATCGGTCGCGAAAGAAGCCCCGCTATTGGTCAAGATGAATCGGCGCTATCGATGTTCGATGTGTTGGAAAATGTACTGACTTATCGATATCTCTTCCTCAGCGTCCTTTTGTCGGGACTGCTGCTGGGATGCGTTTACGTGTTGCTCGCCACACCCATGTACTCGGCTAACGCGTTGATCCAGATCGAGGACAAAAAGAGCAGTGCTTTGGGCTCGTTATCGACCGTGACACGGGCTCTCGATGTCAATGGTTCTCCGATTCTCGGCGAGATCGACGTGGCGCGTTCACGGACCGTCGTCACACAGGCAGTCGAAGCATCTGCTGCCGATACGACCTTCACGGTCACGAACACTTTCCCCCTATTTGGCCGCTGGCTCGCCACGGTCCTGTCCAGGGAGCCGGATGGTCTCGCAAGCGCGCCGTTCGGGGCGACGCATTGGGCATGGGGGGGGGAGAACCTCACGCTGGGTTCGTTCGAAGTTCCCGCGGCTCAGATGGGCAAGCCCCACAAGCTCGTTTATCAGGGTGACAACAAGTGGACGTTGCAGGACCGTAACGGCAATGAGTTGCTTGGCGGAACCATCGGGGTGCCCGCCGTCTCCGGCGACTACCGGGTCCTCGTGAAGGCGGTGGTCGGGCGTCCGGGAACCGAATTTAGCATCATCAGGCATGCGACGCAGGGGCAGGTCGACCGAATCATCAAGAAGCTCAACGTTGCCGAGACCAAGCGGGAATCAGGCGTGTTCGAGGTGGAATACAACGACGACAACCCGTTCTATGCCGCACGGCTCGTCAACGCGATTGCTGACGCGTACCTGGCGAACAACGTCACGCGCCGCGCCCAGGAGTCGGAACGCAGCCTGAGCTACCTCAACACCCAAATTCCGGCTGTGCGCGCCCGGCTGCAAAAAGCGGAAGAGGCACTCAATGCGTTTCGCTATCGCGAGGGCAGCATTGATGTGGAGGGCGAAATCAAGGTGTTGCTCGAACAGTCCGCGGCGGTCGAGAAGGCCAGACTCGAAACCAACCTGAGTTACCAGGAGCTGCGGTCAAAGTACCAGCTGGGTCAGGCGCCGCTGGATGCCGTACTGGGAAAACTCAAACAACTCGACGTCACGTCGCACCAGCTGTCCGCCCGCATTGCGCAACTGCCTGGCTTGCAGCAGGAACTCCTGCGGCTCTCACGGGATGTGGAGGTCGAGAACCAGCTGTATGTGGGCCTCATGAATAATGCGCAGCAGTTGCAGATCGCTACTGCTGGCAACGGGGGCAACGCGTCGATCGTGGATCACGCGGAGGTGGCGGAGAAGCCGGGGCGCCCGAATCCGGTGCTCGCGCTGGCGCTCGGGGGCATGGCGGGCGCGTTATTCGGCTTCATTGCCACGCAGCTGACGGCACTCGGTTCAGGCCGGATTCGTGACCCGAAGCGGTTGGAAGCCTTGGTCGGTATCGATACGCTCGGTATCCTGCCGACTTCGCCAGCGCAGAGAATAGAGGCAAAAAAGGCAGAACATACCTTTCTGATCAGCGCAGAGGAAACGGAAACACCGCTGGTCGAGGCCATGGAGAGCCTTGCGCTCGCGGTGCGATGCTCGCTTGCGGAGAAGGAAGGGGGCAAGGTCGTCCTGATCACTTCTGCGGTGCCCAACCAGGGCAAGTCGCTGATCTCGGCCAACCTTGCGTATCTGCTAGCCGAAAAAGGACTGAAGACCTTGCTGCTCGATGCGGACATGCGTCGATCCAAGTTCCATCGCTATCTTTCCGTCAATACCAGCAACGGTTTGTCCGGGGTCCTGCAGGGCACACTCGAGTCGGGCGACGTCATCGCCAAGCCGAGTGAGAATTTTCACGCGATGCCGGCAGGCAAGAAAACGAATAAGGCGGCAAAGCTATTGGGCTCCGACAATTTTGGACCGCTGATCGAGTCGCTGCGAGACGAGTACGACATTGTCATCATCGATTCTCCGCCGGTCCTTCCGGTGCTCGATGCGGCAGCCATGTCGAGACATGCGGACATGACGGTTTTCGTGGCGCGGCAAGGGCAAGTGAGCTATGCCGAGGTCGTCGAATCGGTGGCGCGGCTCGCGAAGGTCGGGACGACTATCGATGGCCTGGTGTTTAACGGCTTTGCACCTTCACCGCTGCGTTACGGGTATTACTCGAATGCTTACCGGTACATATCTTCCCAGGACTAAACAACGTTCACCGGCTGCTCAGCAGCTCCAGCTTGATCACAAGGCGGACGCGCATTGTCGCAATCGGGGATATTCATGAGATTTTTTTCGATGCTGGCGGGTCCGGAAACCGGGGGGCTGGAGAATTCAGGCTCATCAGAAAGCGCAGTTCCGAATGCGCGCGGCGACCTACGGATCGTCTGGTTTATGGGGCCGCGGCCAAGCAGTTGGAACGGCGTAAGTCAACATAGCCTGATATTTATCCGGGCTTTGAACAGGAGCACCGGCTTCAATGTCGAGGTGATCGATATTCCTGCTGAATCCCGTTCACTGAAGCGCTACTGGTGGCAGTTCGTTCTGTATCCGCTTCATGCGATCCGGGTAGCCCGGTCGTGCGAAATGATCGTGCTTTATCAGGAGGATCTGAGCTTCCTCGTTCCGTGCATCCGCCTTGCCGGTGGCAAGGTCTGCGTGCTTTTCCATCACGTTCAACGTCCTGGGCAAGCGCGAGGCTTAACGGAGCGGCTCAAGGAATTGTATGTTCGCGCAATCCGGGGACAAGTCGCCAGGTCGAATCTCGTGCTGGTGGAAAGTGAAGTGACCGCGACGGAGATGCGCGAAGTCGTGCCGGTCCCACCCGAGCGCATCCAGATCATGCCTTGCCCGTTCGAAGACAAATATTCGCCGTTTGATGAGCCAACGCCGCGCGCTGCGCGGGCTCGCGCCAGGGCGATCGTCAAAGAGCACATGGGTTTGGAGATCGGCGATGCGATCCTGTTGCTGAACGTCGGCTCCGACGAGACCCGCAAGAACAACGTGACGCTGTTTCGGGCGTTGGCCAGGATGGCGCGCAAGGATCTCGTGATCGTTCGCGCCGGCAAGCCGTTCAACCTCTCCAATCGCAAGGAATGCACGACGCTGGTCAGCGAGTCGGGCATCCGCGCTCATTTCCTCGATTCCGTCAGCGACGAAGACCTCGGTTATCTCTATCAGGCCGCGGACATGTACGTCTCGGCGTCACTGCATGAGGGCTTCGGCCGGACCGTGATCGAGGCGCAGATCGCCGGGATTCCGGTCGTTGCTTCCGACACGCAGGTCTATCGGGCGACGATGGGCGATTCGTTTTTACCGGTCAGTGATCCGGCCGATCCCGACGCGTGGGTGACGGCGATCACTCGTCTCGCGAACGACCCCGCGCTGGCGGAACGCCTCGTCGAACGCGGCAAGATCAATGCGCGGCAGTACTCGTCGGACGTCGTCTGCGTTTCATTGCGCCGCAGTCTGCTTAGGGCTATCGGCGCCGACGCTCCCGACGGCGAGTACACATCTGCAGAATAAGAAGCGGACAGGCCATGCAAATCCATCAGGCTAGCGAACCGACGATCTCCATGACTCACCTGATCGTACCGGCGGTCGGCATCGCCGCATTGCTGTTCAATACGGCGCTGCCATACCTCGGCTACGCCGAGGCGAGCGCGACGTGGACCTTCGTGCTGGCAGTGCTCGCGGTCATCTATCTGGTGGTAACGCAACCGCTCTTTTCAGTATCGATGCTCTTTTTCATGATGATCGGGCTGACTGGATTTGTCGCCGGCATCGGCATCGAGGCGGGCGGTCTGATGACCGAAACGGCGGTCCAGGGTGAAGCGAACGGCGCCTTTAGCCGGCAGTTGCTTTTCTATGTCGCCTTCGTCGGTTGTGCGCTCTACGGCTTCAATCGATATTTGAAAGTTCGCGACACGAGCGTGCCGGTTGCGCTGATCACCACTGAACTGCGCAGTGTAGCGCTGGGATTCACACTGGCGCTCGCGATTATCGGCGCCGGCGTGGCAGCGGGGCTGACCCAAGGGTTCGCGCTGCTCAATGGTGTGAACCGTTACACCATTCGCAATGGAAGTACTGGGACCGAGAGTGTGTTGTTCAACCTGTTCCTGAACAATCAGACGTTTCTGGCGTTGATTCTCGGCGCGCTCGCCACCAGCAAAAGCCGTGCAGTCAAATGCTTTTCGATCCTGCTAATCATTGCGACGACGGATCTCTATATCCTTCACGGCGAGCAGTTCATGTCCGTGCTGCACTTCGGCCTCTCCGTCCTCGCCCCTGTGGTTGCGGTGCTCGTCATGAAAGGCAAGCCAGTACTACGATACATGGCAATCGGAGGCGCCATCGCGCTGGTGATCGGTGTCGGTTCGGTGTTTTCGGCCTACCAGGGGCAGGGACTCGATGTGCAAAACACGATGACGGACCGTTCGCTACTGCAGGGGCAGGTCTGGTACGTGGTCGATTACGACGCGCATCTCTTCGCCGCGCCTCCGTTGGGCGGCGCGCCGGCATTCTGGCGCTTCGTGCATTCGCTGTTCTCGATGGACGCGCCCAGCTTCGACGACAGCTTTGGCTACAGCGGCTTGCGCGACGTGATGGTCGCATACGGCGAGCCGCACGTGATAACAGGGTATATAAAGGACGACATCACCTTCACCATGGGGCAGATGGCGATTCCAGTATTCTGGTTCGGCCTGGCTGGCGGCGCGTTGTTCGTCGCGTTAACGGGCGTGATATACGGTGCGCTTTGCGCATTGCAGATAGTGTTCGCGCTTCGTGGCGGTGTGATCATGCTCTGGCTGGTCGTCAAGGTGCTCAGCTATGCGTCCTCCGGGCTCCAGCAAGGCGACTACTGGTCTTTCTTCGGTGTTCGCACGCTGTTCTACGTGGCCATGGCGTTCCTGTGGTGGGTCCTGGTTGATTCGCGGTCCACGGCGAGAAAAATGAAACGGCTGGTGGCATCGTGAAATCTTTCAGAACACTGCTGTTTTCGTCGCTCTCCGGCGTGGTGTGCGAAAAGGTCATCGGGGCGCTCGCGGCAGTCGCGAGTAATCACCTGTTCGCCAGTCTGTACGGCGCTCATTTTTTCGGTGAACTGCAGTTCGCATTGTCGCTTGCGTATGTCGTTAGCAGCGCCGCACTGATATTCAGCGCTCAGGCCGTAGCGCCGATCTTCGGCAGGCATCCCCGACTGCGACACCTCGTGTTCTATCGGGCCTTCCGTTTGCGCCTGGGTTCGACGCTCAGCGTGACGCTGCTCTTTCTGATTGTCGTCGGGTTGCTGATGCAGTCCTCGAGCGGCGCCCTGACGCTGATCGCCGGACTGGTGATGCTGGGCGAGCCCATTGCGCTCGGCGCCCTCATGGCCTATGCGGAAACCAAGCCATGGGTCATCACGCGGGCAAAAGCCTACGCAAGCGGCGTTCGGGTGCTCTGGCTGCTGGGTGCCGCCCACGCGTCGGTTGGTGCGGTCGTCGCGTCGTTCGCATGGCCGCTCGAAGCCTGCGTGGCCGCCGCCGCGCCGTTCAGCCGTTATCGGACACTCGCCTTCAATCGACCGCGATCCCTGCACGGTTCGGAAATGGTCACGCGAACGCTCGTCGTGCGCGGACTCAGGATCTGGCCGGCGATTGCCGCCAGCATGCTGGTGTTGCGAATGGACCGGCTTCTGCTGGGCACGCTGATGTCGAAGACGGACCTTGGCATTTATTCGGCAGCGGCGTCGCTCATCGAGCAGTGGAACTCTGTCGGTACGACGCTTGCGCTGGCTCTTGCACCGGCAATGGTCTTCGCCGCTCGTGGCGAGGACCAGTTGCGCAGCAAGGCGATCAAGCTCAGTGCCTATCTGGCGGTGATCGCCGCAGTAGCACTGGTCGGAAGCCTGTTCGCGGGGCGGCCGGTCTTCCTGGCGATCTATGGACCTGCGTTCGAAGCCGGTGTGCCGGTCATGATTTTCGGCACCGCATGCTCGATCGCTACGTTCGTGGACGCAGGGCTCACTACCTGGCTCATCGCTGCCCGGCGTTACCGGCTGATGACGGTGAAGCTCGTCGTGACCATCGTTGCAATCGGAGTGGCGCCATTCGTGATGCCTTCGGTACTCGTGATGTATGCGCCGGCGGTGGCGACGGCCGTGTCCATCGTCCTGTTCTGGGCTGTCGTCTTCGGACAGGGGACGCGCGTGGAGGTGGCGCCATGAAAGTCTGCCTCTGCAATAATCGCTTTCCTCCGAAGGTTGTCGGGGGCACCGAGTTGATCGTCTACGATCTGGCGGTTCAGCTTCGTGACCGGGGTCATGACGTTTCCATTCTGACCTTGTCGGACTCGCGCGCAGCTGAAACAGCGGTCGTGGATGGTCTTCGCGTGCACAGCATGCCGAACACGAACATCTACAACCAGTTCTCGCATGCCGTGCGAAGCGGACTGAAAAAGGCCTTGTTCGGTGCATTGGATACGTTCAACCCGTTCGTATTCCTTTACGCACTGCGTCATCTGCGGCGCCTTGATATCGACACCCTCTGCACGAACAACCTCAAGGGAATGGGGCCGGCCATATGGCTCGCTGCATGGTGTTTGCGGATCCCGGTCGTGCATGTTCTGCATGACTACTGGCTGCTATGCCCGACCTCGACGATGTTCCGCAACGGTCGCGCGTGTGAGCAGGCATGCCAGGGATGTCGGACCGTTTCGTCCCCGAAGGCGTGGTTCTCGCGGCTGGTGGGGCATGTGGTCGGAGTCAGCAACTTTGTGCTGGAGCGCCATCGGCAACAAAATTTCTTCAGCCGCGCGCTGCCCTGCGTCATCCATAACGCGCGGCAGCCGTTCAGCGCGATCCCCGCGACGCCCGCCGAGCCGCATAAGCCTTTTCGGGTCGGCTTTATCGGACGCACCGACGCGACGAAGGGTATTCGTGAGTTTTTTGCGAGCGCGGCGGCGGCGCATAGAGGCGACCTGGAACTGCATATCGCGGGCCGGGACAACGAACAGGTTCTGGACCAACTGATCGCCGCGCACCCGGATCTGCCGGTCGTGCGTTATGGCTTCGTCGCTCCGAAAGACTTTTACTCATTGGTCGATCTCGTGGTCGTCACATCGATGTGGAACGAACCGTTCGGAATGGTCGCTTTCGAGCCTTGGGAATTTTTCAAGCCATCGATCGCGTTCGCCTCGGGCGGACTGCCGGAAGTATTCGGTGCCTTTCCCGAATTGACCGTGCCGCGTGGCGACGTCGCAGCACTCGGGGCGCTCATCCGGCGACTCGTCGACGACCCGGTTTTCTACCGTGACATTGCCCGCCGCTGCCACGCACAACGTGATCACTTCCTGCCGCCGCGACAACTGCAGCAGTTCGAAGCGGTCCTGCTGGCTGCGGCGAGACACGAACAGCGCGATGCAGGCGTCCGTGCAATCGAAGTCGAGCGGGATACTCGAAGTTAGATCAGCGTGCGGGTGGGGTGATCGCGTCAGTCATTCGGGGCGCACAGGTAGTGCAAATCTTGTAGCGAATTGGATTTCTGGCGTGTTTGGATGTGCGGAAGATTGCATCGCCACCGGCCTTATCCAATTAATTTGCATAACGAATCATATGAAAAAACGAGATGGATTTCTGAGCATGGCGGCATAGCTGTTCAATTGGCGCGGCGGCTCTTCAGATCTGAGCTTGCTTCCGTAGACCTCTGGAACGAATTTAGAACCATCTCCAATCGGAGGCTGTATGAGAAAACGCGTACTGATGGTAATGACCCGGGATATCCCTCAGGCGGCGTCGAATGGACGTGAACGCACTTTGCGCTTCATTCGCGAAGCGATCGGTATGGATGCCGAGGTGCGCGAACTCAAGATCCGCTCGGTATTCGAAATGGGCACGCTCGTTTCGAAGCTGCGCGCCGGCCTGAGGATCGTCGAAGGCATGCTTGCAGGCAAGCCGTGCGCGCTGCAAGTCGCCATGTTCGCCAGTGGGGATGGAAAGAGGCGACTGATCGAAACGATCGACGAGTTCAAACCCGATGTCATCTACTTCGATGGCATCCGGATGGTCGACTATGCCGCGTTCGTTCGCCGACGCTATCCGTCAAGCCACATTATCAGCGACCTGGACGATCTGATGTCGCGGCGTGCCCATGTCCTGAGGACCGGCAATTTCCCATTGTCTATGGGCTACCTCGCGAAGTCGATCCCGACGGCGGTCGTCTCGCTGATCAATTTGCGGTTATTCCGCAATCTGATGCTGAGATATGAGGAATATGCGCTGAAAGGCCATGAGCGGCTGGCGGCCGCTTCCTCGAATGCCGTGACCTTGGTCTCGACAACGGACGCCGACGCGTTGGAGCGCATCCTGCCCGCCGCAATGAAAAAGCGGGTGCATGTGATCGCGCCGCCAATCGACTCGGTCAAGCCGGTGATGCGGCCCGCCGATCCGGTTCGGTTCGTATTCATCGGCGCGGACAGCCAGTTGCAGAACCGGCTCGCAATCCAGTACCTGCTGGCGTCATGGAAGCAGCTTGAGTTGCGCTTCCCGCTGGTCATTTACGGGCGTATGTCCGGTCAATACGAATCCGTGCCGAACGTGACGTTCGCCGGCTTTGCAACGACGCTCGACGACGTCTATACCCCCACCTCGATTGCCCTATGCCCGACGTTCCTGCGTGGTGGCATCAAGTCGAAGGTGCTGGAGGCTATCTCGTTTGGTTGCGTTCCGGTTGGCAATGACGCGGCGTATGAGGGGCTGAATTTTGAAGATGCGGCGCTGGCCATGGACGATGCGCGACTGGAGCGTTTTCTCGCCAATCCCGATGCCGATCTGAATGAGGTAATGGCCGCGGCGATACGGTTTTCCGCCTTCTGCGAGCGCAATTTCAGCCTGCCGGTTTTTGCGCGCCGCTGGGGCGATCTGCTCCGGCCAGGCGTGTACGCTCCGAAGATGGAGATGAATGTCGTTGCCGGCGAAGGCAACCTGTCCGCCATCTCGATTGACGTGGTGCAGCATAGTACCCATGCAAAGCAGCGTTGAAGACGGGGTAGCGCCTCGCGTTTGATTTTAAGGGCCGGAGTTTCGCCGTTTTTCCGTGAGTATTCACGAGGCGTTTTCTGCTCCGGCCAAATTCGGATGCGGCGGCTCGTCGCATCGCAGAAAGCAGATGTCTGGCAACACACGGACGAATCGCTGCTGGCAGGACTACGTTGTCATAGCGAAAAAGCCACAATCGACAGTATGCGAGGCGCAAAACCACCTCCGCGTTGATGCGCAATCCGTCTCGCGCGGGGTCATCCCGGACGCGGCAGGCCACCACGGTCGCCCGGCCTGATAGGTCGCTTGAGGAAATTCCACCCACTAGCCAATTTCGCAGCAGGTTTTTGCTTGCTTTCGAGTAGTGTGGTCCACCGAACTAAGTCGGGGTGATTGCCGGCGTTTAATGGGCCTTGCTCGAACGTGAGCGGGCCTTATTGCATCGCTGTTTTCAATCTCCCATTTCGACCGCTGCGCATGAAGGAGTTCCCGGCATGTGTCGCTTGTTGTGTTCCCAGCAAAAACTGCCGGAAATTGTTCTCGGCGCTTCGTTGAGGGTTGTGAGCGGCGTGCATGTGCAGCAATCGTTCGCAACAGCACAGGGCATCACGTCGGATGAAAGCGTCTGCATGAATACGGCAGAGAAAGCCCGGCTACGACAGCATGAGGCCGCGCTGCTCGGCGCCGAACCTACCGAGGTTCATGCAGCAGCGCGCGTTCACCAGCGCTGAGTGATTCAGGGTCTGGCAAACATGGGCACCGCTGATGCCGAAATGTACGCCGACGTCGCTGGTCTTTCGGACGCAACGAGCGAACAGTGGAGCCAATCTTTGGTTAATCCGGTGTTCGGCATCGCTTCGGTGTTGGTCAATGCCGGCAAGGATCGATTTTCCATCATGGGGCGACAGCTTTTCTATTAGTAAAGTGAGCTTAAACTGGGGGGTTAATATGTTAACAGGGAAGGCAAAAAAAAGTGATTTCTTAAACCTTTGCAGAGAATTTGTGGATGACGGCAGGCAGGGGGAAGAGTACATCCGCGCGCACGAGGAGAGGCTGTGGAATATTTTCAGAGTGTGCTGCGACAGCATTCCCGATGGCGCGAAAATAATCTCAGTGGGTGCTGGCAGTGCTTATATAGAGCACGCGCTATACCGTTTCAAAAATGCCGATATCACGGTGGTCGATTTTCCTGAGGCCATTGACTACCATCGGAAGTACTACGAAAAGAGCAACTTCAATACCATTGGCTGCGACTTGTCCACGCCGTGGGTTTGCGAGGAAAAATTCGATCTTGCTCTGAGCTCTTCGATCATTCAGCACATCCCGAGGCCACCCTACGAGCACGTCCTGATGCTATCGGCGTTGCTGAAAAAGAACGGCAAGCTCATCATCAATACGCCCAACTTTGCCAACATCAGAAACGTCATCAGATTGATTCTGATGCGGCCCATCATGCAATCTCCCGAGAAAGTTTTCGGCGAGGTCAGTTTCGAGAATGAAGGGGTTCATCGCCGGGAATACGTGCCTCTGGAGATCTACGATGCAATGAAGCGGTGCGGGTTGAGGGTTGCTGAAATCAACTATACGGAAAATAAAAGAGTCGAGTCGTTCAAGGATTTCTTCTTCTACAGTTTCGGCTTGCTGGGCCTCAAGCAATTCTGGCTGAGCATGATCATTTCAGCGACGAAAGAAGCCTAGAGGCGGCGGGGCTCGGGTAGCGAGCAACAGGCAGATAGTCTGTTTTCATCTAAGAGGCGCTTTGGTGCGGCAGTGGTCTGCCATCGAACTGAGTTCTGTTGCGAACCGTAGGCGTCAGCGGACTCAAGGATCAACTGTTTTCAGATGGCAGCGCTGCGCAAATGCGACGGCCCACATCGCCGGGTGAGTGGGCGCTGCCGCGTGTAGAAGTGTCGATGAATTGATTCGGTATCCTATCGTTTTCGATCTGAATTATGCCTGCAAATCGCGCCCCCGCGGGATCGCCTTCCACGATTACCGAATTTCCATCTCAACCGGAGGCCGTCATCGCAATGACATATCCGAGCCGACGCTGAGTCATTGGAGGAGACGCCCATGCGCGTCGGCCGGTCAGGCTGTCAACGATGACGTCGAGCGCACTCATCGCTTGCAACATTGCTAATCGATGTCTCGATGAGATACCCAATGTGGCGGTCTCGTTCTTAGCGCAGACGTATTGCCTGATTAGCCAGATCGCGCACCCTACGTCGCATTTCGCGGTTTTATTCTGATCGAACGTTCGTGGACTAATCTGGTGTGCTGACGAGAAAAATGATCGGATAACGAACGTTGTAAAAAGTCATTTCACTGAAGCCAATCCATCCTGTTCACTGCCAACTCCGCGAGACGCGAAGAGGTTTGCTGGAAAGTGATGGGTAAACACCACATGCGCTGTCGACAGTCGATTTTTTTTGTCGATACACGTTGCTGTTTTTAGCTACCTCGCTGTCGGAAAAATCTGGCTTGTCCGTCCGGTAAATCGTTCGCCATCCTATTGATCAGATGAATATCGTTAGGTTCAAATTGCCTCTTTGGTATGAATGAATCGCGTAAGTCAAGTGGTTCATTGTGCTCAACTGACCAATCGAGAAGAGCTGTTGCGCTTTGCGACGGATGCGAGGAAAAACTGTCTTCAGACGATTGGATGCGGGGAGCTATCTCTTTTTTGCCGCGTCTTTCGCCGCGTTGCAGAGTTGAAACGTTTTTTTGCGAATATAATTCGTGCCTGGCGCTGCTACGTGAAAACACCGAGCCGTCATTTGCTTGCTGCTGCGTGCGAGATGTGCTAGCGGCGCTAGTGCTTCTGATGCAGTCGGAATTCGCTCGCTGTTCGTCCTGCACACACCGGAAGCGGTGTGTCCCTGATTGGCCCAAGACGCGCTCGCGCTGCCGCGATCGGTGGCAGCGATGTGAAGGGTGGCTTTGACGTAAGAGTGGCTCGCTAGTCACCAGGGTCGGTTCTGTCGCAGGTCTTCGGTTTGGCAAGACAGGGCCGAGCCTGTAAGAGTCGAAGCAGCTTCCGATCACAACCTGGATATCGATACGTCGGATTCGAAGAGTCCGGCGAGGCGACTGGGAGCACATGAAAGAGCATTCCGCGCCCGATGAAAGGGTGGAACAATTTTTTACAAGTTAATTCGTAATACGAATTAACTGAGCGGTCCATGCGAAGTAGAGAGCTTCGAAGGTTCACCGCGCTCTCCAGGTAAAAGCATGCGCTATTGGCGCGTCTGTGGATTGGGATGAGTGCTGACGTAGTCCGGATGTCGCAAGAGCGGAATTGGAGCCCCGACTTGTGTCATCCCCAGTGCTCATCGACTGGATTTTGAAAGGAAGCAGTTGCATCGGCCTTTCATTTTGATTTCGGTGTACTAACCGACAAAAATGAAAGATAGATGAAATCGCACTGTCATCGCCGGAAGCTGTTTCGCGTATGCAATGCCGTCGCTCATTGAAGCGCAAGTGCATTGGGTTTTCGCATCAGATCAGTGTTGATGATCGAGAACAGGCGCGGAAGGGCAGTTTTTCCGATCTGGCATCGAATGCGTTGCCACGGCTGCTTCCGGAACCTGCTCAGTGTTGCGCGTCGGCGATCAGCCGTCATGGAGCGGGCGAGTCCAGTCACGTTTAAACCAAGGCATCCGAAGGAGGATTTCTACTATTCGTCACCGAAAACAAGCGGATCGCAATCAGTACTGCTTACAGAAAGATCACGTTCCTAACGTGGCCGAGTAAGAGCGGAATCCGTATCTCGAAGTCAGCCTGCTCGCAGGGCATTGCCGCTGCGAACGGCGTAACGGCCTTGCCGCTTGCGTCGTGGCCACGGGGTAGCCAAAGCGCCTTCGGCCGGGCAACCCCCCTACTTTTTTGCAGTGAACCCTGAGGTTCACGGCTTTACGTTTTCAATCAAATACGAGTCAGGATATTGATGGTGTCCACGAAACTAAGATCCAAATTCTCCCGCGCTATGCTCGCGGGCGTTGCCACGCTTTTTATCGCGGGTTACGCGCAAGCGCAGACAGCACAATCGGCGCTGATGGCTCCGAACACTTCGGCTAATGCGGCCACAAAGGCCTTCTCAAACGGTACGCTGGCGGGTGGGACCAATGTCTCGAAGGTCAACGTCCACACGCTGCTTTACCCGGGTAACACGACGAAGGTGCTGGTGCACTATCTGC
This sequence comes from Paraburkholderia sp. GAS348, assembly GCF_050434205.1. Lineage (NCBI taxonomy): Bacteria > Pseudomonadati > Pseudomonadota > Betaproteobacteria > Burkholderiales > Burkholderiaceae > Paraburkholderia > Paraburkholderia sp. GAS348. The sequence goes on from NZ_JBNPVT010000005.1 coordinate 180,304, forward strand.
CGTGGTTCGACGGCGGCAACGACACCGGGGTCAACGTCAACTACTCGAACGGCAATACCACGTACGTCAAGGCGTTCTTCGCCGACCTCGTCAGCCGCGGTGTCGATGGCGTGATGGTAGATTGGCAGGGGCAGACCGATATCAGCGACCAGGACTGGCTCATTTCGCAGCCGATCATCCACAATTACACTACGCTGTCCGGCAATAAGCTGTCGTTTGCGATCATGCTCGACGCGAACTTGTTGAACAACTACAGCGGGACCAACCAGAACAAGGTGATGGCCGCGTTGAGCTACATCAACTCGCATTACCTCAGTGACGCGTCTTATCTGACCTATAACGGCAAGCCGGTCGTCGGTGATTTTGGCTTGACGGCGGCGGGCGGGGTCAACTGGACGGCCATTCAAAACGCATATCCGAATATTCAGTTCGTCCATCTGGACAACGCAACGTCGCCGGATGGGTTCGGCATTGCCAAGAGTGCCGGTTCGTTCCTGTGGGTCAACCCGACCAGCACGGACGTTACGCCGCCTGATCTGTCCACGATGGACGATTTCTACACCCGGTCCAATTTGCACCCGACGCAAATCACGATGGGCGCAGCGTACAAGGGTTTCAATGGCGCACTGGCCCCGTGGGATGGTCCGACGTTTGTTGATCAACAATGCGGCGAAACGTGGCTGAACAGCTTCACGAAGATCAACCAGTACTTCAATTCGGCCAAGCAGTTGCCGTTTCTGCAACTGGTGACCTGGGATGATTACTACGAGGGGACTCCGCTCGAGACGGGTATCGACAACTGCCTGGGGGTGACCACTTCGGTGAGTAGCCGTACGATCAAGGTTTCGTTCACGCACGCGGATACCGTGGATCACCTGGAGTTGTGGAGCTACTCCAACAGCGCCTGGGTCCAGGCGAGCTACCCAGCCACCACGACCACGATTCCGGTGACCAAAGCGGGCACCTACTACGTCAAGGTGGTCGGCAAGCCGTTCGTCAAGAACGCCCTTTCTTCGGCCATCGTAGTCAACTAAGAGATTGCGTTCGCACCGCGTGGCATCGAATGAGCCACGCGGCGCCGCGCATTCGAGAACTGTCCGCCACCTAGGCCCAGGGAGGGAAGCGTGCTGCGCAATGCAGCGCTTTTCGTTCTTCTTTCCTCCCTCAATCTATCCATCCATTCCTCGCAGCACGGCGCGTCTGTTCGCCAGCCTTCGCGGCTCGGTGCGTCACCCGTCTTCACGAATATTGAATGCAGTCCACAACTGCGCCTCTTTGCGATGCCAACGAAAACGTGTAGATATTACCGAAGCACCTGTAGTGGCGTTTTCATCTGGGCGCTATAACACACAACTAATGCATTTGTAAGTCAATTTGAGGGAAGGTGGAGGTACCATCAGCATTCAGATCCTCGGGACCAGTGAGACAAAGGCGGCAGGGTCCTGATTGCCGTGGAAGAACGAAAGACCGGTGCCCGACTTGAAGCGCTGGCGCGAAGAATCGGGCGGTATTGACATCGCGAGCAGCGGAGCTGACGGCGTGATCCCGGAAGAGGGCGGGAACACGCATGCGGGACGGAATTCGAGTCACGGGCATTTCGTCTCCACGCCCCTTGAGCGATTACGTTGAGGAAATTCCGCAATGAACGGATTCGATCTAACAATCCTGACTTTCCTGACCCACGGCGCCTTCAGCACTCCATTCGTGAACAGCGCGATCAAAGCGATCGCCGGTATGTACACGTTCAAGGGCCTGCTGCTCGTCCCCATACTGTGGTGGATCTGGTTCAGGCCTACTCAGCGCGGCGAATGGGAGCGCGAGATCGTCATCGCGACCTTTGTGAGCGGTCTTGTGGCACTCGTGCTAGGCAGATTGCTCGCACATTACCTGCCATTTCGCGTGCGACCAATCTATAACCCGGATTTGCACCTTCAGTTTCCAGTAGCCGAGGGGGAACATGAGTTGCGATTCTGGAGTTCTTTTCCGAGCGACCACGCAATGGTGTGGATGTCGGTCGCCATGGGAATTTTTCTCGTTTCATACCGCGTGGGGATACCCGCGATACTCTACACGGCGATCTTTATCTGCGCGACGCGTATCTATCTCGGCCTGCATTATCCGACCGACGTTATCGCTGGGTTGCTGATCGGCGTTGTGGTCACCTATGTAATGACCCGCGACTCCATCAGAAAGCCTCTCGCAGCGCCGTTCTTGCGATGGATCCACCGATGGCCCGGGCTCTGTTACGCGATGGCCTTCGTACTGTGTTTCGAGCTGGCAACGCAGTTCGATGAAGTGCGGATGCTCGTACACGCCGTTTCAAAAGTCGTCGCGCACTCGTAGAGGCGACGAAAGCCGACGGCGGTCGAATTCCTGTCTGGCAATTCGTTGGCACCGCCGTCGACTTTCACTTCATTCAGGCGAAGCCGTGCGGATTCGTTGACTGCCAGCGCCAGTGATCCGCGCACATCTGTTCGATGCCGAACTGTGCACGCCAGCCGATGATGTTCTCGGCCGCCGCCGGATCGGCGAAACACGACGCGACGTCGCCCGGACGGCGCGCGACGATCTCGTACGGCACCGGTTTGCCGGACGCTTTCTCGAACGAGCGCACCACGTCCAGCACGCTATAGCCCTGGCCTGTGCCGAGGTTCACGACGAAACTGGTATCGCGCTTGACCAGTGCGTCGAGCGCGGCCAGGTGTCCGCGCGCCAGGTCGACCACATGGATGTAGTCGCGCACGCCGGTGCCGTCGGGCGTTTCATAATCGCCGCCAAACACCCGCAGCTTCTCCAGCTTGCCGACAGCAACCTGTGCCACATACGGCATCAGGTTATTTGGAATACCCGCCGGATCCTCCCCAATCAAGCCGCTCTCATGCGCGCCCACCGGATTGAAATAGCGCAGCGTCGCAATCCGCCATGAAGGATCCGCCACTTCCAGATCGCGCAAAACCTGCTCGGCAATCAGCTTCGACTGCCCGTAAGGATTGGTGGCCGACAGCGGAAAGGATTCGTCGATCGGTGAGCTCTTCGGCACGCCATACACCGTCGCCGAGGAACTGAACACGAACTGCTTCACATTGCGATCGCGCATCACGCCGAGCAGCGCCAGCAAACTGCCGACGTTATTGCTGTAGTACTCGATTGGCTTGGCGACCGATTCGCCCACCGCCTTCAGCGCGGCAAAGTGAATCGCGCCGGTGATCGGGTGTGCGTCGAAAATTCGCTTGAGCGCCGCTTCATCGCGCGCGTCGGCTTCGTAGAAGGTCACGGGCTTACCGGTGATTTGCTCCACGCGCCGCAGCGACTCGCGGTTGCTATTCACGAGATTGTCGATTACCACGACGTCGTAACCGCTGTTCAGCAGTTCGACGCATGTGTGCGAGCCGATAAATCCTGCACCGCCCGTTACCAGAATCGTGCCCTTCGTGGTCATGCTGTTGCTCCGTTAAAGTAGAACACCCGTCATTTTTTGCACCAGGTCTTTATACGTTTCGACGACAACGCGTTCGTCGAACTCTTGCGCGACTTTCTGTCGACCGCGTTCAGCCATTGCGCGGCGCTCGGCGCTGCTCATGTCGAGCATCCGCGCCAGCTGCGCCGCGAGACTCTCTGCATTGCGCGCTTCGCACAGCAATCCATTGACGCCGTCCGCCACCACTTCGCGGCAGCCTGGTACGTCGGTTGTCACGATCGGCCGGCCCATCGCCGATGCTTCCATCAGCGTGCGAGGCACGCCTTCGCGATAGGACGGCAGGACGACGCAGTTCGCGCCGGCGATGAAGGGCCGCACGTCGTGCGCCTCGCCAAGATACTCGATGATGCCTTCCTGTTCCCAGGCGGCCACCTCTGCGCGTGTGATCGCGCTAGGGTTGTCGACGCCGACCGGGCCGAGCAACTGGAACCGCGCCTGGGGATAACGTTCACGCAAACGCCGTGCGGCTTCGACATATTCGCCGACGCCCTTGTCCCACAACAGCCGCCCGATCAGCACGAACCTGAATTCCGTCCGCTCCGGCAGCGGGGTGAAGGCGAACTGTTCGAGATCGACGCCTTCGCCGTGGAGGAGGCGCGCACGTTCAGGATGCGCCAACAAATTCTGCTCGACAAAGGCGGCCTGATCGTCGCGATTCAGAAACCAGATTTCGCGCGGGAATCGGAAGGCGAAACGGTACAGTTTTTTTGCGACTTGCGCAGCGCGGCTCTGCTGGATGAACACGTAACCGAGCCCGGTGGTCACCGCCACCGACTGCACGCCCGCCAGTTTCGCAGCGACCGAGCCGTAAATGTTCGGCTTGATCGTGTAATGGAACACGACGTGCGGGCGGATGCTTCGATACAAACGATACAACGACAGAAGTGTGCGCAGGTCCTCGCGCGGACTGGTGCCTTTGGACGCCACCGGCAATTCGATGCAACGGCACCCCATCGCGGTGAGCAATCCGAACGTGCGGTCGCGCGGCGCGAGCACCGTCACGTCGACGCCGCGTCCAACCAGCATGCGGATCAGCCCTTGCCGATACGTATAGATTGCCCAGGCGGTGTTACAGACGAGTGTAATGCGTAGCGCGGGCGTCGACTTCAGGGCAGGCTTCATGCGGGAACGGGCTCGACGGTGAATAACAGGGTGAATGACGGCGTAACGGAATCAATGACTCGCACGCGGCGCAAGCAGCGTGCGTTTGACCCGCTGCAATGCGCGGTAAGGCGTCACGAGATGCAGCATATTTTTGGCGAGACCCAGCCAGTCGTACAGATTGGCGACGTTGAAGTAGCGTAGTTGCAGACGCAACGTCGAGCTGACCTGGCGGCGCCGTTTGGTCGCGCTGATGCCACCTTCGTTCAGCTCGTAGTAGAGCCCGAGTTCCGGCAGGTTCGCGCAGTCGTAGCGCGCCATCAGACGCACGAACAGATCGAGGTCTTCGGCGGAAGGATATGCTGCCCGGTAGTTGCCGACCGCGCGCACGGCGTCGATACGCAACATCATCGAAGGATGCGCGAGGCATGAACGAAAGAACCGCAAGCGCCGGATCTCATGCGGCTCGGCCGGCGGTGTCAGCATGAACAGCGGTTTCCCTTCACGCGTGACCACTTGCGTCCACATGCCGAGACCGGCTACTTGCGGATGCGACTCCATGAACTCGCGTTGTTTAGCGAGCCGTTGCGGCACGCTGCGGTCGCCCGCGTCGATGCGTGCTGCGTAGCGAAAGCCACGCTGGGCAAGGGCGTCGATGCCGGTTTGCAGCGCGCGTTCGATGCCGCGGTTCTGCGGCATGCGCAGCACTTCGATCATCATATTCGGGATCGTGGGCGCTGCGATCGGCGGCGTGCTGCCGTCGTCGACGATCAGTACATGCACTAGCGCGTTTTCGCTGAACGAGGCCAGCGTGAGATCGACGTCGGCCTGGCCGTTGTACGCGGGCATCAGGACGGCGACGTCGTCGAGAGACATATGCGCGGCGGCGGATGAGTTCGTCATGGGCGCAATTTGAAACGAATGTAATAAAGATTAACTGACGCGGCGGCGAGATAACCGGCTGCGAGTCCCACCAGCGCACCGTAAGCGCCAAGCCGTGAAATTGCCAGCAGATTGACGACGAATGCAATCGCGAGCGCCAGCAGCCACTTCGAGAGCAACACGAATTTGGCCTGATATTTCAGCACGATCAGATTGCCGATCGCTTCGACGCCGGCCGGCACGGAAAGCCACACGGCCCAGCGGAAAATCTCGATGGCGCCTTCAAAGTCCGGTCCGAATACGCTGCGGATGATGAAGCCGGCCAGCAGATCCAGCACGATCGCGCCGCTCACCATCAGCGCGGCGGTCATGGCGGTGAGCCGCCACACGTTGCGGCGCAATTGCGCGGCGTCTTGCACGCGGTAGACGAAGGCGGGCGCGATCGTCTGCGCGAGCATCAGCGCAAGCGTGATCCAGTTTTCGTTCAACTGCTGCGCGGCGGAATAACGCCCGAGGTCGGCGAAGGAAATCGCCCGCTCGAGCATCAGTCTGTCCAGTTTCAGGAACAGATACATACAGACCAGGCCGAGCCAGAACACCGTGCCCGCGGTCGCGAAGTGCTTGAAGAGCGAGCGGTCGAGACGCCAGCCGAGCTTGCCGCCATGCCGACGGATGTAATAGATCAGCAAGACCGCGCCGATCGCCGCCGATTCGGCGGCCCACAGCCAGCCAAAGCGCGCGGGCGTTGCCATGGCGCGCACCAGCAGATAGGCGAAGCCGGCCTTCAGCACCGCGGTGCTCATGCTGGTGAGCAACTGCGGCTTGCTATACGTCATGCTTTGCAGCCACGCGTTGATCACGCCGACGAACGGCTCGCGAAACAGCATGGTCACCGCGAGGCCGGCGAGCATGGCGCCCACCAGCGGGTCGAAGAAGTGCAACGCAATGCCAAGCCACGTGAGCAGCAGCGCCGCGACGGAAACCGAGAAGCGCAGCGCGAAGGCGCTGCCGAGCACCGTGCCGAGCTGGGTTGGCGGCCGGCTGACGATGGTGGGAACCAGAATTTCCGCGCCGCATACCCAGGTGATTGGCGAAAGCACCAGCAGTAGCGTATTCGCGTACTGCCATTTGCCGAAAGTGTCGGGCCCGAAGTAGCGTGCCAGCATGCCGCTGATCACGATTGCCACGCCGATCTGCGTGAGTCGCTCCAGCCCGAGCCAGACGATATTGGTGAAGGCGCGCGTGACGTCCGGATTGGCGAAGCGTTTGAGCGTCAGCATCCGGTGGACACTCGCCAGTCCCGTTGTGCGGGGCGCGCGAGCGGCGCGGGTTGTCTGCCGGCAATCTGCGCGAATGCCCATCCACAGGCCGACTGTCGCGGCAACTTAACAAAAGGTGGGCGTCTAAGCATTAGAATGGGCGTCTATCAGGGTATGTCCGAAAGGCGCAATTATAAGTTGGAACCGGATCGCTTCCGGCAAGGACGCATCGCTCGGTTTAACAGCGTGTTTTACCGATTTCTCGGCGATGCGTCGGTCAAAATTTTCCATTGCACGTAAGTGAGCCATCATGATCTCCAAATCTATTTTCAAGGCGTATGACATTCGCGGTGTGATCGGCAAGACGCTCGACGCCGACACAGCGCGTTCGATCGGTCGCGCCTTCGGCAGCGAAGTGCGGGCGCAAGGTGGCGACGCCGTCGTGGTCGCGCGTGACGGGCGCCTCTCGGGTCCCGAGCTGATCCAGGCACTGTCGGACGGTCTGCGTGCGGCCGGCGTCGACGTGGTCAACGTCGGCATGGTGCCGACTCCGGTCGGCTACTTCGCGGCCAGCGTGCCGTTGAAGCTCGACGGCGGCGAACGCCGCGTCGATTCGTGCATCGTCGTGACGGGCAGCCACAATCCGCCCGACTACAACGGCTTCAAGATGGTGCTGCGCGGCGCGGCCATTTACGGCGAGCAGATCCTCGCGCTGCATCAGCGCATCGTCGACGAAAACTTCACTGATGGCAGCGGCACATACACCGAGTACGACATCGCCGATGCGTATCTGGATCGCATTGCCAGCGACGTCAAGCTCGCACGCCCGATCAAGATCGTGGTCGACACCGGCAACGGTGTGGCAGGCGGGCTCGCGCCGAAGCTCTTCAAGAAGCTCGGCTGCGAACTGGTCGAACTGTTCACCGAGATCGACGGCAACTTCCCGAACCATCACCCGGACCCGGCTCACCCCGAGAATCTGCAGGACGTGATCCGCGCGTTGAAGGAAACGGACGCGGAAATCGGTTTCGCGTTCGACGGCGACGGCGACCGCCTCGGCGTCGTCACCAAAGACGGCGAGATCATCTATCCGGACCGCCAGCTGATGCTGTTCGCCGAAGAAGTGCTGTCGCGCAACAAGGGCGCGCAGATCATTTACGACGTGAAGTGCACGCGCAATCTCGCCAAATGGGTCAAAGATAAAGGCGGCGAACCGCTGATGTGGAAGACCGGCCACTCGCTCGTGAAAGCGAAGCTGCGCGAAACCGGCGCACCGCTGGCAGGCGAAATGAGCGGCCATGTGTTCTTCAAAGACCGCTGGTACGGGTTTGACGACGGCCTGTACACGGGTGCGCGGCTGCTCGAGATCCTTACGCGTGTGGCGGATCCGAGCAAGCTGCTGAACTCGCTGCCGAACTCGAATTCCACGCCGGAACTGCAATTGAAGCTCGAAGAAGGCGAAAACTTCGAACTGATCGCACGTTTGCAGCAAAACGCGAAGTTCACCGGCGCGGACGACGTCGTGAAGATCGACGGCCTGCGTGTCGAGTACCCGGACGGCTTCGGCCTTGCGCGCTCGTCGAACACTACGCCGGTGGTGGTAATGCGTTTCGAAGCCGATAGCGACGAGGCGCTCAAGCGCATCCAGGAAGACTTCCGCCGCGTGATCATGGCGGAGAAGCCTGACGCGAAGCTGCCGTTCTAAAGGCTCGAGCGCGCCGTGGTTCTTCGCGAACCGCGGCCACCGTCGAACGCGGCGCGGGTTTCACTTACCGCGCCGCGTTTTTTCATGCCATTTACCCGTATCGCGCTAGAATTGCGGTCCTCGCCCCCTCGGGGGACCTCGCGCGAGGGCACTTTTCTCAACGCATCTTCGGGCCGGATAGCCGGTTTTCCCACACTTGAGCGTGCAAAAGATACTGATCGTGAGGGTGTCGTCATTGGGCGACGTCGTTCACAACATGCCGGTGATCGCCGGCATCCAACGCCGCCATCCCGAAGCCCAGATCGACTGGCTCGTCGAAGAAAGCTTCGTGGGGCTCGTGGAGCTCGTCAGCGGCGTGCGGCGGGCGATTCCCGTGTCGCTGCGGCGCTGGCGCAAGCGCATCCTTTCGGTCGACACCTGGCGCGAGATCGGCGCGTTTCGCCGCGCGCTCGCCGCCGAGAACTACGACCTCGTGATCGACTGCCAGGGGCTCATCAAGACGGCGTGGGTCGCGAGCATGGCGCGTGGACCGCTGGTCGGCCTTGCGAACCGTACCGACGGCGCGGGCTTCGAATGGCCGGTGCGCTTCTTCTACAAAAAGAGGGTGCCGATCGAGCCGCGCACCCATGTGGTCGAGCGTACCCGCCAGCTGGTGGCCGCGGCGCTGAACGACCCGCTGCCGCAGCCCACCGACGATATCGACTTCGGCATTGACACCGGGCGCGCGGCGCTGGCTTTGTCGGGGGCGAATCTGAATCTGCCGGTGCCTTACGTAGTGTTCGTGCATGCCACCTCGCGCGCCGACAAGCAGTGGCCCGATACCGCGTGGATCGAACTCGGTCAGTCTCTGGTGCGGCGCGGCGCGTCGATCGTGCTGCCGTGGGGCAGTGAGGACGAGCGCGTCACCAGCGAGCGTCTGGCGAAGGAATTCGGCGGTGCGGCTATCGTGCCGCCCAGGCTGTCGTTGCCGGCGGTAGTCGGCCTGATCGAAGGCGCCGCCGCGACAGTCGGCGTTGACACAGGTCTGGTTCACATTGCGGCGGCGCTGAAGCGGCCGACAGTCGAGTTGTACAATTTCGCCACCGCGTGGCGTACTGGCGGCTACTGGTCGCCGAACGTCGTCAACCTCGGCACAGCCGGCAAGCCGCCCACGCTGCAAGAAGTCAAATCCGCGCTGGCAGGTTTCGGCCTGCTCTAATGTCGTAACGCTGTAATGCGGGGTGCTTCGCCTCACGCTCCATCCGTTTTCAAGGGCGACCATGAACGAAACCCAGATCATCGAAGTAGCGAACGCAGACTGGCACGGACGCAACCTGTCCGTGCCACGCGAGATGCTGCTGGCCGGCGTCGAACGCGGCAAGGTGCTGTATTTCCCGAACCTGCGCTTTGCGATCGAAGGCGGCGAACAGGCGTTGCTCGATCCCAAACTGGCCGATCCGAGCCGCAAGAACATCAGTCTTGAGCCGAACGGCGGCGCCTTGCACGGCGTGGCTGGCGATGCGGTCACGCAATCGGCGGTGCGCGCGTTGATCGCGCGCTATCAGACCAATGCGCGCACGCTCGTCGATGGGCTGTTCCCCGAATACAACAGCAAGTTGCGCGTCGCGCCGACGAGCCTGCGGCTGCATGAGGTGCAAGGGCGCGAGACGTCCTGGCGTAAAGACGATAGCCGTTTGCACGTCGATGCCTTTCCGTCGCGGCCGAATTACGGCGAGCGCATTTTGCGCGTGTTCACCAACGTCAATCCGCATGGCGCACCGCGCGTGTGGCGCGTCGGCGAACCGTTCGAGGATATGGCCAAACGCTTCCTGCCGCGCATCAAGCCGCAGATGCCGGGCTCGGCGTGGCTGCTGAACCTGCTGCACGTCACCAAATCGCCGCGCAGCGAATACGACCATCTGATGCTGAATCTGCACGACAGCATGAAGGCCGATCTCAACTATCAGAAGTCGAGTCCGCAGGAGACCATGCCGTTTCCGCCGGGCAGCGTGTGGGTGTGTTTCTCCGATCAGACTTCGCATGCGGTGATGTCCGGCCAGTTCATGCTGGAGCAGACCTTCTTCCTGCCGGTCAAGGCGATGGCGCAGCCAGAATGCGCACCGCTCGGCATTCTCGAGCGCCTGAAGGGCAGGGCGCTGGTTTGAGCGCCGCTGTCTGTTTCGATCGCGCTGTGAAACTCGCGCTTGCATTCGGATTCGCGCCCGGATGTGCGGAGTCCCGATGCTGAGGGCGATTTATAACGCGCTCTGGTGGATCGTCGCGCCGCTTGCCGTGCTGCGTTTGCTGATCCGTTCGCGCAAGGAGCGCGGCTATCGCGAGCATATTGCCGAGCGTTTCGGTTACTCCCGTGGCCGGTTGCCGGAAGACAATGCGCCGCTGATCTGGGTGCATGCGGTGTCGGTGGGCGAGACGCGTGCCGCGCAACCCCTGATCGACGCGCTGATGAAAGCGCGTCCTGACGCACGCATTCTTTTGACGCATATGACGCCGAGTGGCCGTGCCACCGGCGAGCAGATTTTCGGCGACCGTGTGTTGCGCAGCTATCTGCCATACGACATGCCGCACGTGGTGCGGCGGTTTTTGCGGGCGTGGCGGCCGTCGCTCGGTCTCGTGATGGAAACCGAAGTGTGGCCGACACTGATCGACGAATGCCGTCGCGCGGACGTGCCGCTCGTGCTGACCAATGCGCGGATGTCGGCGCGCTCGTACAAGCGCGCGGCCAAGTTCGGCCATGCGACCAAGGACGTGTTCGGCGGATTTGCGCGGGTGCTGGCGCAGAGTCCGTCGGATGCGGAGCGGCTCACTGCACTCGGTGCGCGTAACGTCGCGGTACTCGGTAATCTGAAGTTCGATATGAGCACGCCGCCGGAACTGGCGGCGCGTGGTCATGCGTGGCGTGCGGCGATCGGCACGCGGCCGGTGTGGGTCGCGGCGAGTACGCGCGAAGGCGAAGAGGAGCTGGTGCTGCAGGCGTTCGCGGCGCTTGGTATCGATGATGCGTTGCTGATTCTGGTGCCGCGTCATCCGCAACGGTTTAACGAAGTGGCGGCGTTGGTCGAGACGGCGGGTTTGCGGCTTGCGCGGCGTTCGACCTGGGCGCCGAGCGCGGCGGTAGCGTCGGCTGCTGCTGCAACTGCAGGCGGCGGTGTGCCTGCTTTGCCTTCTGACGTCAACGTGCTGCTCGGTGATTCGATGGGCGAGTTGGGCGCTTACTATGCCGCCTCGGATCTGGCGTTTATCGGCGGGAGTTTGCTGCCGCTGGGCGGGCAGAATCTGATTGAAGCCTGTGCGGTCGGTGTGCCGGTGCTGATCGGGCCGCATGTGTTCAACTTTACGCAAGCCACGGCGGACGCGGTCGCGGCGGGTGCGGCGGTGCAGGTGCAAGATCCGGCTGATCTGGCGCGGGCGTTGCGCGAGCTGTTCGGCGACAAGGCAAGGCGGCTGGCGATGGGCGGCGCGGCTTCCGCGTTTGCCGCGCGCCATCGCGGCGCAACGGCACGGACTGTTGATGTGTTGATGGCGGTGTTGCCGGAGTAGTCACAGCGTAGTCATTCAAGCGCCGCGAATTGCGGCGCTTGTCTTATCGGTTTGTGCGCCAATAAATCATATATTCTGCGAACATCGGGCGTGCGCATTGACCACCTTCTGATTCGAACCGCATTTTCCACTGCTGCCATGACGCTCTTTACTGACCTCGGTTTTCAATGGGATCGCGCCGCGATCCCGCAAGACTTGCCGACCCATTCGATTAAACGGGTGTGTTTTCGCTTTCATCGGATGCTGCCGGAATTCGTGTGGGATGCGAGCGTGCTCGAAGGTAATCCGTTCACGTTTCCTGAGGTAAAGACCCTGCTCGACGGCGTAACGGTTGGCGGGCGGAAAGTTTCTGATCAGGAGCAGATTCTGAACTTGGCGGAGAGTTCGAAACATCTACTGGCGATCGTGCAGAACGGCAGATTTGCGCTCGACAAAACAACGTTTTGCGACCTGCACCGCCTTGTTGCGCGTAATGAGGCGCTCGAGTGGGGCGTGTTCCGTGGGGAAGGCGAGGAAACGCGATACATGCCCGACGAAGCGTTGGGGGAGGCGGGGCGACATACCCCGCTGCCGACCTTGCCCGGTGCCCCTGAACTCAACCAGGTTTTTGCCGCGGGCACACACGCACTGACCGATCAGGTTTCCAACGCCTTCGAGAGAGCTTGCGCTTTCTTCCTGTTCGGCGCATTGCAGCAATTCTTCTTCGACGGCAACAAGCGCACGTCGCGCTTCATGATGAATGGTGTGTTGATGTCGAACGGTATCGACGCGATCAGCGTGCCAGCGCAGCGCGCGGGCGACTTCAACGAGAAGATGGTGCGCTTCTATCTATCGAAAGATGGATCCGAAATGATGGCATTCCTGCTTGAATGCCATCCGGGCGAGTAAGGGCTTAGACCTTCAACAACCCCTTCTTCTCGATAAATTTCACCACCACATCCAGTCCGTCGAGCGCCTTCAGATTGCACATCACGAAGGGCCGCTCGCCGCGCATCTTCTTCGCGTCGGAAGCCATCACCTCCAGATTCGCGCCGACCATCGGCGCGAGATCGGTCTTGTTGATCACCAGCAGATCCGATTTCGTAATACCCGGGCCACCTTTGCGCGGAATCTTCTCGCCGCCGGCCACGTCGATCACATAGATCGTCAGGTCCGACAGTTCCGGACTGAATGTCGCCGCGAGGTTATCGCCGCCCGATTCAATGAACACGATGTCCGCATCGGGAAAGCGCGTCAGCATGCGGTCGACGGCTTCGAGATTGATCGATGCGTCTTCACGAATCGCCGTGTGCGGGCAGCCGCCCGTTTCGACGCCCATGATCCGTTCGGCGGGCAATGCGCCTGCCACTGTCAACAGACGCTGGTCCTCCTTCGTATAGATGTCGTTGGTGATCGCGACGAGGTCGTACTGTTCGCGCATCGCCTTGCAGAGCATTTCGAGCAGCGTGGTCTTGCCCGAGCCGACCGGGCCGCCGACGCCCACGCGCAGCGGCGGCAGTTTTTTCGTGCGGACAGGCGGTTGAGTGGGGTGGTGAGGTGCGTTCATGATGGGTTAATTTATGAGCGGAACAGCCGCGAATACTGCGACTCGTGACGCGCCGACAGAATGCCCAATTGCGGCGCGAAGGTGTTGATGTTGTCGGGAGAAGTGGCCAATGCTCGTGTGACGGCAGCGTCGATCGGCTCACGCAACGCGACGATGATGCGCTGGCCCGCGAGTTGGCCGAGCGGCACCGCCTTCAATGCGGCGGCGGTCTGGTTTTCCACCCAGCTGAATGCGTAGGCGGCGAGCGCGGCGTCAGGTGCTGCATTGTGTGCGAAAGCGGCGAAGGCGAAAGCCGTGGGTTGGGCCAGCGGCTTGAGCGACGCCAGCGTCGTGCGCCGTTCGGCGTCGCCCCATTCCAGCGAGACGCACAACTGTCTCAGCGACCAGCCCATCTGTTCCGTCTCGCGTCTTAGTTCCGCGGACTCCCGGCTTGCTAGGAATTCGCTGTTCGCTTCCTTTAAGCCGTCTGCGTCGTGCGCACGCCAGCGTTCCATCTGATGCGCGAGAAACGGCAGCTCGCCACGCGCGAGCACATCGGTTAAACCGCTCGCGATCCAATCGCGTGCGGAATCTGCGTCGGTGATGAGTTGCGCTTCGATCGCCGCTTCGAGACCCTGCGAGTAGCTGAACGCGCCGATCGGTAGTGCCGGCGACGCGAGATGCAGTAGCGCCGTGAGTTCAGCGATGCGCATGGTGGTGATGATGCCCGTGGCCGCACGATTCGTCGTGGACGTGATCGTCGTCTTTGTGATCGTGCGAATGCTCATGGCCGTGGTCATGCTCTTGCGAGTGACCGTGCGCGTGACTATGACCTTGTTCGTGTGGGTGGCCATGGCCATGCGAATGCTCATGCCCATGATGCTCGCCGAACACCTGCTGCGCGAGGGCATAGTCTTCTGCGAAGGTCTCGTCATGACCATGCTTGTGACCGCCGCCGTACGCGCCGGATTCCGGCTGGAACGGCATCGACACCTGATCCACGCTTGCGCCGATGCGCTTCAGCATATCGGCCAGCACCGGATCGTATTCAAGCTTCAGGTAATCCGCGCCGACTTCAACCGGCGTGTGACGATTGCCGAGGTGGTACGCGGCGCGCGTCAACGTCAACGCGTCTTTCGCGCGGACCACCAGCACCGCTTCGGGCGCGGCGACTACGCGCACGAGACCTCCATCATCGGCGACCAGAACATCGCCGTCGCGCAGCACAGTGCCGCGCGGCAGCAGCAGCGCGACTTCTTCGCCGTTGTCGAGCGTTGCTGCGAGACGGCTCTTGCGACGGTCATCAAAAGCGAGCGTCAAGGTCGGCGCGCGCTTCACCAGCACAGGTGCCAGTTTCAGATGCGGCGCAATCAGTTTGTCGATAGTGCGCATGGTTTAGAACAGAAAGTAGCGTTGCGCCATCGGCAGCACGGTTGCGGGCTCGCAAGTCAGCAACTGACCGTCTGCGATGACCTGATACGTCTCCGGATCGACGCTGATCGCCGGACGCCACGCGTTGTGAATCATGTCGGCCTTCGAGATGTTGCGGCAGTTCTTTACAGCAACGATACGCTTGTTCAGGCCATAGCGTTCGCCGACGCCCGCATCGGCGGCCATCTGCGAAACGAAGGTCAGGGAAGTGCGTCCCAGCGCCCCGCCACGCGTCGCGAACATCTCGCGATAGTGGACCGGCTGCGGCGTCGGAATCGACGCATTCGGGTCACCCATCTGCGCCATCGCGATCATGCCGCCCTTCAGGATCAGCGACGGCTTGATGCCGAAAAACGCTGGCTCCCAGAACACCAGATCGGCCCACTTGCCGGGTTCGATCGAGCCGACTTCATGCGAAATACCGTGCGTGATGGCCGGGTTGATCGTGTACTTGGCGACGTAACGTTTCGCGCGGAAATTGTCGTGACGCGCGTTGTCTTCAGGCAGCGCGCCGCGTTGCACTTTCATCTTGTGCGCGGTCTGCCACGTGCGGATGATGACCTCGCCCACGCGCCCCATTGCCTGCGAATCCGACGACAGCATCGACAACGCGCCGAGGTCGTGCAGGATATCTTCGGCGGCGATGGTCTCGCGACGAATGCGCGACTCGGCAAACGCGATATCTTCCGCAATCGACGGGTCCAGGTGGTGGCACACCATCAGCATGTCGAGATGCTCTTCGAGCGTGTTGACGGTGTACGGGCGCGTCGGATTGGTCGACGAGGGCAGCACGTTCGCTTCGCCGCAGACCTTGATGATGTCCGGCGCGTGGCCGCCGCCTGCGCCTTCCGTGTGATACGTGTGGATCGTGCGGCCCTTGAACGCGGCCATGGTCGCTTCGACAAAACCCGCTTCGTTCAATGTATCCGTGTGGATCGCGACCTGCGTGTCGGTATCGTCGGCGACGGAAAGACAGTTGTCGATGGCGGCAGGCGTCGTGCCCCAGTCTTCGTGCAGCTTCAAACCAATCGCACCTGCGGCGATCTGTTCAAGCGCCGGTTGCGGCTGGCTCACATTGCCTTTGCCGAGGAAACCGAGATTCATCGGATAACCATCCGCCGCTTGCAGCATGCGTTCGAGATGCCACGGACCCGGCGTGCAAGTCGTCGCGTTCGTACCCGTTGCCGGGCCCGTACCGCCGCCGAGCATCGTCGTCACGCCGCTCGCGAGTGCTTCTTCGATCTGCTGCGGGCTGATGAAATGAATGTGCGTATCGATGCCGCCCGCCGTCACGATCAGGCCTTCGCCCGCGATTACTTCGGTGGACGCGCCGATCGCGATCGTCACATTTGGCTGGATGTCGGGATTGCCGGCTTTGCCGATCGCGGCGATGCGGCCGTTCTTGATGCCGATGTCGGCCTTGACGATGCCCCAGTGATCGAGAATCACCGCATTCGTCACGACCGTATCGACCACGTCGGCATGCACGCGTTGCGACTGGCCCATGCCGTCGCGAATCACTTTGCCGCCGCCGAATTTCACTTCTTCGCCGTACGTCGTGAAGTCGCGTTCGACTTCGATCAGCAGCTCGGTGTCGGCGAGGCGCACGCGGTCGCCGGTGGTGGGGCCGAACATTTCCGCGTATGCACGGCGGCCAATGCGTAATGTCATGGTGTGGGTCCGGAAATGAGCAGGGTGGTCACATGCAGGCTGTGCGCGTGGCGCATCAGAGCTTGCCCATCACCTTGCCGTTGAAGCCGTAGACGACACGGTCGCCTGCCAGTTCGACCAGCTCGACGGTGCGTTCCTGGCCGGGCTCGAAGCGCACGGCGGTGCCTGCCGCGATGTTCAGGCGGAAGCCGCGTGCCGCTTCGCGATCGAACGAGAGCGCTTCGTTCACTTCGTAGAAATGATAGTGCGAGCCGATCTGCACCGGCCGGTCGCCGGTATTCGACACGAGCACCGTGACGGTCGCGCGGCCCGCGTTGAGTTCGTGTTCGCCGTCGTCGATGAGGAGTTCGCCGGGAATCATGGGGCTGCCTTTCGTGGTACGGGGGTACGGGTTACGGGATCGGATGGTGAACGGTGACGAGCTTGGTGCCGTCGGGGAACGTGGCTTCGACCTGGATGTCGGGGATCATTTCCGGCACGCCTTCCATCACGTCGGCGCGTGTCAGAAGCGTGGTGCCGTAGTGCATGACCTCGGCGACGGTCTTGCCGTCACGGGCCGCTTCCATCAGCGCGGCGCTGATGAAGGCGACCGCTTCCGGGTAATTCAGTTTGAGGCCGCGAGCGCGGCGCCGTTCGGCGAGCAGCGCGGCGGTGAAGATCAGCAGCTTGTCCTTCTCGCGAGGTGTCAGCTTCATCGATTATGTACTTAGGGTTGCG
This sequence comes from Paraburkholderia sp. GAS348, assembly GCF_050434205.1. Lineage (NCBI taxonomy): Bacteria > Pseudomonadati > Pseudomonadota > Betaproteobacteria > Burkholderiales > Burkholderiaceae > Paraburkholderia > Paraburkholderia sp. GAS348. Next base: position 197,610 of record NZ_JBNPVT010000005.1, read on the forward strand.
CCTGTCCCGGGGGAGCAGACGACGACAGTGATAGGCGCTGCAAGTCGTGGACTCATTACGTGCTGCGCACAGGATGAGTCCACGACGAGTGCAATGCCGGATAAGGCAGTCACGGTATCAAGTTTGGCTAACGACGCGCTTACAGATCGGCCGGCAGCGGCGCGCCGAACCACTTCTTCGACATCGTGTTGAGCGTGCCGTCCTGCTTCGCTTGTGCGATGGCGGCATTCACCTTCTGTTGCAGGCGTCCTTCGTTCTTGTTCATGCCGACGAAGCACGGCGAATTCTTGATGACGAACTTCGGTTCCGGACGACGCGGCGGATTCTTCGCGAGGATCGCGGCGGCGACGATGTTGCCAGCGGCGATCAACTGCACCTGACCCGAGAGGAATGCCGCGATGGTCGCGTTGTTATCTTCGAAGCGCTTGATAGTCGCGTTCGGCGCCATTTGCGAGAGACCGATTTCTTCGAGCGCGCCGCGCGTCGCGCCGACCGTTTTGCCGGTGAGATCGGCGGGGCCGGTGACCTTGATATCGGCGGGACCGAATACGCCTTGGTAGTACGGCGCATAGGCCGTCGAAAAATCGATGACCTTGTCGCGTTCAGGCGTTTTGCCGAGCGACGAGATGACCAGATCGACCTTCCCCGTTTGCAGATACGGGATGCGGTTCGCGCTGTTGACCGGCACGAGTTCGAGCTTCACGTTCATCGACTTCGCGAGCAGGGCGGCGGTATCGATGTCATAGCCTTGCGGCTTCATATCAGCGCCGACCGAGCCGAACGGCGGATAGTCTTCCGGCACGGCGACTTTCAGCACACCCGCCTTGGCGATGTTGTCGAGCGTATCCGCGTGAGCGGCCGGCGCATTGATCGCGAGGATGGGCGAGAGCAACAGTGCGGCGAGCCAGGCGCGACGCGCGGGGCGGAGGGTCGATCGGGTCATGTTATGTGGGCGGTGGTGGCGAGAAGCGGTCGGCTGCCATCAGGGCGTGGCAGCATCGTGGGGGATTTTGATGCAAGGTATGTGCCATGGCGGTGCAGCGTGGCTTCGCGGGGCGAAAGACACGATAGTGCACCGACTTGGCGTAGTCGGCTGCGCCAGATTGGTGCTCGCGACGTCTTGCGAAGGTGAAGGCTTGCTGCGCTGCCAGGCGTCTATGCCGAGCGAATCAGGTCGACCAGATGCGAAGTGGCACAGCGTCGACGCCATGCACGACCGGGCGCAGCTGAAGCCAGCACTCGGTCATAGCCCGCTGCAGCATCTCCATAGACCGCGAAACCGCCCGCACGAGCAAAACCCCATCAGTGACACAGGAAGCCGCCGCCCGCAACGAATCATCAAACGGCAGCTGGGCAGTGAGCGCTTCAGCGAGTGCATCATCGCAGGCTGTCCCCACGGCCCACAGCGTCCCATAAGCGGGAAACCCGGCAAGCCCTTGCGCTGCATCCCGCAATGAATCCGCCGCCGCAAGACTCGCGCGTTCGAGCCACAGCGCCTCGCCATTCGCGTCAACGATCCGCGACACAGCTCGCAAATGCCCGTCCGACCACCGCTCGCCAGCCGCTTGCCGCCCAAGCTGAGTCGCATCCCACCCGATCGCAGTAGCCCCTTCGCCAAGCGTCAGCGAAAAATCCAGCATCGCGTTGGCGTGATCGAAAACGATATTGTTTTGCGGCAACCAGTCGAGCTTCGCCTGAGGGCCGACACGCACCGCAATATTCTGCCGTGCCGCACGGCCATTGGACTTGTACCACTTGGTTGCGCCGGGCGTGGTAATAACGGCGTGCGCACTGTCGCCGACGACAACGTCGATATCGAGTTGATCGCCGCCTGCGATCCCGCCCGGCGGATGCACGATTACTGCGTGACAGATCGCATTGCCTTCCGGATAGAGCGGCCGTTGCACGCGCAACGGACCATCATGCAGCCGATGCTTGAGCGTCGTCCGTTCGCCCTCTTTGACGAAGCCGAGTTCGAGGCGCGCGCGCCATTGCGAGTGTGCGGTATTTTGCGTGGCGGCGAGTGTGGCGTGGTTTTCGTGGAGCGACATGCGAGCGGACTTGCGAATGAATGAGCGGCTGGGCACAGTAGTGGACGCGGCAACAGACGCGTCAATGCGCAGCGTGCCTGCACGCGTTATGCAACGACGAGCCGCGTTGCCACAGGATTCGGCGAGAATAGCACGCTGCGCTGCTTGTCCTGCTTGCACCCGTCAGACGGCGATCAGTGCACGTACGCCATCCGTATCCATATTGACCCCTTCGCCGCCCGCGACGATTTCTCCGCGGCTCATGACCCAATACCGATCGGCGATCTCTTTGGCGAAGTCGTAATACTGTTCGACGAGCAGCACCGTCATGCCCATTTCTTCGACCAGCTGACGCAGCGTGCGGCCGATGTCCTGAATGATCGACGGTTGGATGCCTTCGGTGGGTTCATCGAGAATGAGCAATTGCGGATCGCTCATCAGCGCACGCCCGATCGCGAGCTGTTGTTGTTGACCGCCGGAGAGGTCGCCGCCGCGGCGGGCGCGCATATCCTTCAGGACTGGGAACAGCTCATAGATACGGTCCGGGATCTTCTTCGGGGCTTTTTTGCTGGCCGCGCCGACCAGGAGGTTTTCTTCGACCGTCAATCGCGGGAAGATGTCGCGGCCTTGCGGGACGTAGGCCAGACCTTTCTCCACTCGCGAGTAGGTCGGAAGTTTGGTAATCGGAGTGCCGCGCCACGCGATCGAACCGCTTTTGGTCTGGACGACGCCCATCAGGCATCGAAGCAAGGTTGTTTTGCCCACGCCGTTGCGGCCCAGCAGCACGGTGAGCTTGCCGTCAGGCACGGTGAGCTTCACGTCCCGGAGGATGTGGCTGCCGCCGTAGTACTGGTTCAGGTTTTCCACTTCTAGCATGTCGGTCGATCCTTGAATTCTGGCGGCTTGTTGCGGCCGTGGTTTGATTGTGGCCATTACCGCCCGAGATAAGACTCGATCACCGTCTCGTCCTTCTTCACCTCGTCAAGCGTGCCATGGGCGAGAACACGCCCTTCTGCCATCACCGTGACCTTTCCCTTTTCACCCGACAACGCCGCAACAAACTCCATGTCGTGTTCGACAATCATCATCGAACATGTCCCGCGCAAATGATTAAGCAGCTCGGCTAGCTGCATCGTCTCATCATCGGTCATGCCCGCCGCAGGCTCATCGAGCAACAAAAGCGCCGGTTGCTGCATCAGCAACATCCCGATCTCAAGCCGCTGCTTCTGTCCATGCGACAACTCACCAGCAAGTCGCCGAGCCTCACGCTCAAGCCCAATCAAAACCAGAGTCTCTTCAATCCGCGCTTGCGCCTCACGATCCAATCGCGCACGCAAAGAAGCCCACCATCCCTTGTCAGCCTTCATTGCCAACTCAAGGTTCTCCCACACGGGATGCTGCTCAAAAACGGTAGGTTTCTGAAACTTCCGCCCAATACCCGCACGTGCAATAGAAGGCTCATTCATCCGCGTCAGATCGATCGACTGCCCCAAAAAAACCTTGCCGGAATCCGGTTCGGTCTTCCCGGTGATGACATCCATCATCGTCGTCTTGCCGGCCCCGTTCGGACCGATGATGCAACGCAACTCCCCCGCGTTGATCGATAAAGTCAGCGCATTCAACGCGCGAAACCCATCGAAACTCACGGTCACGTCTTCAAGGTAAAGAATCGTCCCATGCGAAATATCGATCTCGCCTGGCACTACCGCGTGCCCCGTGCTCGCGACGCCGCTCAACGACCGTTCAGCAGGCTCTTCAGTCAATGCAAGATCAGGAACCATCGGGTTGTCGTTCATGAACCGTTCCTCTTGCGCGTCACCGTTTCGATCAGCCCCATGATGCCGTTCGGCAACAACAGCGGGACCAGCACGAAAATCAGGCCAAGAAAGAACAGCCAGTATTCAGGGAAGTTCGCCGTAAAGAAGCTCTTCGCGCCATTCACCGCGAACGCGCCGATGATCGGTCCGATCAACGTGCCGCGTCCGCCCACCGCCACCCAGATCGCCATCTCGATCGAGTTGCCCGGCGACATCTCGCCCGGGTTGATGATGCCGACCTGCGGCACATACAACGCCCCTGCAATCCCGCACAAAATAGCGGAGACGGTCCACACGAACAACTTATACGCGAGCGGGCTGTAGCCGAGGAACATCAAGCGCGTTTCGCCGTCGCGTACCGCAGTGACCACGCGGCCCAGCTTCGACGTGACGATTGCCCGCGCGCCGATGAAGGCCAGAATCAACACCGCGAACGTGATCAGCAAAAGAGCAGTGCGCGTGCCCGGATGCGTAATCGGAAAACCGCCGATGCGCTTGAAGTCGGTAAAGCCGTTATTACCGCCGAATCCCGTTTCGTTGCGGTAGAAAAGCAGCATGGCGGCAAACGTCATCGCCTGAGTGATGATCGACAGGTACACGCCCTTCACCCGCGAGCGGAACGTGAAGAAGCCGAACACCCAGGCAACAACGGCGGGCACCAGCACCACCAGCAGCAGCGCATAGCCGAGGTGCTGCGTGCCTTGCCAGTACCACGGCAGTTGGTGCCAATCGAGAAACACCATGAAGTCGGGCAGGTCGCTGCCGTATTTGCCTTCGTGGCCGATCGAGCGCATCAGGTACATGCCGATCGCGTAACCGCCCAATGCAAAGAACAACGCGTGTCCCAGACTCAGGATGCCGCAGTAACCCCACACGAGATCGAGTGCCAGCGCGGCAATCGCGTAGCACATGAACTTGCCGGTGATCGTCGTCGCATACGCGGACAGATGGAATGCGCTCGTCTCCGGGACCACCAGGGTGGCGAATGGCACGCCAAGACCGAACACGATGATCAGTGCGATCAGCGCGAGCCAGGCGCGGCGCGACAGCAATGCGGGACGCGGCGGCAAGCCGAGCGCGAAGCCGGACTGCGCTTCGCGTCCGGCAGCGGTACCACCGCCCGCTGCGCCGACGTGCGCCGATGAGGTAGCCGATGTCATCTCATGCCTCCGCGCTACGGCCCTTGAGGGCGAACATGCCCTGCGGACGCTTCTGGATGAACAGCACGATCAGCACGAGCACCGCGATCTTGGCGAGCACTGCGCCCCAGAACGGCTCGATCGCCTTGCTGACCAGTCCGAGGCCGAAGCCGCCGATCACCGTGCCGGCGAGTTGGCCGACGCCGCCGAGCACCACGGCCATGAACGAATCGATGATGTAGCTTTGGCCGAGGTCCGGGCCTACATTGCCGATCTGCGACAGCGCGCAGCCTCCCAGGCCGGCAATGCCAGCGCCGAACGCGAACGCATACGAATCGACGCGCGCGGTCTTCACGCCGACGCAGGCTGCCATCCGCCGGTTTTGCGTGACGGCGCGCACGAACAGACCCAGACGGGTTTTAGTCAGTACAGCCCACGCAATCCCAACGACGATCAGCGAAAACGCCAGGATCGCCAGCCGGTTGTACGGCAGGATCAGATTCGGCAGCACGGTTACACCGCCGCTCATCCACGCAGGGTTGATCACCTGGACGTTCTGGGCGCCGAACAGCATGCGTGTCGCCTGAATCAGGATCAGGCTGACGCCAAAGGTGGTCAGCAGGGTTTCGAGCGGACGGCCGTACAAATGCTTCAACACCAGCCGTTCGAGCACGATGCCGACCAGTCCGGCTGCGGCGAATGACGCCGGCACGGCAAGCAGCGGATACCAGTCGAACGCGCCGGGCGCAAAGCGCTGAAACAGGTTCTGCACGACGTAGGTGGCGTACGCGCCGATCATCAGGAACTCGCCGTGCGCCATGTTGATGACGCCGATCAGCCCATACGTGATCGCGAGGCCCAATGCAGCGAGCAGCAGCACGCTGCCAAGCGACAAGCCCGCGAACAGCGTGCCGGCGATCTGGCTGCGGCGCTGGATCGAATCGAGTTCGTCGATGCCGCTTTGCGCGGCGGCGCGCACGCGATCGTCTACTTCGCTGAAGGTGCCGTCCGGCTTCTTCGCGACGAGTGGGCGCAGCAGTTCGTTCATGTCGAGGTCGTGCCGCGCGGCGACTAGTTGTACGGCTTCGAGACGCTTGGCCGGGTCGGCGTCGTGTAACGCGGTCATCGCCCACAGCGTGTCGAGGCGCTTCTTCAGCGCCGGGTCGGTTTCCTTCGCGCGCGCCGCATCGACGAGCGGTTTGATCGACGGATCGGGGTTTTGCAGCAGCGCGGTGATGGCGGCGTCGCGCGTGGCGGCGTCGGGCGAATCGAGTTGCAGACCCGAGAGCGCGCCCGTCACTTTCGAGCGCAGCAGGTTGTTCAGGGTGACCGGTTGCGCGTCGCCCGCGGCGACCGTTTTGCCGGAGACGGCATCTCGTGCCGTGTCACCGTCTTGCAACAGCACGGCACCGGAATCGGTGGCGAGCGCGCTGTCCTCGGAGAGGGCTTTGAGTACCGCGAGCGATTCTTTGTCGTGGTTGGCAATCAGTTTGTCGATTGCCGCGGATTTCGCATCGAAGTCGTCACCGGCGAGTGGCGCGACATCGGCCGGGCTCAGCGCGAAAGCGGCAAGCGGCGTGCTGGCGAGGAGCGCAAGCGCCCCGCTGACGATGGTGCGTCGTGCGCTGCGTCGTGCGACATTCAGAAATGAAAACGCCATGATGGCCTTTGAAGAAGCCGCCGAGGCGGCGCGGCATCGCGGTGCTGCATCGGCGCAGCACCGTTGCCTTGCTTCTTGCAGCGTACTGTCGGGCAGAGCAGCGGTTCAGCCCCGGCTCCGCCCTGGCTCAGACTCAGACAACCCGCGAGCGCTTCAGGAATGCGGGAATCGAACTGACTACATCCGGCTTGCTCGAATTGCCGGCGATAAACGGGCTCCACGGCTGCGCGCGGACCGCGGTCTTGGTGCGCCACACCACGTTGAACTGGCCGTCGGCACGCACTTCGCCGATCATCACCGGCTTGTGCAGATGGTGATTGCCGTCCATTTCGAGCGTGAAGCCCGACGGTGCCGCAAAGGTCTGGCCGACCATCGCCACACGCACCTTGTCCACCTCCGTGCTCTTTGCTTTCTCGACGGCCTGCTTCCACATATGGATGCCGACGAAGGTCGCTTCCATCGGGTCATTGGTCACGCGCTTGGTGCCGCCCGGCAGGTTGTTGTCCTTGACCCATGCAGCCCATTGCTTCTTGAACTTCTCGTTGGCCGGGTTGCGCAGCGACATGAAGTAGTTCCATGCCGCGAGATTGCCGACCAACGGCTTCGTATCGATGCCGCGCAGTTCTTCTTCGCCGACCGAGAATGCGACCACCGGCACATCGGACGCCTTCAGCCCCTGGTTACCGAGTTCCTTGTAGAACGGCACGTTCGAGTCGCCGTTGACGGTCGAGATCACCGCGGTCTTGCCGCCCTGCGAGAAGGTCTTGATGTTCGCGACGATGGTCTGATAGTCGCTGTGGCCGAACGGCGTGTAGACCTCCTGGATATCGGCTTCCTGCACGCCTTTCGACTTGAGGAACGCGCGCAGGATCTTGTTGGTCGTGCGGGGGTACACATAGTCGGTGCCCAGCAGGAAGAAGCGCTTGGCGCCGCCGCCTTCCGCGCTCATCAGGTATTCGGTTGCCGGAATCGCTTGCTGATTCGGCGCGGCGCCCGTGTAGAACACGTTGCGCGACATTTCTTCGCCTTCGTACTGCACCGGGTAGAACAGCAGGCCATTCAGTTCTTCGAATACCGGCAGCACCGACTTGCGCGACACCGACGTCCAGCAGCCGAACACGACGGCGCACTTCTCCTGAGTGATCAGCTGACGCGCTTTTTCGGCGAACAGCGGCCAGTTCGATGCCGGGTCCACGACCACCGGTTCCAGTTGGCGGCCCATGACGCCGCCGTTCTTGTTGATGTCCGCGATGGTCATCAGCGCGGTGTCTTTGAGCGATGTTTCCGAGATCGCCATCGTGCCGGACAGGGAATGTAGAACGCCTACTTTGATCGGGCCGCTGCCCGATTGCGCCTGAGCAAACGGAACCTTACCTGCAAGCGCCAATGCGCCCGACATGGAGCCGAACTTCAACAGACTGCGACGTTTCATGTATTTCCCCTTGCCATTGATCGTGGATGTTTATGGGCGTCGATTTCAGCCAGCAGGGCTTATCCCGCATGACTTGCCGCTTGTGTACTGCAAGGCACATGCCAAGCGGCAATTTCGACTTGAAGTCCGCGAATCGTGTGCTGCGACGCGGTGAAGCGCTGCGTCAGTTATGCGTAGCGCGGCGCAAAATTGGTGCAGGAGCGGGGCTCGCGCCTCGTCCAGGTGCGTGCCGCGCCGCAACGAAGCGTGTCCATCGGCCAGCGGGCGTCGGCGGTGCATGGGCGCCGCCCCTTTGTGCATGCGCCGCGCTCTGCCTACACTGGAAGACCAACCACGCGAGGAGACCCGACATGAGTGAGCGCGCCAGCGTCAATACACCCGATATGTCCGCGTTCTGGATGCCCTTTACGGCGAACCGCCAGTTCAAGAGCGCGCCGCGTCTGCTGGCGAGCGCGAAGGGGATGTACTACACATCGCACGATGGCCGGCGCATTCTCGACGGCACGGCCGGGCTGTGGTGCGTCAACGCGGGGCACTGCCGCGACGAGATCGTGGCCGCCGTGCAGGCGCAAGCGGCGGAAATGGATTTCGCGCCGACGTTTCAGATGGGCCATCCGAAGGCTTTCGAAGCCGCCACCAAAATCGCGCGGCATACGCCTGGGGATTTGAAGCACATCTTCTTTGTGAACTCGGGTTCGGAAGCGGTGGATACCGCGCTGAAAATTGCTTTGGCTTACCACCGATCGCGTGGCGAAGGGCAGCGGACCAGGTTTATTGGACGCGAGCGTGGGTATCACGGCGTGGGCTTTGGAGGGATTTCGGTGGGCGGCATTGCGCCGAACCGCAAGGCGTTTTCGGGTGGGTTGCTGCCGGCGGTCGATCATTTGCCGCATACGCTCAACATCAAGGAAGCGGCGTTTTCCAGAGGGCAGCCGTCGTGGGGTGTGCATCTCGCTGACGAACTTGAGCGGCTTGTTACGCTACACGATGCGTCGACGATTGCTGCGGTGATTGTCGAACCGGTGGCGGGGTCGACTGGTGTGCTGATTCCGCCGCAAGGGTATTTGCGGCGGTTGCGTGAGATTTGCGACAAGCACGGCATCTTGCTGATTTTCGATGAAGTGATTACCGGCTGGGGGCGTTTGGGTACGCCGTTCGCTGCGCAGTATTTCGGCGTGACGCCGGATCTGCTGACGATGGCCAAGGGCACTAACAATGCGGCAGCGCCGATGGGGGCGGTTGCGGCAAGTGGGAAGATTCACGACTCGATCGTGAATGGGGCGCCGGCTGGGATTGAGCTGTTTCATGGGTATACGTATTCGGGGCATCCGATCGCAGCTGCCGCTACGTGCGCGACGATCGATCTTTATGAGCGGGAACAACTGTTCGAGAGGGCCGCGCGAATGGCGCCGATCTTCGAGAACGCGATTCACAAGCTGCGCGGCGAGCGGCACGTAATCGACGTACGCAATCTTGGATTGGTGGGTGGGGTGGAGTTGGCGCCGCGTGACGGAGCGCCGGGTGCGCGTGCTTATGATGTTTTCGTGCGCTGCTTCGAGAAGGGGGTGTTGACGCGCTATACGGGGGATATTCTCGCGTTCTCGCCACCGTTGATTATTGAAGAGGCGCAGATCGATGAGATCTTCAGGACGGTGGCTGAGGTTTTGAAGGAGACGGATTAGGGACTGTGTACATTTACTGAATGTGTCTTTACGTCCTGCCTTTTGCGCAGGCGGGGCAGGACGATCCGAACGTTACTGAGCGATGAGTATGGAAAGAAGTCGGCCCCATCCTGCCTGGCAAGGGAGCTGACTGTTGTCGATAATTTCCTGCGTAGCCCCACTTGATTCGACAACCTTGCCAGCAGCTATCTCGTGGTCGCATCGCTCGCCTGTGCGTCTGGGTCATTCTTGAAGTTGTGAACAGTACCTCGCACTACGGTTCACCTTCTGGCACAACGGGAACTGGCACTTGCGAACCCTGGGGAGACCGTGAAAACTTCCCGCGCCGTGCAACGGAAAGCCGTGCCATGGAAGGTCACCCAGCCCGTCAGAAATGATGCACTGGCAATGGCTGCGCAGCACTGACAGTACGGTAGCGGCAAGTCATCGCAATCGCGAAAAGGCGCGAGCAATTGCGTTTTTTGTCGGATTCCTTTAGAGAAAATTCAATTTTTCGTGTCACATCCACTCAAGCGCCAATCCGCAACCTTGCGAGCTGGGTAAGTCTTCCTACGCACAATTAAGCGATTCCTGCTTGTCCATTCCGCTCAGCCTATTTACGCTCAATTCTTACGAACGATTACGAATGATCGCGCGAACGTAAAGTGCGGGCCATCGCTGGTGGAACGTCATGCGCATCATGACCGTCGTTGCCAATCGTTCATTAGAAGCTGGTCGCAATAAAAATGACGTGCATTGAAGTGCGCGGACGGTTGGCATGCGGGGTCGCATTCGCGACTGAAGGCCGCGCTGTCAGATCTCAAATAGAAATAGGCGGATCAATCTGATCGGCCGTAAGAGGGATGATAAGAAATATGCGAACAGAGAGACATGAAGCCTTTCGGGTCGAATTCCAGAAAAATATTAATAAAGTCGGCCTGAGGTCGAAATCGACAGTGCGTCGCATGCTGGCTGGCGCTGCCTGTTTTTCGCTTTTGCTAGCATTAACGGCGTGTGGCGGGGACGGAGAAGGTAATACGGTATCCAAAACAACACCAACGACGATAAGTAACGCGGAAGTAGCTGCGGCGGCGAGCGCCGCCGGGTCCAACACCGTTCCACTGGCAATGTCATTAAAAATGAATACGAGCGGGTTGACGTCGGACGAGTCCAACGACCGTTTCATTGTCAAGTACAAGACCGGTACGGCTGAACGTGGATCGACCTCGGCGGTCAAGTCAAGGCTTGACCGGCTGGCGAGTGCCTTCCCTGCGAAAGCGCGCCATTTGCGCCGCATGGGCATCGGGGCTGACGTGGTGACAACCGAGCGCAAGCTGAACGGCAAAGACGCTAGGGCATTCATGCGCGCCATTGCATCGGACCCTAACGTTGAATATGTTGAAGTCGATGCAGAAATGCACACCGACATGATTCCAAGCGATGCGGACTATGGAATGCAGTGGGGCTTTACGCCAAACGAGGCAGCCAATAATCAAATTGGCGGCATACGTGCAGAGCGAGCATGGGACATTAGCAATGGTTCTGGGGTGGTGATTGCCATGCTGGATAACGGCGTAACTAGCCATAGCGACCTCGATGCCAATATCCTGCCCGGATACGACTTTACCGGTAGCAATCCAGGTGGCAACGGATCGAATCCTGGCATTACGACGGAAAAATGTTCTGTCAGTTGGCACGGTACGCACGTGGCAGGCATCCTTGCGGCGGTAACCAATAACGGCAAAGGTGTGGCAGGGACCGCGTGGGGTGCAAAGGTTGTGCCGGTTCGCGTGCTCAACGGATGCGGCTCCGGCCTAATGTCGAATGTTGCTGACGGGATCACGTGGGCGTCCGGAGGCAGTGTTGATGGAGTCCCAGCGAATCCGTTGCCGGCAAAGGTTATTAACCTGAGCCTTGGAGGCAACGGGTCTTGCAGTCGCACATACCAGAATGCAATCAATGATGCGGTCAATCGCGGGGTTTCGGTGGTCGTCGCATCAGGTAACGATAACCTGAATGCGAGCTTCTATCAGCCTGGCAATTGTCTTAACGTTATCGTTGTCTCTGGTCACAACGCCGACGGCACGCGAGTGAGTGACGCGAACTACGGATCGATCGTTGACATCTCGGCTCCCGGAGCCAACATCTGGTCTACGTGGAACTACGGGACTGCTACGCCGACTGTAAGTGACGCATACATATTTCAGAGAGGTACATCCATGGCTACCCCATTCGTGTCCGGCGTCATCGCGCTCGCTCAGGCAGCCGCACCCAAGCCTCTAACGCCAGCGGAAATGCGGAATCTGCTTATGCAAAACGCGCGCGCGTTCCCAGTCGGTGCGCCCGATCAGCCTCGTGGCGCGGGCATGCTTGACGCTGCGGCGACTATTGCTGCGGCTAGGTCAGGAAAAATTCCGATGGCGGCGAATTTTACGTGCTCACAAAGCGACCAACTAATGCAGGTGACATGCGTGGACCTGTCTACCGCCAGGGGTTCGTCCATCAGGTCATGGGTCTGGAATTTCGGCGACAGCCGTCCCGATAGGGTGAGTACGCAATCAGTCAATCCGACTGTGTGGTTCGATCAACCCGGCACTTACGAATTCACGTTGACAGTTACGGATGGCAATGGGGCCGTTAGCAGGTTGATACGCCGTTTTAATGTCGTACCGCCGACCGTTACCGACATTACCGACTACTGGGAGTATGGCGTCAAATTCGGAGCCGATCCGAATAAAAAGGTCTATTTCTCATTACAACTTTATCCCATGGTCGAAATGGTCGGACCTCTGTTTCGGACTGTGGACTACACCCTAATCCCTGGATCGTCCAGTCAAGTCGCAAAACTGGATATGAAAATCGACTCGCTCTCGATGGAAAATCCTGACTGCTCGTCCGTCGCGTCAGGTGGTCAGGCAGTGACCTGCCACATGTCAGGAATGGTTGGCACACAGTACGCATTGGTGTCCTCCAACACGGGACTGGACGGCGCGGTGATCAAGTTCCGGTACGGAAGTTCGGGGTCGCGGCGGGTGAAGTAAGGCTGAAATGCCACGGGTACGCCCTCGCAGCGTCGCGACAATTCGAGGGCGTACTGTACACATAGGTCTCAGGCAAACCATTCTGCAGAAGTCTTTTGTCGATGCCAAACGTCACTCTAATCAATAACAACGATGCTGACGCGGATACACTGGCCGTACACTCGGATGCTCACTTTTCCAAATGAATGAGGCCGGCACCGCAAGGCGCCGGCCTCATGTGTCGAACAGTTGCGCATCTCCGAACAATCAGAAGGCGACAAACGGCCCGCTCTGGGTGCCGATCTTCGCGCCTTCGAGCACGGTGTACATGCTACGACCGTAGAAAAACGGCAGACCCAACAGGAAATAACTGGAGAGGGTTTGGTAGGCCCCCAGATTGTCAAACGCAGCGTACTGGCCGGCCATCAGATTCATCGCATTGCCTACTTGGAACGATGCTGTCACGGATGTGGTCGCACCGTTGCCGGGCTGGAGCGCGGCGGACAGGCTGAGCGCGGACGGCGGTGTGTACATCAATGACCACTTGTTATACGGAATAGTGCCATCCTGGAAGAAGTTCGCACCGGAACCGCTATCGATCGCGCCTCGCGAGAACGATTTGCCCTTGTAAGTGATCGTGAAGAAGCCCGTCTGGTCCACAGGCACGACACTCGCTGTCGACGGCAGCACATTGTTTTGACGCGTGCCGACGCCGAACACCAGTTCGCCCGTGGCCATGGCCTGACCGTCGGCGGGCAACGCCGGCAAGCGGATGATTGTGCCGTTGTTGTCCGAAGTGAAGTTGGCTACCGGATTCATGACTTGCGTGTCCAGCGGCACGCGTGTGCTGGTGCACGAGGACGGGGACGCGCAATAGTAGTAGTACGCCGGAGAGGCGGACTTCGCAGCGCTAGGGAAGTCGCGCGCCCTATGGCCGATGCCGATCACACCGTTTGCGCCGAGTTCGGCAACCGTACTGAGGTCAGTGCCGCCGCGTGGGACGCAACTCGCGAGTCCGGTGGCATACGCGCTCTCACCGATCACCTGGACCGGCAGATTGCCGGCCGTCTTGCCACCGATTGTCACATCGGCCCGTTTGACCGCCCCCCACGTGTAGCCAGAGGCGAACGGCGCACATTGGGCAATTGGCGCACCACCGGTCGGGTCGTCCGTGGCCCCGGTCTGTGCTGGCAATCGGGAGGCGAGCGTCGAACCCAACGCACTGGCCATCACGCGCACGCCGATCGAACCGGTGTCGAGCAACATATGATCGATGGTGGAGCATTGCGTGCTGCCTTGTGAGCCGGGGAGGCATATGGTTGCGCTCACGTAGAGCATGTTGGTTTGACCCATCGTCCGATCGACGACGATCGGGACGGTGTTGACGTCGGCGACTGGAGTCGGAGTCGGCGTTGGAGTTGGAGTTGGAGTTGGAGTTGGAGTTGGCGTCGGAGTCGGCGTCGGAGTCGGCGTCGGCGTTGGAGTCGGCGTTGGAGTCGGCGTCGGAGTCGGCGTTGGAGTCGGCACCGGGCTCGGCGTAGGAGTCGGAGTCGGAGTCGGAGTCGGAGTCGGAGTCGGAGTCGGAGCGGGACTCGGCGTAGGCGTAGGCGAGGGCGTCGGACTCGGCGTCGGCGTTGCCGGTTTTTCGTTGTCCTTGGCCGCGTTCGAGTTGCCGTCGTCGCCACCGCCACCACCGCAAGCGGAAAGCGCCAGACTTGCCGTCAGCAGCGCGAAGCAAAGTTTCTTATTGAGGGTCTTCATGTTTCTTGTGTTCCGTGAAATCGATATGCCGCGTTACTGCAGATCGTCTGCACGGACATTCGCGGGGACGAGGCGCGGCAGAACGGCCTTGCCGAAGAAGTTTCCCGCCCGGCCTGCGGACTCGATCTGAAAATCGCCGCTGCGTTCGATCAACGGACCGGTGCCGCGCGCGCGTCCCGCACCAGCGGAGACAGCGTTCGGAAAGTAGCTGCCGAGTAGCACAACCATGTCGGGGCGCACCGGCCCTTGCCACGTGACAGCAAAGACGACATTGGTAGGCAGCACGTATTCGCGAATCCTGACGCCGTCGGTGTCATATGATTCGCGCACGCTATAGGCTGCGGTGGATGTAGAAGAGGCATTAGACGCTGCCGATTGGAGCAAGGACTTCGGGGCTGAACCCGCACCCGGTGCCCCACCCAATGCCGCATACGACGCGTGCGGCAAAAGAGCCGACACGGCCAGCACGAACTTTACAAATTTCATCACATTGCTCCAAAAAACAGGTCGGAGCATGGTGCCTGCGGGCGATTAATGAGAGGCTCTGAAAAGTCCCAACGGTGAGTAGGAAACACCGATGCGATTCGGCCGCTTCCGCGCGGCGGCAGGAGGTAGAAAAGCGCGGGAGACAGAAAGCAGGAGACAGGCGCCTCGCGACGCCGCCTCCTAAACAAGGCACGCCGAATCGTCAGAACGCGACGAACGGGCCGGTCAACGTACCGATCTTGGCGAGCCCAATCACCGTATACACGCTGCGGCCATAGAAGAACGGCAAGCCCCAGAGGAACATGCGGTTGTACGGGGAGTACGCCCCGACGTTGTTGTATGCAGCGTTACCACTTGCCGACAGGTTCAGGGCGTTGTCGATCGGGAAGGTCACGTTAACAGGCGGACTGGAACCGTCGGTGGGCTCGATCGTTGCCGTCAGGTTGAGCGGACTCGATGGCGTGTACCACTCCCACTCGGAAGTCGTGGGAATCGTGTCGTCGGGGAACACGTACGCATTCGTGCCACTATCGATCGCGCTCCTGTTAAGCACGGTGCCGTGATACTGCGTCGTCATGGTGCCGTACTCGTCGAGTGCAAAGATGTTGGCATTGGTTGGTGGCGTATTGTTCGACTGGGTGCCGACGCCGAATATCAGCTGACCGGAGACACCCGCCTGGCCACCCGCTGGAATCGCCGGCAAGCGGATGACCACGCCGTTGTAATCGGCGTCGAATGCCGCAACCGGGTTCATGACCTCCTTGGCAACTGTCATGCTCGTACTGACGCAGGAATTAACCGACGGGCAGTAGTAGTAGAGCCCAGGCACCGCCTTCGTCAGTGCATCCTTTGAGTCTTGCGTGAAGTGCCCAATTCCCAGGATACCGTTGGCGCCCAGGCTCCTGGCGGTGCTGAGGTCGGCCCCACCGCGCGCAATGCAGTCCGCCGGCGTGGTAAATGCGCCGTCACCGGTCACCTGGATCGGAATGTTGCTCGCCGTCCGGTTACCGATCGTGATGTCGGCACGCTTGACCGAGCCCCATGTGAAGCCGGAGGCGAACGTCATGCATTCGGCGATCGGGAAGGCGCCAGTATCGTCGCTGGGAGCACCGGCTTGCGTGAGCAACTGTGGACTGAGCGACTGCAGCGCGCTGGCCGCAATGCGTACGCCGGTCGACCCGGTGTCGACCAGCATGCGGTCGACGGTCACGCACGGCCCTTTGCCCTGCGTGTCGGGCACGCATACCTTGATCGAGGCGTACAGCATGTTGATGCTGCCCATCGAGTTGTCGACGCGAATGGTTACCGTATTGTTCTTGTCGGTTTTAATGTTGCTGGTATAGCCGGCGTTACCCGAGCCGCTGGCGCCGCCGGAGCCGTTGGGCGGGCTGATCCAGTCGGGAGTGGCGTTCCAGCCGATGGAGCTGCCGTCACTGTTGCTTCCGCCGCTTCCACCGCCGCAAGCTGCAAGTAGAACGCTGGCAGCCGTCATGGCCGCCCAAAACGTTTTGTGAATGGTTTTCATATTTTTTCCGTAGCTCGGTGGACGTCTTATTTCAGATCGCCCGGGCGGACGCTGGCGGGTTTCAGCCGCGGTAAATAGGCGACGCCGTAGAAGTGGCCCAGGCGGCCGGCGGACTCGACGCGAAAGTCGTCATTGCCTTCGACCATGGGGCCGGGCCCGCGCGCACGGCTTTCACCCGCGTTCACGTAGTTGGGGAAATAGCTGCCGAGCAGCGCCTTCATATCCGGCCGTATCGGCCCTTCCCAGGTGACCGCGAACACGACATTGCTGGGTAGCACGTATTCGCGGATCGTGACGCCGTCGGCGTCGAGCGACTCGCGCACGGAGTAGGGCGCCGTGGCGGTTGGGTTGGCCGCGCCCGTGCTTGCTGCGGCGGCAGACTTTGGCGTAGCGCGCAGCATTGACGGTGAGGATGAACTGGAGCTCGGCGCACCGCCCAAAGCCGCATACGACGCAAGCGGCAATAACGTTGCCGCCAGCATCATGATCTTCAAACCTTTCATCAACTTGCTCCTCCAAAAATGGTCGGAGCATGGTGCCAGTGCAAAGCTCAGGAAACCGTAAGAAAATTCTGCGGAGCGGACCGGATGGATCGCAATGAAAGGGAGGGGTCAGGGAGGTCGAAAACGGTCCGCGCCCGGAGGATGAGCGAAGAGTCGCTGGCATCGGCAAACAGCGACCAGCAGTCGTTCGAGAGTGCTTCGTCGTAAAGCCGAGAGAGGCCGGCGGCGTGCGCCGCGAGCGGAAAAAACGCGAGAGCCGCGCAATGAAGCGCGGGAGCGGCCGCGAGGGCCGGCGCCCGCGGCCGGATTATCGCGACCGTGCGATCAATAGGTGGGGACGGACGGATCGACCTGACGCGACCACGCGTCGATCCCGCCTTGCAGATTGAAGATGTTGGCATGGCCGCGCGATTCGAGGAACATCGCGACCTGGGCGCTGCGCGCGCCGTGATGGCACACGCAGACGATTTGCGCGTCGTCGTCGAGCTCTTCGCTGCGCGCGGGAATCTCACGCATCGGGATCGACACGGCGCCGGCGATCGACGCCGTCTGGATTTCCCACGGCTCGCGCACGTCGAGCAGTACGGGCGCGGGGCGCGATTGGTCGGCGAGCCATTCGGCGAGCGCGGGAGCAGTCAGATTTTGCATCAGCGGGACATCCGGTTCAGCGGCCGGCAGCGTGCCGGCCGTACAGATAAGCGTGTGAATTAAAACTTGAAGCGCGGCGGTTGCGCGGCGTTGATCAGCGGTTCGACATAGGTTTCGAACACGTCGGCGATGCGGAACTGCTTCTCGTCGATGCGCGTGATGATCTGCGCCTTCATGACCGGCGCGGTGCCGACAAAAGCCGCCAGACGGCCGCCGATCTTCAGATGTTCGAGGATTTCCTGCGGCAGCACCGGCAGGCCGCCCGAGACGCAGATCACGTCGTACGGCGCAGCGCCGGCCCAGCCGCGCGAGGCGTCGCCGGTGGCGACTTCGGCATTCAGCACGCCGTTGGCGATCAGGTTGTGCTTCGCCAACTCCGCCAGTTCCGGTTCGATATCCACCGTCAGCACGTGCTGCGCGCGGTGCGCAAGCAGGGCGGCCATGTAACCCGAGCCGGCGCCGATTTCGAGCACGCTTTCGTGTTTCTTCACCGCCAGTTCCTGCAGTACGCGCGCTTCGACGCGCGGCGCCAGCATGTGCTGGCCGGCCGGCAGCGGCACTTCGAAATCGACGAAGGCCAGATCGCGGTGGACGGTGGGGACGAAGTTTTCACGCTTGACGATCGAGAGCAGATTCAGCACGTCCTGGTCGAGCACTTCCCAGGGGCGGATCTGCTGTTCGATCATGTTGAAGCGCGCTTGCTCGATGTTCATGGTGGATTCGGCAGTGTGGTTTGGCGAGTTTGCGATTCTTTGCCACTGACCGGCGCCCTCAGGGTAGGACTCCGGGATACAGCCCCGGGGTGCAACTCGGCACACAGCAGGTCGCAGCAGGTAACTGCGGGATTGTACCAAATGGCGGCGCAAACCCACGCCGTCGCGGGCAGAGCGCCGCTGCCTAGCTGCCCTTGCTCTTCCTGATCTGCTCTTCAAAAGCGATATCGAGTTTGCTCGCTTTGCGCGGCTTGGGCGGACCGAAACCGTCGACGAACTTGACGAAGTCGTCGAGCGTGAGCGGATCGGAGACTTTCTTGTCCGTGCCGCTCGATTTGTCGACCAGGTAGAACAGGCCGCCGGACAGGCTGATCGCGGCGAACTGCGGATTGCCGCTACGGGTTTTCAGCCGCTCGACAGCGTGGATGGCTCGGGTGGTGCGCATGATGTGGGACGGCTGGTCGGGGAAAGACTTCTACTGTAGCAACTTCGCGTGGGGCGCGCGAAGTTGCGCCATTGCGCGGCCTTCTCCCTTATTTATGCGTGATCTTTTACGGTATACACCGTGCGTCCGAACTTGCACCACAGCCAATCCCGCCCAATCCTGCAGCAAATTCAGGCGGACAGACGGCGGCGGTAGGCAGTGCGATGCGCGCGGCTGAACCGGGATGGAACCCGCCGCGCATGCCATGCTCACCGACTCAGGTAAACGAACTTGCCGTTCCTGATGATGCCCATCACGCTCGCGCGCTGATCCAGACCGACGTGGTCCTTCGGGCTCGTATTGACCACGCCGTTCGGCACGACCAGTTCATGCGCGTGTTCCAGTTCGTCGCGCAACGCAACGCGGAAAGCCGGCGTGCCCGGCTGCGCTGTCTTCAACGCACGCGCGACTGCATCCTGCAAACGCGGGTACACGCCTGCCGCATCGCCCGCGAACTGCGTGACGCTGCCCGGACCGTACTTCGCTTCGTATTCGTTGGTGAACGCGAGCGCCGCCTTCTTCGCCGGATGATCGGCCGGCAGCGTGCGCGCGACCACGACCGGCTGGGTTGGGAACAGCGTGCCTTCCACATCTTTGCCGCCCAGCTTGATGAACTCGGGCGTGGCGATGCCGTGCGTCTGATAGATCGGGCCTTTGAAGCCGCGTTCGATCAGCGTGCGCTGCGGCAGCACGGTCGGCGTGCCGGCCCCGGCAATCAGGATCGCGTCCGGCTTGGCGGCCATCAGCTTGAGGATCTGGCCGGTGACGCTGGCGTCGGTGCGGTTGTAGCGCTCGGTGGCCACCAGCTGAATATGCCGCAAGGCCGCGAACTTGCTGAACTCGTTGAGCCAGCTTTCGCCGTAACCGTCCGCGAAACCGATGAAGCCTACCGTCTTCACGTTGTGGTTCGACATGTAGCGCGTCATGACGTCGGCCATCGCGCTATCGGTCTGCGCCATCTTGTAGGCCCAGACCTTCTTGCCTTCCTGCGGTTCGACCACGCTCGCCGAGCCGATCAGCGTGATCATCGGCGTCTGGCTTTCGGCGACCGGATCGAGCGCGGCCATCGCGGCTGGCGTGATATTCGGGCCGACGATCACGTCGACGTGATCTTCATTGATCAGCTTGCGGATGTTGCGCACCGCGTTGCCCGGGTCTGAAGCGTCGTCGAGGAAGATGTAGTCGGCTTTCTGACCGGCGATCGTGGCCGGCCACATCAGCATCGCATTCTTGCTGGTAATACCGATCACGGCCGCGGGGCCGGTGCTCGACAGGTCGATGCCGACCTTGATATCGGCCTGTGCTGCGGTGGCGAACAAGAGCGCGCCGAGAGCGGCCAGGCCGCTGATTTTTTTCTTATACGACGTCATCGATGGGTCTCCGTAGCGGGAAGCGTGGTCAGTTCAAAGTTCGTAGGTTTCGTGTTCGCCTTTGAGTGCCTGTTCGATCAGCCTGCGGTTCATGCTCGGCGACAGCAGTTCGACGAGCGTATACACATAGCTGCGCAGATACGCGCCCTGTTTCAGCGCGACCCGCGTCACGTTGCTGCCGAACAGGTGGCCTACCGGCATCGCGCGCAGATGGCGGTCGCGCTCGGCGTTGAACGCGATGTCCGCCATAACGCCGACGCCAAGTCCCAGTTCGACGTAGGTCTTGATCACATCGGCGTCGATCGCCTCCAGCACGATGTCCGGATGCAGGCCGCGCAGGCGGAACGCCTCGTTGATCTTGGTGCGGCCGGCGAACGCGTTGTCGTACGTAATCAAAGGATATTGGGTCAGATCATCCAGCGACAAAAGTTTGCGGTCGAGCAGCGGATGATCCGGCTGCATCACGGCGACGTGGTGCCACTGGAAACACGGTAGCGAGACCAGTTCCTTATAGTTGGCGATCGCTTCGGTGGCGATGGCCAGATCGGCCTGGTCGTGGATTACCATCTCGGCGACCTGCGTCGGGCTGCCCTGCAGGATTGAAAGGTGAACTTTCGGGAAGCGCTTCTTGAACTCGGCGATAGCGGCCGGAAGTGAGTAGCGGGCCTGCGTGTGGGTGGCGGCGATCACCAGATTGCCCTGATCCTGGGCCGCGTAATCTTTGCCGACCCGCTTGAGGCTCTCGACCTCCTGCAGAATCTTCTCAACCGACTGAAGAATGATGCGTCCCGGCTCGGTCAGCGAGCGCA
This sequence comes from Paraburkholderia sp. GAS348, assembly GCF_050434205.1. NCBI lineage: Bacteria > Pseudomonadati > Pseudomonadota > Betaproteobacteria > Burkholderiales > Burkholderiaceae > Paraburkholderia > Paraburkholderia sp. GAS348. The sequence continues at coordinate 218,668 of NZ_JBNPVT010000005.1, forward strand.
CGCGCTTGCCGTGTCGTGTGAAGATTTCGACGCCCAATTCGTCTTCCAGCTCGATGATCGCCTTGGAAACGCCCGGCTGGCTTGTAAACAGTGCTTTAGCCGCTTCGGTCAGGTTGAAATTCTGCCGCACAGCCTCGCGGACGAAGCGGAATTGATGCAGGTTCATATATAACCTCTCCGCATATAAAAAGAATTTTTTAGTCGTTTGAAATATAAGGCGAGTTTATTACGATCTGTCCATCTTTTTCAATATGGATATCTGTATTTGTCATAAGCAAATGAGAGATGGGTCTAAACCCTGACTCGCATGGGCTGACAAAGGGAGGTATCCGGAGCGCGGCGGAACCGGGTGGCCGGCCCCCGGACCGCCGTGTGTAACGCAAAAAATTGGGGTCCCCGAATGTACCAATACGATCAGTACGACCAGACCATCGTCGATGAGCGGGTCGTGCAATACGCCGATCAGGTTCGCCGCCGCTTGTCGGGCGAATTGAGCGAAGAGGAGTTCCGTCCGCTGCGTCTGCAGAATGGCCTGTACCTGCAGCGTCACGCGTACATGCACCGCATCGCGATTCCGTACGGCAATCTGCGCAGCGACCAGATGCGCGTGCTGGCCCAGATCGCGCGCGAACACGACCGCGGCTACGGCCACTTTTCGACGCGCTCGAACATCCAGTACAACTGGATCAAGCTTGAAGAAACGCCGGAAATCCTGCGCAAGCTTGCGGCCGTCCAGATGCACGGCATTCAGACCTCGGGCAACTGTATTCGTAACATCACGGCCGACCAGTTCGCGGGCGTAGCCCCGGATGAAGTGGTCGATCCGCGTCCGTGGGCAGAAATCCTGCGCCAATGGTCGACGTTCCACCCGGAATTCGCGTGGCTGCCGCGTAAGTTCAAGATCGCCGTGTCGGGTTCGAAGGAAGACCGCGCTGCCGTGCAGATTCACGACATGGGTGTGTATCTGAAGAAGAACGAGCAGGGCGAGCTGGTGGCCGACATTCTGGCCGGCGGCGGCATGGGCCGTACGCCGATCATCGGCGCGATCATCCGCCGCGATTTGCCGTGGCAACATCTGCTGACCTACTGCGAAGCCGTGCTGCGCGTGTACAACCGCTATGGCCGCCGCGACAACATGTACAAGGCGCGGATCAAGATTCTCGTGAAGGCGTTGAGCCCGGAGAAATTCTCGGCGCAAGTGGAAGAAGAATGGCAACACCTGAAGGACGGTCCTTCGACGCTGACGCAAGCCGAAGTGGATCGCGTGTCGCAATACTTCCAGCCGCCGGTGTATGAAAAGCTGGCCGACACGGATGCATCGTTCGAAAAGCATTTGCTGGAAAACCGTGCGTTCGCGCGCTGGGTCGAACGTAACGTGCGTCCGCACAAGGTGACGGGCTATTCGTCCGTCACGCTGTCGCTGAAGCCGACTACGATCGCCCCGGGCGACGCCACCGACGCGCAGATGGAAGCGGTCGCCGATTGGGCCGACGAATACTCGCTCGGCGAAATCCGCGTGTCGCACGAACAGAACCTGATTCTCGCGAACGTGCAGAAGCGCGACCTGTTCGCGCTGTGGGAAAAGGCCAAGGCGCAAGGTTTCGCAACGCCGAACATCGGCTTGCTGACCGACATCATCGCGTGCCCGGGCGGCGATTTCTGCTCGCTCGCGAATGCGAAGTCGATTCCGATCGCGCTGGCGATTCAGGAACGTTTCAACGATCTCGATTACGTGTACGACCTTGGCGACGTGTCGCTGAACATCTCGGGTTGTATCAACGCTTGCGGTCACCACCACGTCGGCAACATCGGCATTCTGGGCGTCGATAAGGACGGTTCGGAGTGGTATCAGGTGACGCTCGGCGGCGAGCAGGGCACGGGCGCCACGGGCGCGCATCTCGGCCGCGTGATCGGCCCGTCGTTCTCGGCGGAAGAAATGCCGGACGTGATCAGCAAGGTGATCGATACGTTCGTGGAAAACCGCATTGAGGGCGAGCGCTTCGTCGAAACGTACAATCGCATCGGCATCACCCCGTTCAAGGAACGTGTGTACGCCTCGCGCCAACCGGCTCACGCGTAACCGCGAAAAGGATACTGAACAGATGGCTTCTATCATCAAGAACCGCGCGATCGTCAACGATGACTGGACGGTGGTGCGCGCCGCCGAAGACGGCACGCTGCCCGCGGTCGATGCCTTGCCGGCCGGCAAAGTGCTGGTGCCGCTCGCGCTGTGGCAGGCTGAGCGCGACGCGCTGACCGCTTCGCGCAGCACCGCTGAAATCGGCGTGTGGCTCGCGCCGGATAGCGAACCGGCGGATCTCGTCGGCGACTTCGACACGATCGCGCTGATCGGCGTGGACTTCCCGGTGTTCCGCGACGGCCGCGGCTACAGCATCGGCCGCCTGTTGCGCGAGCGCTATGGCTATAAGGGCGAACTGCGCGCGATCGGCGACGTGCTGCGCGATCAGTTGACGTTTATGTTCCGCTGCGGCTTCGACGCTTACGCATTGCGTTCGGATAAAGACTTCGACGACGCGCTCAAGGCGTTCGACGAATTCAGCTTCAACTATCAGGGCGCGGTGAACTCGTCGCCGCTGTTCCGCCGCCGTGAAGCGGGCGAACCGGCAAAGGCCTCGGCATGAGCGACGCCCAATCGCTCACGCCGGAACTCGCCGCGAAGGTCGAGCGCCTTAATGCGCTGCTCGATTCGATCGCCGCGCGTCACGCGAACGTCAAGCTCGCCAGCAGCCTCGCAGCGGAAGACATGCTGCTCACCCACGCGATTCTGTCGCGTGGCGTGAAGATCGGCATCTTCTCGCTGAACACCGGCCGTCTGCACGCGGAAACGCTCGGCATGCTCGATCGCGTGAAAGAGCGCTACGGTTACGATATCGAGCAGTTTCATCCACAAGCGGCCGCGGTTGAAGAATATGTCGGCTCGCACGGTCTGAACGCCTTCTATGAAAGCGTCGATCTGCGCAAGCGCTGCTGCGAAATCCGCAAGGTCGAACCGCTGAACCGCGCGCTGTCGGACGTCAGCGCGTGGGTGACGGGCCAACGCCGCGAGCAGTCGGTGACGCGTGCCGAGCTGCATGAGGAAGAACACGACGCCGCGCGCAACATCGCCAAGTTCAATCCGCTGACGGACTGGACCGAAGCTGAAGTGTGGGACTATCTGAAAACGTTGAATGTGCCGGTCAATCCGCTGCATGCGCGCGGTTACCCGAGCATCGGCTGCGAGCCTTGTACCCGCGCGATCCGTCCCGGTGAAGACAGCCGGGCGGGGCGCTGGTGGTGGGAGTCGCGCGATACGAAGGAATGCGGACTGCACATCACGACGATTACGCCGATCCCCGTCAGCAGCAGCGAAAAGGTTTCGGCATAAAGCATTCAGGCGGTTCAGGCCTTGGTTTTTAGCTTGAACGCCGCAGATACCGATTTGAATACTTTCGCCTGGGCGAGCAAGCGCCCGCCCAGGCGAATCAACGAAGGACCCAAACATGAGCACCACGCTCGATTCCACTGTGAATGCACCGCTTGCCAACACGGCGAACCGGATGGACCACCTCGATTGGCTCGAAGCCGAGTCGATTCACATCCTGCGCGAACTGGTCGCCGAATGCAGCAAGCCTGCGCTGCTGTTTTCGGGCGGCAAGGATTCGGTCGTGGTGTTGCACCTCGCACTGAAGGCCTTCGGCATTGGCGCGAATCGCAAGACCGTGCTGCCGTTCCCGCTCGTGCATATCGACACCGGTCACAACTACGACGAAGTGATCGACTTCCGCGATCGCCGCGCGAAAGAGATCGGCGCCGAACTGGTGGTGGGCCACGTTGAAGATTCGATCAAGCGCGGCACCGTGCGTCTGCGTCGCGAACTGGATTCGCGCAACGCTGCGCAAGCCGTGACGCTGCTCGAAACGATCGCGGAACATGAGTACACCGCGTTGATCGGCGGCGCGCGACGCGACGAAGAAAAGGCACGTGCGAAAGAACGGATCTTCTCGTTCCGCGACGAATTCGGCCAATGGGACCCGAAGGCTCAGCGTCCGGAGCTGTGGAGCCTGTATAACGCGCGTCTGCACAACGGCGAACACCTGCGCGTGTTCCCGATCTCGAACTGGACCGAACTCGACGTGTGGCAATACATCGCCCGCGAACAGCTCGAATTGCCGTCGATCTATTACGCGCATCAGCGCGAGATCGTGCGCCGCAACGGCCTGCTCGTGCCGGTCACGCCGCTCACGCCGATGCGTGAAGGCGAGACCAGCGAAACCGCGCTGGTGCGTTTCCGCACCGTGGGCGATATCAGCTGCACGTGCCCGGTGGAAAGCGATGCGGATGATCTCGAGAAGATCATCGCCGAAACGGCCGTGACCGAAATCACGGAACGCGGCGCGACGCGGATGGACGATCAGGTCTCCGAGGCCGCGATGGAACAGCGTAAGAAGCAAGGTTATTTCTAAGCACACGGGGTAATGCAAATGAATATTCATCAACCAGAAGACCTCGGCGTGCTGCGTTTCATTACCGCGGGCAGCGTCGACGACGGCAAGAGCACGTTGATCGGCCGCCTGCTGTACGACAGCAAGGCTGTGCTTTCCGATCAACTCTCGGCGCTGTCGCGCGCGAAGAATAAGCGTACCGTTGGCGACGAAATCGATCTTTCGCTGCTGACCGATGGCCTCGAAGCCGAACGTGAGCAGGGCATCACGATCGACGTTGCATACCGTTACTTCGCAACGGCAAAGCGCAAGTTCATCATCGCCGACACGCCGGGCCACGAGCAGTACACGCGCAATATGGTGACGGGCGCATCGACGGCGCATGCGGCGATCATTCTGGTCGACGCAACGCGTGTGACGTTCGTCGACGGCGTCGCGCAACTGCTGCCGCAAACCAAGCGTCATAGCGCGATTGTGAAGCTGCTCGGCTTGCAGCACGCGATTGTCGCGATCAACAAGATGGACCTCGTCGACTACAGCGAGGCGCGCTTCAACGAGATTCGCGATGCGTATGTCGAACTCGCGCGTCAACTGGGTCTGGACGACGTGCGTTTCGTGCCGGTGTCGGCGCTCAAGGGCGACAACATCGTGACGGCTAGCGAAAGCATGCCGTGGTACGCGGGCGAGCCGCTGCTCGATTTGCTCGAAGCCTTGCCGGTCGAAGTTCCGACGGGCCAGGCGCTGCGTTTCCCGGTGCAATGGGTGGCGCGTCAGGACGGCAGCCAGGCTGACGATTTCCGCGGCTATATGGGCCGTGTCGAAGCGGGTGAGGTGAAGGTTGGCGACACCATCGTCGTGCTGCCCGCGAACCGCGAAGCGACGGTTGCCGAGATCATCGCGCCGGTGACGGGCGGTACGGCGGCGGTGGACCGCGCGTTTGCCGGTCAAACCGTGACGATCCGCCTGGCGGAGGACGTCGACGTGTCGCGTGGCGATACCTTCGTGCTGCGCGAAGCAGCGCCGGAGCCGGCGAAGAAGCTGGAAGCCGACCTGTGCTGGTTCGACGACACACCGCTGTCGACGCAACGCAAGTATCTGTTGAAGCAGACCACCAACACGGTGTTCGCGCGGATCGGTTCGATCAAGGAAGTACTCGACGTGCATACGCTGTCGCAGGCGACCGATCGCAAGGACCTGACGATGAACGACATCGGCCGCGTGTCGCTGACGTTGCAAAAGCCGCTGGTGTGCGACGTGTACGACTCGCATCAGGGCACGGGCGCGTTCGTGCTGATCGACGAAGCGACGCATCACACCGTCGCGGCTGGGATGATCCGGGCGTTTTCGGCGTGAGTCGTTGACTGGGTGATTGGCGCGCCGTCGCGCTTTGGGTTTTGCACGAACCGGACGAATGGGGTTAAGGCGAATGGGTAAGGTGTATCTGATCGGTGCGGGGCCAGGGGCCGCGGATCTCATCACGGTGCGCGGCGCGCGGCTGCTCGGCATGGCGGATGTGGTGTTGCACGACGCGCTGGTTGAGCCGGCGATGCTCGATTATGCACCTGCTCATGCGCGGCGGATTGCGGTGGGCAAGCGGTGTGGTCAGCTTTCGACGGCGCAGCAGTTCATCAACAAGCAGATCGTGGATGCGGCTTTGGAGCACGATGTCGTGGTGCGCCTGAAGGGCGGCGATCCGATGTTGTTTGGGCGTGCCGATGAGGAGATGCGGGCGCTTGAGGCTGCGGGGATCGAGTATGAGGTGGTGCCCGGGATTACGGCTGCGCTGGCTAGTGCGGCTTCGTTGAAGCGTTCTTTGACGCTTCGGGGTGTGTCACGGAGTGTGGCGTTGGCTACGCATAGCCGGGCGGCTGATACTGAGGCAATTCGTGAGCAGGTGAATGCTGATTCGCTCGTGTTCTATATGGGGCGGGACAGTGGGCCTGAAATCGCTCAGCAATTGATTGACGCCGGGCGAGATGGCGCGACTCCCGTGGCAATTGTCGAAGCGTGTAGTACGGCTCGCGAGCGGACGCTCACTCTCACGCTTTCGGCGCTCGCGTGTGGCGAGGCTCAGCAGTGGCTTGATGCGTCGCAGCCTAGTCTTTTGATGATCGGGGAGGCTTTTGCTGCCCGGCAGCAGGTGGGCCGCTCCGCGGATGGGCTTTTAGTCGCGGCTTAAAAAGGCCAACACCGCGGGTGTACAACCAAAGCACCGCGAGTGCCAAAAAGAAATCAAACCTGCCGAAGGCAATATTCTGTGACAGCGTCCAACACAGATTCATCCTCGCCAACGGCAACAGCGCACTTGATCTCGACAGACGGATACAACCCGCGACACCGCTCGATCACCGCAGGAAGATCCTTCCTGACGTGCCCGCCTTGCCCAAAAAACACCGGCACAACAGTCACAACAGCACACCCGCCGGAGACGAGAGAACCCACAGCAGTAGGCAAATCCGGCTCCATCAACTCAAGAAAAGCCAGCAAAACCGGCCCAGCGCCAGCATCAGAACGGCGGGCAGCCCGCACCTTTTCGGCAAGCCTCTCAAACGGTTCCCGCCAGCGCGCATCCCTCGCGCCGTGTCCAAACAGAACAAGCCCATGCGCAGCCATGACGAAGGCTCCTAATGGCGATCCACCCACTTCAACCCGACCAGGCCAAGCACCAGATAAACCAGCCCGGGCGTAGCCGCAGTCAACGGCGCGGGCCACGTATTCAACGTGCCAATATGCGAGAACAGCGTGTTGAACAGCTGGAAACTCATCCCCAGCATAATCCCGCCGAAAACCTTCACGCCGACCACGCCGGCGCGCGTATGCAGATACGCAAACGGCAGTGACAGCACCAGCATCACGAACACCGCAAACGGATACAGCAGCTTGCGCCACAGCGCAATTTCATATCGCTGTGTGTCCTGGTGATTCTCGGTCAAATGCTGGATGTAGCGGAACAGATTGAACATCGACATCCGGTCCGGCGACACCAGCAGCACCGACAGAATTTGCGGCGTCAGTTCCGAACGCAGCGAATATTCGGGCAGCGCCACCTGCTTTGCGCGATACACCGGATTCAACGCATCGGACGGCGTGCCCGGAGGAGGGGGCACGTCGATCAGTTGTGTGTCGGTCACGCCGGTCAGTTGCCAGTGGCCCGGTGGCTGGTACCTGCCGCTTTGGGCGATCCGCACATTGGACAAACGGAACTTCGAATCGAATTCGTAAATCCGCACGTTGCTGATCGTCGCGTCCGGCTTCAATTCGCCGACATTCACGAAGCGCGTCACCTGTTCGCCGTCCGCGCGCGCGGTGAGCGTGTCCTTCACCCAGACGCCCGACTCGAAGTTGCTCGATACCGACGACCCCAGTGCCTCGAGCCGCACGCGTTCCGACAACTGATCCGTGTACGGACCGACCACTTCGCCGATGATATAAGTCAGGAACACCAGCGGAATGCCGATCTTCATGAGCGAGCGCAGTGCCTGATTGGTGGCGAGGCCGGATACGCGGAAAATCGTGTACTCGGAGTTCGCCGCCATTTGCGCGAACACGTAGATCGCGCTGATCAACGCAGCCACCGGAATGATTTCGTAGAAGCGCGACGGTGTTTGCAATGCGACGCGCAGCACCGCGTACTGGAACTTGTAGTTGCCGTGGCCGACGGAGTTCAGTTCGTTGATCAGGTCGAAGAAAAAGAACAGACCCGAGAACGCGAACAGAATAAAGACGAACGTGAGGTAGACCTGACGCGCGAAGTACTTTTCATAGATGCGCATCGGTCAGGCCCCCTGCGAACGGCTGAACATCGCCCGCGTGAATAGCGGCCGGTTGCGCACGCGCAGCCAGAAAATGAACACGACGATCGCCGCCACGATAATGTGCAGGCCGACCAGTCCAACCCCGAACGACATCCTGCCTTGCTCGATCCACGACTGGACCACGTTCAACAGATTCGAATACGTCAGATAGATCAGGACAGCCATCACCAGATTGATTGTGCGGCTGCGCCGCGGGTTCTGATGCGCAAGCGGAATCGCCAGCAGCATCAGGTTGATCGCGATCAGCGGCAGGCCCGCGCGCCACGCGAATTCGGCGAGGTTGTCGTTGGTCGGGTCGCGCAGCAGCGCGGGGGTGGACAAGCCGGTCGTAGTCGGCGTATTGATCACCGGCTGGCTCTGGATCTTCACGCCGTAGCGTTCGAATTCCATGATGCGGAAATCGGGGTGGCCCGGTTCGCCGTCATAGCGGCGGCCGTTTTCCAGCACGACGAAGCGGTCGCCGTTCTTGTGTATTTCGGTGTGGCCTGTCTTCGACACGACCACGTTGAGCTTGCCGTTTTCCGTGCTGGTCACGAACACGTTCTCGACGCGTGCCTGGTCGGGTGACATCTTCTCGATGAAAAACACCCGGTGGCTGGCAGCCGATTCGCGGAACTGGCCCGGCGCGAGGAGCGAGACTTCGTCGCGCTGCTGGAAACGCGCGCGCAGCAGCTTGCTCTGCTGGTTCGACCACGGCCAGCCGACGAACACGAAGAACATGATGAGAATGATGATCGGCGTGGCGAAGATGCCGATCGGCTTGATGAAGCGGGTCAAGCTGACACCCGAGGCGAGCCAGACGACCATCTCGGAGTCTTTGTACCAGCGGGTCAGGACGAACAGAATCGACACGAACAGGGTCGCGACGAGCATGATGGCCAGGTAGCCAATCACGGTCAGGCCGATCAGGACCAGCACGTCGCGCGGATCGATCTCCCCCGAGGCGGCGAGGCCGACGATGCGGATCATCATCGTCGTCAGCACGAGCGTGAGGAGAACCATGAACACGGCACCAGCCGTATACGCGAGTTCGCGCTGGAGGGAGCGTTCGAAGATCATTATTGGTGAGGAGAGGGGGCGCTCTCAGTGACGCGCGGGTTGTTTCCCTTTACGCCTCCGGTGCAGCCGCCGCGGGAAAAATAGCGGATAATTGCGGCTTTCATCCTAAGCCCAGATTTTATCCGAGGACAAGCGCGATGGACTTTAGCATAAAAGCCTGTGATTGGACCAAAGGCTCGTCAAACGGTTTCCTGACCGGGAAATCCGATTGCATCGTAATCGGCGTGTTCGAGTCGCAAACGCTCTCGGGCGCTGCACTGGAGATCGACGCGGCTACCAAGGGCCTCCTGACCCGCATCATCAAGGCCGGCGACATGGACGGCAAGGCCGGCACCACGCTGTTCCTGCACGAAGTCTCAGGCATCGGCGCTTCGCGCGTGCTGCTGGTCGGGCTCGGCAAGCAGGATGCTTTCAGCCAGAAAGCCTACGGCGAAGCCGTGCGGGCCGCCTGGCGCGCGCTGCTCGGCACCAAGATCGTCCAGGTCACCTTCACGCTCGCCCAGCTGCCGATCCTCGAGCGCACGGCCGATTGGGGCGTGCGCGCCGCGATTCTCGCGCTGCGCGAGCTGACCTACCGCTTCACGCAGATGAAGAGCAAGCCGGACAACGCGGCGCGCGCCTTGAAGCGCATCGTGTTCAGCGTCAATACGGGCGACGAGAAGGCCGCCAAGCTTGCGGCCAAGCAGGGCGCCGCGCTCGCCAACGGCATGGATCTGACGCGCGACCTCGGCAACCTGTCGAGCAACGTCTGCACGCCGACCTACCTTGCCAACACCGCGAAGAAGCTCGGCAAAGACTGGAAGCTGAAAGTCGAAGTGCTGGGCGAGAAGCAGTGCGAGGCACTCAAGATGGGCTCGTTCCTGTCGGTCACGGCGGGCTCGGTCGAACCGGCTCAGTTCATCGTGCTGCAGTACCACGGCGGCGCCGCGAAGGCCGCGCCGGTGGTGCTGGTCGGCAAGGGCGTCACGTTCGACACCGGCGGCATTTCGCTCAAGCCGGGCGAAGGCATGGACGAGATGAAGTACGACATGTGCGGCGCCGGTTCGGTGCTCGGCACGTTGCGCGCCGTCGCCGAAATGGGCCTGAAAATCAACGTGGTCGGCATCATCCCGGCTGTCGAGAACATGCCGTCGGCCACCGCCACCAAGCCGGGCGACATCGTCACCAGCATGAAGGGCCTGACGATCGAAGTGCTGAACACGGACGCCGAAGGCCGGCTCATCCTGTGCGACGCGCTGACCTATGCCGAGCGCTTCAAGCCGGCAGCGGTGATCGACATCGCCACGCTCACGGGCGCCTGCATCATCGCGCTGGGTCATCACAACAGCGGTCTGTTCTCGAAAGACGACGCGCTGGCGGGCGAACTGCTCGATGCATCGCGTGAAGCATCCGATCCGGCCTGGCGCATGCCGCTCGACGAGGAGTATCAGGAGCAGCTGAAATCGAACTTCGCGGACCTCGCCAACATCGGCGGCCGTCCGGCGGGCAGCGTGACGGCGGCGTGCTTCCTGTCGCGCTTCACTGACGCGTATCCGTGGGCGCATCTGGACATCGCCGGCACCGCATGGAAGAGCGGCGCGGCGAAGGGGGCGACCGGCCGTCCGGTGCCGTTGCTCGCGCAGTTCCTGATCGACCGGGCCGCGGACGGTAGGGCCGCTGACGGTCGGGCCGCGGACGGCGGGGCCGCGGACGGTCGCGCTGCACAATGACGCGTTGCAGTAAGGTTGCGGGCGTCGCTGCAGACGCAAAGCGGAGCCGCCGATGACGAGAATCGATTTTCACTCGAACGTCGGCGATTCGCTGCTGTATGCCTGCCGCCTGATCCGCAAGGCGTATCAGGCGGGCCAGCCGACCATCGTACTGGCCGAGCCCGAGCGCCTGCGGGCTTTCGACGAACAGTTGTGGACGTTCTCGCCACTCGACTTCGTGCCGCACTGCATGGCGGGCTCGCCGCTAGCCGCGCAAACGCCAATCGTGCTGGCTTCGAGCCTCGATGATGTGCCGCACCATCAGGTGCTGCTCAACCTCGGCGCCGCGGTGCCGGCGCAATTCGCGCGCTTCGAAAGATTGCTGGAAGTGGTCGGCAACGCACACGCTGAACTCGCGGCGGGCCGCGAACGCTATCGTTTCTATCGCGATCGCGGCTATGCTTTGAACAACTACAAGCAAGGCAGCTAGGTCTCGTTCCGCCTGTGCCGCGTGGTGTTTTGTCGGATGGATTCGACGTGTGCGCGGCCTGCTTCAGCTTGGACTCAAACACGGAGAGTGCGCGTGTCCGATCCTAACGATAGTTCGATCCCGGTTCTAAACGAGGTTCTCGTACCGGGCAAGCCTGCCGAGGCACGTCCTGAGCCGGGCGGCGCGGTGGCGCCGGCTACGCAGCCGGTATCTGATCCTGAGACTGTGCGAGAACCGGTGTTCGCGCCGGAGCCGAGGCGTGAGCCTGAGCCGGTCCTTACTCCAGAATCCGGGCACGAGCCAGAACCCGCGCCTGCACCGGAAACGTTGCACGCGCGGCAGGAGCCGACGCTCGCGCCGGAGCCCGCGCATGTGTCAGAGCAGGCGCATCCGGTGGAGCCTGCTCATCCGAAAAAACGCTCGAGGGCACACCACGCGGCCGATCACCGGCGCGGACATGAGCCGGCCTTCGCGCCGTCAGCGGGTGTCTTCGATCGGGCTGAACCGCATGCGCCGATCGAGGCGGGCGCGATCGTGCCACCGGATATCGCTTACGAAACACTTGCACAGCCGCAGCCGAATCTCGATGCCGACGTTATCGCCGAACGTCTGCGCGGACGGTTCGTGGGTTTTCTGACGGGCGAGGGGCGCGGCATCATCGAAGCACGTTGCCGCGAGGCGTTGCAGGATCACACTTCGTGGCTCGTCAACCAGATCACGCGCGAAGTGGCGCTGGCTCTGGAGACTGAATTGACTGGCTGGGTAAGGGAAGCGGTCGATCAGGAGATCGCGCGGCGCTCGGGCAGCGCTTGAGCATGGCGGGAGGCGCACCCTTATCCGGGCGTGCTCACCGCTTTCATCAGGCCGCGTTCATTTGAGTCTTCTTCAAGCGTCAATTATTTAAGGGTCATCACCCAGTTCGCCAGCGTAGCCGCCTGATCGGGCGTGAGTTGCGTATTCGCGGGCATCGCCACCCGGCCCCACACGCCCGTGCTGCCGTCCAGAATCTTGTGCTTCAGATAGGCGGCGGCATCTTCGCGGCCGGCATATTGCGCGGCGACGTCATGCAGCGCCGGTCCCATGAATGGGCGCGTCACCGAGTGGCAACTCATGCAGTTCTGCTGCTGGGCAAGCGCGAGGCCCGCGGAGGCCTCCGCGTGCGCCGCGGGACTGCCGGCGCCTAACGTAGCGCTCAGCACGCCGGCCGCTGCAAGCGCCGCATACGACGTTGATTTCATTCTGGTCTCCGCCGGCGCAGGTGCCCGACTCGTAGTGCACGCATTATAAAAGGAATGGGGCGCACGGTTTCCCGTGCGCCCCATTGCGCTTTTACGTAGCGTGGATAGCTTAAGTAGCGTCGAGCGGTGCTTTTGATTCGCCCCGAGGAAGCGAGGCGAATCAGCGCGTGCCCGATGTGCGCTTAGCCCGTCACTGCACCCTTGTTGGCCGGCAGTGCCAACGCGGAGTACTTCGCCAGCACGCCACGCGTGTAACGCGGCTTCGGCTGTTGCCATGCGGCGCGGCGGCGCTGCAGTTCGGCGTCGTCGATGTTCAGTTGCAGGAGCAGCTTGTGTGCGTCGATCGTGATCGAGTCGCCTTCCTGCACGAACGCGATCGTGCCGCCCACGAATGCTTCCGGCGCGACGTGACCGACCACCATGCCCCATGTGCCGCCCGAGAAGCGGCCGTCGGTGATCAGGCCGACGCTTTCGCCGAGACCCTTGCCGATGATCGCCGAGGTCGGCGCGAGCATTTCCGGCATGCCAGGGCCACCCTTCGGACCGAGGTAGCGCAGTACCACCACGTCGCCGGCGACGATCTTGTCGGCCAGAATGGCTTCCAGCGCGCTTTGCTCATCGTCGAACACGCGGGCTGGGCCCGTGATGACCGGGTTCTTCAGGCCGGTGATCTTGGCGACCGCGCCGTCAACCGCCAGGTTGCCCTTCAGGATGGCGAGGTGCCCTTCCTTGTACAGCGCCTGTTCGATCGGGAAGATTACTTGCTGATCGGCGCGCGGCTTGCTCGGCACGTCCTTCAGTTCTTCAGCGATCGTCTTGCCGGTGATCGTCATGCAATCGCCGTGCAGCAGGCCTGCGTCGAGCAGAATCTTCATGACTTGCGGAATGCCGCCCGCCTTATGCAGATCGGTCGCGACGAACTGGCCCGACGGCTTCAGGTTGCAGATCACCGGCACTTTCTTGCGCATGCGCTCGAAGTCTTCGATGCTCCATTCCACTTCCGCCGCATGCGCGATGGCGAGGAAGTGCAGCACCGCGTTGGTCGAGCCGCCCGTCGCCATCAGGACGGCCACGGCGTTTTCGATCGATTTCTTCGTGACGATGTCGCGCGGCTTCAGATCCTTCTTGACCGCTTCGACCAGCACGCGTGCCGATTCGGCTGCCGAGTCGACCTTTTCCTGGTCGGGATTCGCCATCGTCGACGAGTACAGCAGCGACATGCCCAGCGCTTCGAACGACGAGCTCATCGTGTTGGCGGTGTACATGCCGCCGCACGAACCCGTGGACGGGCATGCGTTCTTTTCGACCCCTTCAAAATCTTCCTGCGACATCCGGCCGGCCGTGAATTCGCCCACGGCTTCGAACGACGACACGATGGTCAGGTCGGTGCCCTTCCAGTTGCCCGGCCGGATCGTGCCGCCATACACGTAGATGCTCGGCACGTTGGTGCGCAACATGCCGATCATGCCGCCCGGCATGTTCTTGTCGCAGCCGCCGATCACGACCACGCCGTCCATCCACTGGCCCTGCACGCACGTCTCGATACAGTCGGAGATGACCTCGCGCGACACCAGCGAGTACTTCATGCCTTCGGTGCCCATCGACATGCCGTCCGAGATAGTCGGCGTGCCGAAGATCTGCGGATTCGCGTCGGCACCCTTGACCGCGGCGACCGCTGCGTCGGCCAGACGCTGCAGGCCGGCATTACATGGCGTGATGGTCGAGTGGCCGTTGGCGATGCCGATCATCGGCTTGTCGAAGTCGGCCTTTTCGTAGCCGAGTGCGTAGTACATCGAGCGGTTCGGTGAGCGCGCCACGCCTTGCGTGATGTTCTTCGAACGACGGTTGTATGCCATGGGGAACTCCAATCGGTTTTGTTTTGATCTGTGCTGCGTGTTCGGGGCTCAGGTGTTGCCGCAGGGGCCGCGCCTGCGCTGCCAATGCGTTGCCGGCGGGTTCGGCCGGCGCGTCAGTTCAGTTTAGTTCCGACGCGTCGCGCAAGGATGCAGTTTTGCGAAGCGCGTGTCCAATATATTATTCAGGCTCTATTAGGTCGTAAAATGTATTAATTATGCTGCCTGCCATTCCTGACCTGCGCCAGTTGCGCTATTTCGTGACCGTCGCCGAAGAAAAACACTTCGGGCGAGCGGCCGCGCGCCTTTCCATGACGCAGCCGCCGTTGTCGCAGGCGATTCGGGCGCTGGAGGAGACACTCGGCGTCGAGTTGTTCGCGCGCACCAAGCGCTCGGTCGAACTCACACCGGTGGGTGCCGATCTGTTGCCCGAGGTTCAGCGCCTGCTGGCGAGCGCCGAGGGCCTGCGGCCGTTGGCGCAGAGCCTCGCGCGAGGCGAGGCGGGGGTGCTGTCGCTGGCCTTCGTCTCGACGGCCGATTACGGCCTGCTGCCGTTGCTGTTGCGCGATTTCGGCGCGCGCCATCCACGGGTGCGCCTCGAACTGACCGAAGCCACCAGCGACGTGCAGGTCGACGAACTGGTGGCCGGGCGCATCGATGCAGGCCTCGTGATCGCGCCGCTGCCGTCGCGCCATGCCACCCAGCTCTCGTGGCTGCCGATTGCCCGCGAGCCGCTGGTGATCGCGATGTCGACGGAAACGGCGGTGCGCGCGGGCAGCGCCGCGGGGTCCAAGGCCGACCCGCACGCCGAGTGGCTGGACACGCCGATCAGCCTGCGCGACGTCGCCGACGAGCCGCTCGTGATCTTCCCAAGACGTTTGGCACCAGGCTTTTATGACATCATTATGGATTGCTACGGCGTGGCGGGCCTTGCACCCCGGGTCGGCCAGGAGGCGATCCAGATGCAGACGATCGTGAGCCTCGTGTCGGCCGGAATGGGTGTCGCACTGGTGCCGCAATCGTTACGTAACCTGCGCCGCACCGGCGTCGTGTACCGGCCGCTCTCCGAATCTGTGCCGGCGATCGAGACGGGACTGGTCTGGCGCACGGCGGAGGTGAGTCCGGTGTTGGCCGGCTTCATCGAGATCGTGCGAGCGCATGCCGTCGTCGAAGCGCAGTTCGCTGATTCCCGTGTTTAGGCTCGACGCTGGCGCGAACGCATTGCAAACCGAACCGTCCAACGCAGGCGCCGCATGGTGCGCAAGCCGCCGGTTGCTACTTGAAAATCGACTAGAAATCCGCTTCTGAACCTGAACTGCCCATAACAACACGATGCTCATTCACCCGAATTTCGACCCCGTTGCCATTCATCTGGGGCCGCTCGCTGTGCGCTGGTATGGACTGATGTACCTCGTTGCGTTCATCGCGGCGATCGTCGTCGGCCGGTTGCGGCTGCGTTTGCCGTATGTCGCCGCGCAAGGCTGGACCGCTAAAGATATCGACGACATGCTGTTTTACGGCGTGCTCGGAACGATTCTCGGCGGCCGGCTCGGCTATGTGCTGTTCTACAAGGCGAGCTTTTACTTCGCGCATCCGCTCGACATCTTCAAGGTGTGGGAAGGCGGCATGTCGTTTCACGGCGGCTTCCTCGGCGTGACCTTGGCGATGGTGCTGTTCGCGTATCAACGCAAACGCTCGTGGCTCCAGGTCACCGATTTCGTTGCGCCGATGGTGCCGACCGGGCTCGCGGCAGGACGTCTCGGCAACTTTATCAACGGCGAGTTGTGGGGGCGTGTGACCGATCCGTCGGCGCCGTGGGCGATGCTGTTTCCAGGCGCCGCGCCGGACGACGCGGGGTGGCTCGCCGCGCATCCGCAACTGGCCGCGCAATGGCATCTGAACGAAGTGTTCGCGCAATATCACATGCTGCCGCGTCATCCGTCGGAGTTGTATGAGATTGCGCTCGAAGGCGTGGCGCTGTTTTTCGTGCTGTTCTTCTTCTCGCGCAAGCCGAAGCCGGTGGGCGCGATTTCCGCGGTGTTTCTGATCGGCTACGGCCTCGCGCGCTTCACGGTGGAATTCGCGCGTGAACCGGACGACTTCCTTGGGCTTCTGGCAATGGGCCTCTCGATGGGCCAATGGCTCTCGCTGCCAATGATCCTCGTGGGCATCGGCATGCTGATTTGGTCCTATCGCCGTGCGCGGCGAGAATCGGCGCAGGCGGTTAGCGCGAACTGAGCACTGCGCTTATCGTAGTGATCAGCCAATGAAAAAAAGCCACAGCATGACGTGGCTTTTTCCTTTTCAGCGGTATTTCAAGCGGCAATCGTGTTACTTCATCTGCACCGAGCCCGACACGTTGACCGTCACGGTCGACGTTCCGCCTTCGAGCGGTACCGGCGCGGATGCCTTCGCATCGGCGCTCATGGCACGCGCGCTCATCATCATCATTGGGCGAGGCATGACGCCGTTGTGCCCGACGTTGACCTCACGAATCGAATAGCCGTTGTAGCCGAATGCCTGCGCCGACGAAGCGGCTTGCTCGCGGAACGACTTGATGGCTTCACCGGTGAGCTTCTGCTCCGCGGCACGCTGTGCTTCAGGCGATAGTGAGAACTGCACGTTGCCGACCTGCATGATCGATGCCATCTGGCCTGCGAGTTTCGACGCCGCGGCGAAGTCGTGCGATTCGAGCACAACTTCAGTACGGCCGCGCCATGCGGAAATGCGGCCGTCACGATCGGTGGACGGGTAGATTGAGAAGGAACCGGTACGGGCCGTTACACCGTTCAGCCCCTTGGCTTTTTGCAGCGCTGCATCGGCGCGCTGATTCAGCGTGGAGGTGAGCGCGGACGGATCGCTCGCTTCCTGCTCGTAGAACAGCGTGATATTGACGACGTCTTGCGGCACTTCCGCGCTTGCCTGCGCATTCAGCGACAGTACGCCCGCCGGCTGATACTGCGTGACGCTCTGCGCGCGGGCCATGGCCGGTGTCAGCGCGAGCGCGGCAGGGGCGGCGCATATGAGAGCGAGCGCGAGTGCACGTGCGGTGTTTTTCGTCATGCTTGGACTCCTTGCTTGAACAGGTTGTGCACGATTGGAGCGAACGCCATGCAATGGCACAACGTTTGCGAGTCCGTTAGGCGCTTGTAACCTGAGCTTGGTTCCCTAATTTGACGTTCGCTCAAGGTTTGCTTTCATCCGCGCACAGATGTATGTGCGCATGACTCAACCGAGCACGGGTCGCATGTGCGTACGCATCGTCAAACAAGACGTTTGGTGATGAAGCGCCATTCGGCTTCGGTCACCGGCGTGATCGACAGGCGGTTGCCTCTGGCGAGCACGCGCATGTCCTTCAATTCCTCATGCTCGCGCAGCGCGGCAAGCGGAATCAACGGAATCTTCTTCTTGAACACCACATCGACGAGTAGCCAGCGCGGCGTTTCCTGCGACGACTTCGGGTCGTAGTAGGGACTCTTCCTGTCGAACTGAGTCGGATCCGGATAGGCGGTGGACGATACCTCCGCGAGCCCGGCGATGCCCGGCTCAGGGCAACTCGAGTGATAGAACAGCACGCCGTCGCCGACCTGCATCATGTCGCGCATGAAGTTGCGCGCCTGATAGTTGCGCACACCAGTCCACGGCAATGTGTGCTGCGGTGCCTGAGCGAGATGGTCGATGCTTGCTTCGTCCGGTTCGGACTTCATTAGCCAGTAGCGCATGAATCGAATTGAACGTGAGTGAACGTTACGGGTTTGATACAGCAAGAAAAATCGAGGCCCAAAGAAAAACGGCACCGAACCGAAGTCCGATGCCGTTTTGAATAAGGTCCCCGCCTTAGCCGCTAGGCCGGCATCCTGAACCGGGGGTTCAGAATTGGTCGCAGTTAGCAGCACTTCGGGTACATCAGACAGAGTGACGCGCACACCCGTGCTACAAATTTCCACAACCGTGCACATGGCATTGGTTCAAGGAATATATGACCTTGGCGAACCAGGCAGGGAAGTCAAACCGATTGAACTCAATCGCTTGCATGAGCCTTCGCTCATGCATTCCGCTTGAATCCGTAGCCGATCTCAGGACCGGCCACTTGAAACTGTTCGAGACTGCTGGGTACTTACTGCATGCTGTACTGCTGAATCACAGTACCCAGTTGTTCGTTCATTTGGTGCATTGTACGCCGGATTTCTTCCGCGGGAAATGCTTCCCCGTGTCGCACGCTCGTTTGCAGCTTAAGCAGTTCCGATGCCAGCGACAGCGCAGCCATGACGGCAATGCGATCCGTGCCGCGTACGTTGCTGCTATTGCGGATCTTCGACATCTCGGCGTCGACGCGTGCCACCGCTTCGAGCAGCGCGCCTTCAGTTTCCGGCGAGCAGGCGAGGCGATAGGGCACGCCGAGAATCGATACTTCGATCTGCTTGGTGGTCATGCATTTTCTCCATGGCGGGTGACGTCGCTCTCCGCTTCGACCTCATGCGGCGCGGTCTCGAGCAGATCGAGCTGATTGTCCGGCTCGTTGTGCGCGCGAGCCCGCGGCAGCTTTTCGAGGATCGCATTCAGGCGGACCTGTGCGTCGTCGATCTTTGCCGACAGCGCGTCGCGTTCCGCCTGCAGTGCATCGCGCTCCTCACGCATCAACGCGAGTTCAGTGCGCGTGGCCTCTGCTTCGGCACGCGTTTGAGCGAGCTGATCTTCGAGCGCGAGCCGCGCTTCATTGTGGCGTTGGCTGATCGCGATCAGCTTGCCGATATTTTGTGAAAGTGTTTCGAGTTCGGTGAGCATCTGCTGCGTCCTCTAAAGACATTGCATTTTAGCGCGGAATGTCGCAGGTTCCGACAATTGTCTCGTTTCGAGACGTAACAACATCGCTTTATGCAGGCTTTTATCGACCATATGATGAAAAGCACCACGCGCATCGGACAATAGCCTGCACATAACAGATCAGATTGCGCACGGCCTAAGCATTCTTGACGGACCCGAGGGCCGCTCCTAAACTGGCCGCACTCTGGTGCCCGCGCGCGCTTTTCCACAGTGCGCGCAGTTAAACGGGAAGCAGGGCGCGCGTCTCGCCTGAACGCGCGAACCTGCGCTGCCCCCGCAACGGTAAGCGACCGCATTCGTCATGCAGGTCGATCCTGATCGCGTGTTCGAAGCTGAACACGCGAGTGTGCCACTGCGCGTCACGCGTGGGAAGGCGGGATCGATGTGTCGCCAGCCCGGATACCGGCCAGAGGGAGAGGGTCGTCCGCACGCAAACGTTAAACAGCGCGGGCGCCTCGTTACGCATCGGCCTGCGGGGAAGCGGGCCGAGCAGGCTATCCACAGGAATGTCATCCCATGTTGTCCCCTATCGCTCGTGCGGCGTTGCTCGCCTTTGCGAGCCTGCCGCTCGTCGCGCATGCGCAAGCTGCTTCTTCGCCGTCTTCATCTTCATCTGCCGATACGGGGTCTGCCGGTCCGTCACCCACGCTGTTGTCGCCCGTTGTAGTCAGCGCGGAACGCGGGCCGCAACCGCTCGCCGATGCGATCCCGCAGACCACGCTGTTCGACCAGCAGGACATCGCCGATACGACTGCGACCGATTTGCCCGGTCTGCTGCAACTCGCGCCCGGTGCGCAGATTTCGCGCACCGGTGGACCGGGCTCGACGACGAGCCTGTTTCTGCGCGGCGCATCGTCGACGCAATCGCTTTTGCTGATCGACGGCGTGCGGGTCGATTCGGTGAGCCTGGGCGCGCCGCAACTCGCGCAGATTCCGCTCGCCCAGATCGACCGCGTCGAAGTGGTGAACGGCAACGTGTCCGCGTTATACGGTTCGGGCGCAATTGGCGGCGTGGTACAGGTCTTCACGAAAGACGGCGGCGACCATCCACCACGCTTCAATTTTTCGGTGGGCTATGGCAGCTATCACACGCAGACGCAGCAGATGGGCGTGAACGGCGCGCTGGATCAAGACGGCAAGACGACCTTCAGCATCTCGCTCGCGCGCTCGAAAGACGACGGCTTCTCGTCGCTCAATCCGGCAGAGGCGCCCAACGCGAATCCAAACGCAAACGGCTATCTGAACGAAAGCATCTCGGCTTCGCTGCGCCACAAGTTCAACGACAAGTGGGACGCGGGCGTCACGTATCTCCAGTCGAACGGCAATAACAGCTACGACAACGCATACGGCCTGCCCACCGATCTAAACAACCTGTACACCAAAGTGCGCCAGGTGTCGGTGTTCGCGAACGGCAAGCTGACCGACTGGTGGACCACGCACTTCATCGTTGCCGAAGGCGACGACCGCAGCGTGTCGAATACCAACGGCATCTACAACGGCCGCTTCGACACCGACAATCGGCAGTACACGTGGCAAAACGATTTCGCGTTCGCCGCGCAGCAGAACCTGCAGGTCGGCTATGAGCATCTGGATCAGAGCCTCGACTCGGATACCTTCGCGGCGCCCGACCGGCATGTGGATTCGGGCTTTGTCGGTTATACGGGGCGCTTCGGGCGCAACCAGGTTCAGGCCAATCTGCGGCGCGATCAGTATTCCGATTTCGGCGGGGCGAACAGTTACTATCTCGGCTACGGCTTCGACATCAGCGAGCATTGGAAGGCGACCGCAAGCTACTCGGATTCGTTTCGCGCGCCGAGCTTCGACGATCTGTACTATCCGTACAGCGGTAATCCGTCGATCCAGCCGGAGCGCAGCCATTCGATCGAAGCAGCGTTGCAGTACGCCTCGAATGCGCTTGGCGTGATGCGTCTGAGTGCGTTCCAGACGCGGTATTCGAATCTGATCGACTACCCGCAGGTCTCGCCTGGCATTTATCTGGCCGAGAACGTCGGCCGTGCGAAGGCGCAGGGGCTCGAAGGATCGTGGAGCGGCCATGTCGGCAAGACGGATATGCGTGCGTCGGTGACGCTGCAAAATCCCGTCGACCTCGATAGCGATACCGATCTCGTGCGGCGTGCCCGGCACTTCGCGTCGCTGGCGGTGAATCGCAGTATCGCCGGGTGGCGTGTCGGCGGCGAGTGGATCGTCAGCGGCACCCGTGAAGACAGCAGCGGCACGCTGGGCGGCTACGGTGTGGTCAATCTGTCGGCGCGCTACAGCATCACGAAGGCGTGGTACGTCGCCGCGCAGATCCAGAACGTGTTGAACAAGGACTATGAAACGGCCTACTCATATAACTCGCCGCGGCGGGGTGCGTATGTCACGGTTGGTTGGCAGCAGCAATGACGAACGTACTGGCGTGAGAACGTGTCGATGAACCGCGGTTCGAGCCCTATGCATAACACCACGACCACGCTGCGCGTGATGAACGCGAAGCGCGCGGCCGCGATATGGCTCGCGCTCGCGGCAATCGCACTCGCTGTGCTGATGGCGTCGCTCGCGCTCGGCAGCGTGCCGCTCGCACCCGCGCGCGTGCTGGCGGCGCTGCTGCCTTCGCACGCGTCGCATGTCGAGTCCGCCGATCTTGCTGGCGAGATCGTGCGCACGCTGCGTTTGCCTCGCGCGCTGGGCGGCTTCGCGTGCGGCGCGTTGCTTGCGCTGGCCGGTGCGCTGCTGCAGGTGCTGTTGCGCAACCCGTTGGCCGAACCCTACGTGTTGGGGGTGTCGGGCGGCGCGGCGACGTTTGCACTGGTCGCGATGATCGCCGGATGCGCGTGGTGGATCGTCGATGCCAGCGCCTTCGCCGGCGCCTTCGTGTCGATCCTGCTGGTGCTCGGCCTCGCACGCCGCGAGCTGTGGCGGGGCGAGCCGCAGGATACGTCGCCGCGGTTGCTGCTGACCGGCGCGGTGATCGCGGCCGGTTGGGGCGCCGTCATTACCTTGTTGCTCAACCTCGCGCCGGACAGTCGGCTGCGCGGCATGTTGTTCTGGCTGACCGGCGATCTGAACGGTGGCGCGATGCCATGGACGGCGCTCGCCGCGCTCGTCGTCGTACTGGTGGCAATCGTGCCCGCTGCGCCGCGTCTGAATGTGCTGCTGCGAGGCGACGCTGCCGCGCAGGCACTCGGGGTGGCGGTGATGCCGCTGCGCTTGCGCGTGTATCTGGTGGCGTCGCTGGCTGCTGCTGCGGCGGTGACGACGGCGGGCACGATCGGTTTTGTCGGCCTCGTCGTGCCGCATATGCTGCGGCTCGCGTTCGGCAACGATCAACGCATGCTGCTGCCGGCCGCGGCGCTCGGCGGCGGTGTCGCGGTGATGGGCGCGGACCTGATCGCACGTACCGCGATCGCGCCGGCGCAATTGCCGGTCGGCGTGATCACGTCGATCGTCGGCGTGCCGGTGTTTCTGTGGATGCTGTTGCGCAGGCGCCGATGATGAACGTACACAACGCCCCGCTATCCGCGCTGAGCGCGCAACGCCTGACCTTGCGTGCAGGCATGCGCACCTTGCTCGACGCGTTCACGCATACGTTCTACGCTGGCGAAATCTGGTGTATCGCCGGGCCGAACGGCGCGGGCAAGACGACATTGCTGTCCACGCTCGCCGGTCTGGCGCAACCGTCGGCGGGCCATGTCGAACTCGACGGCGTGCATCTCGCCGACTGGCAGCCGTTGCCGCTGGCGCAGCGTCGCGCGTTGATGCCGCAAAGCGCAGCGGACGCTTTCAGTGCGAGTGTGCTCGACATCGTGATGCTGAACCGCTTTCCGCATCTGACAGGTTGGGGGTGGGAGGGCGAGGCGGATCGCGCTGCCGCGCATGCCGCGTTGGATGCATTGGGCCTCGCCCAATTCGCCGCGCGCGACGTGCTGTCGCTTTCGGGCGGCGAGCGTCAACGCGTGGCGCTGGCGGCGGTGTTGTGCCAGGAGGCGCCGTTGCTGCTGCTCGACGAGCCGCTCTCGCATCTGGACCTGCACCACCAGATCGACTGTCTGGAAGCGCTGACCGCCTGGACGCGCGAGCCCCGGCGTACAGTGATGTTTTCGTGCCACGATTTGAACCTCGCACGGCGCTTCGCGACGCATGCGCTGCTGCTCGACGGCAACGGCGGCGCGTATGCCGGGCCGGTGCACGACGTGCTGACACCCATGCTGACGAGCCGCGCGTTCGGTTATCCATTGATTCTGCTTCGCGACGGCGAGCATGAGGCGCTGATTCCGGCGCCGCGCTCGCGTCATGAATCGCCTGCGGCTGATGACATGCCAGCAGGCTAAGCGTTTTGTAAAAACACTCTCTCTTTCAGAAACGTCTATGACCTCTTTGCCAGGTTTGCCGGTATTGACCGAAGTCGAACCGCTCGATCAAACGCTGCGTGCCGAACTGCAACACATTATCGATACCAAGACCAAGCCCCCCGGCAGCCTTGGGCGGCTCGAGACACTCGCACGCCAGTTGGGGTTGATCCAGCGTACGACACACCCCACGGTCGAACGTCCGGCAATGATCGTGTTCGCCGGCGACCACGGCATTGCGCAGGAAGGTGTGAGTCCCTATCCGCAAGCGGTGACCGCGCAAATGGTCGCTAACTTTCTCGCGGGCGGCGCGGCGATCAATGCCTTGAGCCGCGTCGCCGGTATCGAACTCGAAGTGGTCAACGCAGGCATTGCGACGCCGCTGCCGTCCACGGACGGTCTCATTGATATTCCGGTTGCGGCCGGCACGCGCAACTTCGCGCATGAACCCGCAATGACGCACGAACAGGCACTCGCCGCGATGCAGGCGGGCGCGGCTCGCGTGCGGCATCACGCGGCGCTCGGCACCAATGTGATCGGCTTCGGCGAAATGGGCATTGCGAATACGTCGTCGGCCGCGTGTCTGATGAGCCGCCTGTGCGGTGTGCCGATCGACGAATGCGTCGGGCGTGGTACGGGTCTCGACAATGCCGGACTCGCGAAAAAGCGCAACGTACTCGCCTCGGCATTCGCGCATCACGCTGTTTCCAACGATCCGCTCGACGTGCTCGCCACCTTCGGCGGTTTCGAAATCGCCATGATGACCGGCGCGTACCTCGCTGCTGCGCAAGCGCGTATGACGATCCTTGTCGACGGTTTCATCGCGACCGCGGCATTGCTGGTGGCCGATGCGTTCGCGCCGAACGTGCGCGAGTATTGCGTGTTCGCGCATGCCTCGAACGAGGCGGGGCATCGGCGCATGCTCGATCATTTTGGCGCGCTGCCATTGCTCTCGCTCGATATGCGTCTCGGCGAAGGCACCGGCGCGGCGCTCGCCGTGCCGCTGCTGCGCGCGGCGGTGGCGTTCGTCAACGAAATGGCGAGCTTCGAATCGGCTGGTGTTGCGAATCGCGATGCTTAATCAGCTATACGAAGCGCCGTTATGCAAAGCGCCGTTGTACGGACGCGCGCGGCCGGTCCGCTCATGAACCCGCTCGCGGAACTGCGCTATTTCTTCACGGCGCTCGGCTATTTCACGCGCATGCCGGTGCCGCGTTGGGTCGGCTATGAGCCGCACTATCTGAATGCGGCGGCACGTTATTTTCCGCTGGTTGGTCTATTGATCGGCGGATTGAGCGCGCTGGTTTATCTCGCGGCCTTGCATGTCTTTCCAGCGGGCGCGGCGGTGCTGCTGTCGATGGCTGCGTCGCTTCTCGTCACCGGCGCATTTCACGAGGACGGACTCGCCGATTGCGTCGATGCGTTCGGTGGCGCCTATACGCGCGAGGACGTGTTGCGCATCATGCATGACTCGCGCATCGGTGCCTTTGGCGCCATCGCGCTCGTGATCGCGCTAGCACTGAAGTGGCAAACGCTCGCCGCATTGCCGCCGATGCGCGCCGCCAGTCTGATGATTGCAGCGCATGCGGCGAGCCGCGTGTTTGCAATCAGCTATCTGGCCACGCTCGACTATGTGCGCGCCGTAGGCAAAGCCAAACCGGTTGCGCAACGTTTGAGCGGTCCCGCGTTGCTTTGCGCAGCAGTATTCGGTCTGCCGTGCTTGCTCTGGCCGAACGGGCCCGGTCTGCCGGATTGGCGCTTCGCCGGCTCGGCATTCATCGTGCTTGCGGCGCTGCGGTTTGCCATGGGCCGTTATTTCGTTAGACGCATTGGCGGCTACACCGGCGACTGCCTTGGCTTCGCACAACAGATTCTTGAATCGAGCATCTATCTGCTGGGGCTTGCATGGATATCGTCCTGATCCGCCATCCCGCCGTCGCACTCGATGCGGGCGTGTGCTACGGCCAGAGCAACGTCGCGCTTGTCGCGGATGCGGAAGTGTCCTCAACCGCGCTTGCATTGAAACTCGCCACGTTGCTGGTGCCGGCGCCGCGCGTGTTCATATCGAGTCCGCTGATGCGTTGCTCGGCGCTTGCCGCCGCGATGGCGAACGATTTCGGCTGCGCGCTCAGCTATGACGACCGTCTGCAGGAAATGAATTTCGGCGCTTGGGAGCAGCAGCGCTGGGACGCGATCGATCGGGAGTTGCTCGACGACTGGGCGGCCAACTTCGAACACGCGCGTGCGCATGGCGGCGAGAGCGTCGCACAATTCGTCGCGCGGGTGCGGGCGTGGTTCGACGCGTTCGCGCAGACGCGCGAGTTGTCGCCGGCCTATGTGGTCACGCATGCAGGAGTAATGCGGGTGATCGCTTCGCTGGTGCTGGACGTGCCGCTGGAACACTGTCTGCGCTGGTCGCTGGAGATGACGGGGATTGTCTGGCTGCGCAGGGATGAGGCGACGCAGCAGTGGTTGCTGGTGAGGTGGAATGCGTGAGGGAATGGGGCTTGTGCCTGTGTGCGCTCCCGAATTGTGTCAGTCCTGGTTCTATTCGTGACACTTTTTCAGGAAATTTGTCGCGAAACCAGAAGTTGCGCCATTTTTAAGCCTGGAGTGGCGCGTTTAGCTCGATTTGTGCCACAATGCCAAGAGAAAGTGGCGCGATTAGGATTTATCGCGCCACATAGGCTCGAGGGTGGCGCGCATGAACAGCAACGGCATCAAGCAGGAATTGGATCTGATCGAGCCCCTCATCGCTGCGAGCGCTGAGGGGCGGGGCGTTCGTGCGCTGGCAGCGGCACTTGCCGCGTGCCGGCATCCCATGCAGCGCCGCACGCTGCAACGTCGTCTCGACATGTTGCTCGAAGCTGGCCGGATCATCTCGGAAGGTGCTGGGCGGGCAGTGGTCTACAAGCAGGCCGCCGCTTCCAGCGCGGCTGTTTTCCCCGCACAGGTCGTCACCGGCGCAAGCACTTCCGGCGAAGCCTACGTGCCCGTGTCGAGTGCGGGACTCGAGGTGCGCGCAGAAGTGAACAGGCCGCTGCACGAGCGCCGGCCGGTCGGCTATAACCGCGCGTTTCTCGAACGCTATCGTCCGAATCAGGATGCGTATTTATCGCAAGCGCAGCGTGCACGCCTGCATGAGTGGGGCCGCACGTCGGCGGATGTGCGGCCGGCCGGCACGTACGCGCGCGACATCATGAGCCGGCTTCTGATCGATTTATCGTGGGCGTCGTCACGGCTCGAGGGCAATACCTACACGCGGCTCGATACCGTGCGGCTGATCGAGCAAGGGCTCATTGCGCAAGGCAAGGACGCTCAGGAAACGCAGATGATCCTGAATCATAAGGCCGCGATCGAAATGATTGTCGAGAGCGCGGACGAAGTGGGCTTTAATCGATTCACCGTACTGAACCTTCACGCGATTCTCTCCGACAACCTGATGTCCGATCCGTTCGCCAGCGGCCGTTTGCGCGCGCGCGAAGTGGAGATCAGCGGCACCGTATTTTTTCCGCTCGCCGTGCCGCAGCAGATCGCGGAATGCTTCGAGGCGGTGTTGAACAAGGCCGCGCAGATCGACGACCCCTTCGAGCAGGCTTTCTTCGGCATGGTGCACCTGCCGTATCTGCAGCCGTTCGAAGACGTCAACAAACGGGTCTCGCGTCTGACCGCGAATATCCCGCTGATCCGGCAGAATCTGTGTCCGCTGTCGTTCATCGACGTTCCCGAAAAGGCCTACGTCGACGGCACACTCGGTGTGTACGAGACCAATCGCGTCGAGTTGTTGCGCGATGTCTTCATCTGGGCGTACGAGCGCTCGTGTCAGCGTTATCTGGCGATTCGGCAATCGATCGGCGAGCCGGACGCGTTTCGCCTCAAGTATCGCAATGCGTTGATTGAGGCCGTGCAGGAGGTGATTCGCGGCGGCCTTGCCGGCACGCGCGGTGAGATCGAAACGCTTGCGCAGAATCGGGTGGACGCAGCGGATGTATCTTCGTTCATCGACGCAATCCAGTCCGATCTCGATCAACTCTATCTCGGCAATGTCGCGCGTTATCGATTGCGGCTATCCGAATTCGAGCGCTGGCCATTCAAGCGGGCAGACGCCGTCTCGCGCTAACGCACGCGGCACTTCTTGCTGCACGGCTTTGCCGCGGCATCACTGCGCGCTGTTCTTCCTTCGGGAGCGCGCCAGGTCGAGGTCTTCGCATATTTGCCTGGCCCCTTGCGCAATACGCGGCGCCGGCCGGTTGATCAGATCGCCGTCGACGGCGAACAGATTGTTGTTCGCCACCGCCTTCAGACTCGGCCATGCACGCCATGTGTCGAGTTGCGGCAGGGTCGTGTCCGGTTTGGTCGCGCCGGGCGCGGCGGTGAAGATCGCTTCCGGATTCGCTGCGAGCACCGCTTCAGTCGAGACGGTCGGCACCAGCGGCTCGAGTTTCGCAAACACATTGCGGCCGCCGCATAGCGCAATCACGTCGCTGACCATATGGTCGCCGTTGAGCGTCATCAACGGCTGGTCCCACACCTGATAGAACACGCCGACAGGCGGCCGGCTTGCATACTGCGTGCGCAATCGTGCGATGTCCTGACGGTATGCCGCAGCGCTTGCATCGGCAATCGGCGAGGTGCCGAGCAATTGCCCGAGCTTGGTCAACGACACGGCGATGTCGTCGAGACGATGAGGCTCGCTGAAGAACAGCGGCACATGCATTTCACGAAGGCGATCGAGTTGGCGCTGCGCATTGCCATGCCGCCATACGACGATCAGATCGGGCTTCAACGCAACGATCCGTTCCAGGTCGAGCGCCTTGTTGTCACCGACGCGCGGCAGCTGCTTCGCTTCGGGCGGATAGTCGCTGTAGGACACGGCGCCGACCAGTTTCGCGCCACCGCCCGCGGCATACAGCAATTCGGTGACATGCGGCGCGAGACTGATGACGCGCTGTGCGGGCGCAGGCAGTGTGACCGTTGCGCCGGTGTCGTCGATGACCGTGATGGCGGCGTGCGCGTGCAGCGTACTCGCACAAAGTGCCGCAGCAATGGCAAAGCGTGGGCGCCGAGTCATCGAACAGCCTCGCGCAAACTCTCTTCGAAACGCGCCCATTCCGCATCGCTCGCAGGCAGCCCGAAACGCACACTGCCCGATGCCGTGAAGAGACGTGTCCACACGCCGCGCCGCGCTAACGCTTCGTGCAGAGCGGCGGCGCGCGCATCGTCGGTCCACGCGAAGAGCGGCGTGCTGTGTGTGGCGAAACCGTGTGCCTGCAACAGACTCGCCAGACGGGCGCTTTCCGCATCGAGCCGCGTACGCATCTGCTGTTGCCACAATTCGTCTTCGAACGCGGCCTTGACGGCATGCCGAGCCGGGCCGCTGACAGTCCATGCCCCGAGCGTACGACGCAATGCGTCGAGCAAAGCCGGCGCACCGAGTACGAAGCCAGCGCGCACACCGGCGAGCCCAAAGAATTTTCCCGGTGAACGTAACACGATCAGCCCATCGCGATGGGTGCTTGCCGCGAGCGACGCCGAAGGCATCGTGTCGGCGAAAGCCTCGTCGACCAGCAGCGTGCCACCGCGCGCGGCGAGTTGCGCATGCCAGTGCAGTAGCTTGTCGGCGCTCAGATGTTCCGCGGTCGGATTGTTAGGATTCACGATGACCACATGCGTGAGCGTGTCGGGCAAGGTGTCCCAGGACACATCCAGTGGCGCGACGTCGTGTCCTGCCCGCTCGAATGCAGGCACATATTCGCTGTACGTGAGCGGCGCGATGCCAACCCGGGCACCTGGCAGCAGTGAGGGCAGTGCGCGAATCGCCGCCTGGCTCCCCGCTACGGGAAGCACGTGCGCGGCGTCCGGCGCACCATAGTAACGGGCGGCACAGGCGGCAAAACCGTCACCTTCGTCGGGCAGGCGGCGCCAGGCATCGGCGGGAACCGGCGGCACCGGATAGCCGTGCGGATTGATGCCCGTCGACAGGTCGAGCCATTGCGCGTACGGAATGCCGTAACGCTCCGCCGCTTCGTGCAGATTGCCGCCGTGGACCACGGCGTTGAGCGGGGTGCCGGTATCAGCTTTGTGAGTAGCGGTTCGATCAACCATGAAAGGGCGCACTCAGCAACGCCAGCACGATCAGTACCGCCAGCCAGAGAATGACCGTCCGTTCAACCAGCATCAACGCCGCCGTAACATGCGTGGCGTTCGCGGGGTGTCCGAAACCTAGCGTTGGTCTGTGTTCAAGCGCGCCGTGATACACCGCGGGGCCGCCGATCAACACGTTCAGACTGCCCGCGCCTGACGCCATGACCGGCCCGGCGTTCGGGCTGTCCCAGCGCGGCGCCTGTTCGCGCCAGCAACGCAGCGCCGTGCGAGTGTCGCCGAGCAAGGCATAGCTCGTCGCGGTGAGGCGCGCGGGAATCCAGTTGAGCACGTCGTCGAGGCGCGCGGCGGCCCAGCCGAAGCGCAGATAGCGCGGCGTGCGGTAGCCCCACATGGCGTCTAGCGTGTTGGCCAGACGAAACCCCAGCGCGCCTGGACCGCCCGCGATCGCAAACCAGAACAGCGCGCCGAAGATCGCGTCATTGCCGTTTTCGAGCGCCGATTCGACGGCGGCGCGCGACAGTGCCGCTTCGTCGGCATGAGCGGTTTCGCGCGACACGATGCGCGAGGTCAAGAGACGCGCTTGCGCCAGATCGCGCCGCGCCAATGCCTCGGCGATCGGCGCAATGTGATCGTGCAGACTGCGTGCGCCGAGCGCAAACCACAGCAACACGACATGCACCGCGCAGGCTGCAACAAACGGCAGCACGGAAACGAGCCACCAGGCGATCAGCACCGGCGGCATGACCGCCAGCGACCACGCGAGCAGTCCCTTGAGCCGCAAACGCCGGCCGGTGTTGTAACGCGTTTCGAGGCGCATCGCCCATTTGCCGAAGCCGACCAGCGGATGCGCGGTGCGCGGCTCACCGAGCCAACGGTCGACGGCGACGCCCGCCGTTGCCAGCGTAACGATCAGAGGAAGCGACAGCATCACGCGCTGCCCTCTGTTTTCAAGGCGAGCGGCAAGCCCGCGACCATCATCGTCACCTGGGTGCTCAACGCGGCGATGCGCTGATTGAGCCGCCCGAGTTCGTCGACATAGAGTCGCGTTGCCGCGCCGAGCGGCACTACGCCCAGACCGATTTCATTGCTGACCACGATGATCTTGCCTTTGGCGTGGATGAGCGCCGCTTCCAGCGCAGCAAAATGCGCGTGATATTGATCGACCGGCAAGCCGTCGCCCTCAGGTGGGCACAGCAGGTTGGCGAGCCACAGCGTCAGGCAGTCGATCAGAATGCAATGGCCGGGTGCGTCGATTTGCGCCACGGCGCCGGCGAGATCGACGCCCGCTTCGTGCAAAGCCCAATGCGCCGGACGCCGCTCGCGATGATGCGCGATGCGCGCGCTGAATTCGGCGTCGTCAGCCACGCGCGCGGTGGCGACGTACGTGACGGGGAGGGTGCTGTCGTTCGCCAGTTGTTCGGCATGCACGCTCTTGCCCGAACGGGCGCCGCCGAGAACGAAGGTGAGGTCGCGGGGAATCATCGCGTGATTGTACCGGCGTGCAGCGCGTGCCGGCACGATGGGATAATGCCGCGTTCATTGCCTGCGTTCATTACCTGGGTTTATTGCCCATTCACCGCCGAACCCGACATTCCGTGACCACCACTTCGATCCCGCATCCCGCCGTACCTGTGCCGCGCGGCACGCTGATGATTCAGGGCACCACGTCCGATGCAGGCAAGAGCACGCTCGTCGCGGGTTTGTGCCGGCTGGCGCGCCGCGCCGGCGTACGGGTCGCGCCGTTCAAGCCGCAGAACATGGCGCTCAATAGCGCGGTGACGGTCGACGGCGGCGAGATCGGCCGTGCGCAGGCCCTGCAGGCGGTGGCCGCGGGCATCGCCGCGCACACCGATCTGAACCCCGTGCTGCTCAAGCCGACCAGCGACCGCGGCGCGCAAGTGATCATCCACGGCAAGGCGCGCATGAATCTCGATGCGCGCGCGTATCACGACTACAAGCCGGTCGCCTTCGAGGCCGTGCTGGAGTCGTATGCGCGTTTGCAAGCGGCGTACGACACGATTTTTGTCGAAGGCGCGGGCAGTCCTGCCGAGATCAATCTGCGCGACCGCGATATCGCCAATATGGGTTTTGCTGAAGCGGTCGACTGTCCGGTCGTGCTGGTGGCCGACATCGACCGCGGCGGCGTGTTCGCGCATTTGACCGGTACGCTCGCGTGTCTCTCGGAAAGCGAGCAGGCACGTGTGCGCGGCTTCATCATTAACCGGTTTCGCGGCGACGCCAGTTTGCTCAAGCCCGGACTCGATTGGCTCGAAGCGAAGACCGGCAAGCCGGTGCTCGGCGTGGTGCCCTACCTGCACGGCCTGACGCTCGACGCCGAAGACATGCTGCCGCCCGAACTGCGCGCCGCGCAAAGCGGCGAAAGCGACGATCTGGGCCCGATGTTGCGAGTGGTCGTGCCGGTGCTGCCGCACATCAGCAATCACACCGATTTCGACGCGCTGCGCGCGCATCCGCAAGTCGACTTTCATTACGTGCGAAGCGGCACGCCGCCTCCGCCGGCCGATCTGATCATCCTGCCAGGCTCGAAGAATGTGCCGGGCGATCTGGCCTTTCTGCGTGCGCAAGGCTGGGATGCGGTGCTGCAACGGCATTTGCGCTACGGCGGCCGGGTCATCGGGATTTGCGGCGGCATGCAGATGCTCGGACGCGAAGTGGCCGATCCGCACGGCGTGGAAGGCGCGCCTGGCACGAGCGCGGGCCTCGGCTGGCTCGATTACTCGACAGTGCTGATGCGCGAAAAAACGCTTAAGAATGTCACAGGGCGACTCGCATTGCCCGGTTCGCCCGAGGTCGCCGGTTACGAGATTCACATGGGCGAGACACAGGGTCCGGCGCTGAGTTCGCCCGCGCTGCAATTGGGCGAAACGCACGGCGCCCGTCCCGACGGCGCGATCTCGGCCGATGGCCAGATCCTCGCCACCTATGTGCACGGCCTGTTCGACACGCCGGCCGCATGCGCCGCACTGCTCGCGTGGGCGGGCTTAAGCGACGCCGGGACAATCGACTACCCGGCGTTGCGTGAGGCTTCGCTGGACCGTCTGGCTGACACGCTCGCCGAGCACCTCGATCTTGCGAAGCTTTTTGCTGCGATCGGGTGATGAAGGTCAATCGGGCGGTGGTCCGCGTCCCGGCGTCGGTCAGTCAATACAACAGGATTTGCGTGCAGCGAAACAGCGCCATCGTCTTGCCGTTCGGAGCGGTGACGGTGGCGTCCCACACCTGCGTGCTGCGGCCCAGATGCACGGCCTTGGCGACCGCGCGGATCGTGCCTTCCGTCGCCGTGCTGAGAAAATTGCTTTTCAGCTCGATGGTCGTGAAATTGCGCGCCGTCTCAGGCAGGTGCGCGAGGCATGCATAGCCGCAGGCCGTATCGGCGAGGCCGATCACGGTGGCGGCATGCAAAAAGCCGTTCGGCGCGAGCAATTCGTGGCGCACCGTCAGTTCCGCGGTCAGAGTGCCTTGCTCCAGCGCCAGAACATGCACGCCCAGCAAGCCGGGCAGCTTGCCCTTCTGACGTTCGTGCAGGCGCTCGATGCTGTATTCCGGACGAAGTGTGCTCATGAGATGGGGGGCCTCGATGGAAAAATCAGGGGGGGCAGGGCGGTCAATAGCCGTTTGGGGGCTTCGGCCCCGGTGCATTTATCGATATTATCAACGGCGGGATCGGCGGGTGAACCTGAAACCGATGCGGATCAGGACACGTTGGCGCAAGTCAGAGCAAACTGCGCGGTAAACCGGCTGGCGGCGCCCAGCCTTCTTTCCGGGAGAATTCATGACGGTAATTGTGGTGGCGAATCCGAAGGGCGGTGTGGGCAAAAGCACGCTGTCCACCAATCTGGCCGGCTATTTCGCGTCGCAAGGGGAATGGATCGCGCTGGCGGACATGGACAGACAACAGTCCGCGCACGCGTGGCTGTCGCTGCGGCCGGCCGCGTTGCCGCCCATCGAGACCTGGGAGGTTGACCTTGAAAACCCCGCCAAACCGCCCAAAGGTCTGGAACATGCGGTTATCGACACACCGGCCGGGTTGCACGGCAACCGCCTGAATATCGCGCTGGATCTGGCCGACAAGGTGATCGTGCCGCTCCAGCCGTCAATGTTCGATATTCTCGCCACCCAGGACTTTCTCGAGCGGCTGGCGAAGGAGAAAGCGGTCAGGAAAGGCGCGATCGAGATCGGGGTGGTGGGGATGCGCGTCGACGCGCGCACGCGCTCAGCGGAGCAGCTGCATCGCTTTGTCGAGGGATTGAAGCTGCCGGTGCTGGGTTTTCTGCGCGACACCCAGAATTACGTGCAACTGGCGGCGCACGGCCTGACCTTGTGGGACGTCGCGAAAAGCCGCGTGGAGAAGGATCTGGAGCAGTGGCAACCGATCATCCAATGGACCAACGGCGCCGGCAAGAAGGCTTGAAGTAAATCAGCAGGCAGCGCGGCCGCCCGCTGAATGGGACCGTGCGGCGAGAGGCCGGCTCAGGTTCAGCTCAGGTCCAGTTCTGGGTCGGCACGTGATCGCGGCTGCCCTTGATCTTGTTGTTGTCGTCGACGAACACCAGATCCGGCTTCCAGCCTGCCTTCAGTTCCGCTTCGTCGACCACCGCGAACGCCGCGATGATCACCAGATCGCCCAGTTGCGCGCGCCGCGCGGCCGAACCGTTCAGCGAGATCATGCCGCTGCCCCGTTCGCCCTTGATCGCGTACGTCGAGAAGCGCTCGCCGTTATTGATGTTCCAGATGTCGATCCGCTCGTTTTCAACAATATTCGCGGCTTCCAGCAAGTCCTCGTCGATCGCGCACGAACCTTCGTAGTGCAGTTCGCAGTGCGTGACCGCGACGCGATGGATTTTCGACTTCAGCATATTGCGTTGCATGACCAATCCCTTGTGGCTTCTTATGCGCGTTTGCGCAGACTAAGATGGCTTCAGATTTCGAGGTTGTCGATGAGACGGGTGGTGCCGAGCTTGGCGGCAGCCAGCACGACCAACTCCGCATTCGTATCTTGCGTGCCCGGCGGCAGCAGATTCGAGCGCTTGCGCACCGCGATGTAATCAGGCTGCCAGCCGCGCGCAGCCAGTGCGGCCATCGCCGCCTGTTCGAGTTGTGCGAAGTCGCGATCGCCGGCGAGCACCGCATCGCGCACGCGATTGAGCTCGGCGGCCAGCATCGGCGCCTCGGCGCGTTCGGCCGTTTGCAAAAAGCGGTTACGCGAACTGAGCGCAAGGCCGTCGGTGTCGCGCACGGTTTCCGCGGCGATGATGTCGGTCGGCAGCGCGAACTGGTGGCACATGCTGCGCACGATCATCAGCTGCTGGTAATCCTTCTTGCCGAACACCGCGACGCGCGGCTGCACGCACGACATCAGCTTCATCACGACCGTGCACACGCCCTGGAAGAAACCCGGCCGAAATTCGCCTTCGAGAATGTCGCCCAGATCGTGCGGCGGATGCACGCGATACTCTTGCGGCTCCGGGTACAGATCCCGTTCCGTCGGCGCGAACAGCACATAGACGCCTTCTTTCTGCAGCTTCTCGATGTCGGCTTCGAGCGTGCGCGGGTATTTGTCGAAATCTTCGTTCGGGCCGAACTGCAGGCGGTTGACGAAGATGCTCGCCACCACCGGATCGCCGTGCTGGCGCGCGAGGCGCATCAGCGACAGATGGCCCTCGTGCAGATTGCCCATGGTCGGCACAAAGGCGGTGCGATTCTGGCCGCGCAACTGGTCGCGCAATTCATGGATCGAGCTGATGACTTTCATGATCGGACAGGGATTTCCTTGCGCGGGGCGAGACCCGGTTGGCGCAAAAACTCAGGGTTTGCGTGACCGGCGGCCTCACTTGTAATGACAGGTTCGGAGCGCCGGATTGTAGTGGATTTGTTCCGGGGGCGCACCGAAGTAGTGGATTTGTTCCGCGGCCGCACCGCAGCGAGGCGTCTGCTGCAGCGATGGCGCACGCAAGCCCCGTTTCCCGGCTTCAGGCCGGCAGATAGGCGAGGCGCACATAAATCGGTGCGAACGGCTCGGCCTGAGTAATTTCGATGAGCGACTCACGGCACAACTCGAGCATGGCGATGAAATTCACCACGACCACCGGCACGCCTTTGCTCGTGTCGAACAGATCCGAGAACTCCATGAAGCGCGCATTCTGCAGCCGCCGCAGGATCGTGCTCATATGCTCGCGCACCGACAATTCCTCGCGCGAAATCTTGTGATGCTGAACCAGCTTGGCGCGCTTGATCACGTCGGCCCACGCGGCGCGCAGGTCTTCGCTATCCACATCCGGAAAGCGCGGCGTGATGCTTTGCTCGATATACACCTCGGCGCGCAGGAAATCGCGGCCAAGCTGCGGCAGATGGTCGATGCGCTGGGCGGCGAGCTTCATCTGCTCGTATTCGAGCAGGCGGCGCACCAGTTCCGCGCGCGGATCTTCGGCTTCGTCGCCGCTATCGGCCTTTTTCACCGGCAACAGCATGCGCGACTTGATCTCGATCAGCATCGCGGCCATCAGCAGATACTCGGACGCGAGTTCGAGATTGGTCTGACGCAGCTGGTCGACGTAGCCGAGGTATTGGACCGTGACATCCGCCATCGGGATGTCGAGCACGTTGAAGTTCTGCTTGCGGATCAGGTACAGCAACAGATCCAGCGGGCCTTCGAACGTTTCGAGGAACACCTCGAGCGCATCCGGCGGAATGTACAGATCCGTCGGCAGCTTGAAGAGCGGCTCGCCGTACAGGCGTGCGAAAGCGATGCCGTCCACGATGTCCGGCGTCGAATCGGTGGCGGGCGCGGCAAGCGCGGCGTCGGGCACCGGCGCGGCGCTCTTTGCCTCGTCGGCGTGACTCACGCGCTTAGAAGTTTTGATAGTACGAGTAAGGCGTCTGCTCTACGCGCGAGGCTTTCTGCTCGGCGCGTTCTTCGAGGTCGATCGGCTGTTTGTCCCACAGCAGCGACCGGCCACGGCGCTGCTCGGCTTCCAGATTCGGTTTTTGCTGCTTGAGTTGGTTCAGGAATTGGGTGATGTCCGATTGATACATGGCTAGACGTCCGTGGTTTGGGGGATGGCGGCTGGCTGGCGGGAACCCGCGCGGCATCGCTGCTATTCCATAATTTTACCGCATGCGCCGCGCGTGGTCGAAAAACGGTGGCCGGCGCGGTGTACCGGCCCGCAGGGCTCGCCGCGCCTCACGCTGCAAACGCTCCTTTAAGAGATGGCGCGGCTTCGCCGATGTGGTCAAATAGCGAGCTTCGGCCGCCGCGGCGGCCCCGAGCGACAGAATTCATCAACCACGGCCGGAGGTCCTGTTTGGCGGGGTGCGCGATCGAAGCGCCGCGAGTGCGGCGCGGCAAAACCGGTGACGAGTCTGGGCATCCGCTGTCCGTTCGGCGCTGGCTGCGCACGTGGCTGGCGTTCGGCATCTTCATGCTCATGCTTGCCGCGGTCGACGCGCACGCAGCGCGGCGCGCGGCCGCCAGCTACAAGGTCGATATCGAAGCCACGCCGCGCTCGCTGCGCAAGCTGCTCGAAGCGCACCTGGACGTGGCGCGTTTCGCCAAACGTCCTGACATCAGCGACGACCAGTTCGAATTTCTGATTACCGCCATCCCCCAGCAGGTGCGCGATCTGGCCGCCACGCAGGGCTATTTCACGCCGGTTGTGCGCACCGACGTGCGAACCGTCGACGACAAAAAACGCGTGACGGTGAGCGTCGATCCCGGCCCGCAAACCCTCATCACGTCGATTTCGCTGTCGTTTCGCGGTCCGGTGCTGACCGAAGATCCGGCGCAGGAAAACGCCGCGCGTTTCGCGTTTTCACTGCATGAAGGCGATCCGTTTTCGCAAGGCAATTGGGACGACGCAAAAAACGCGTCGCTCAAGGCGTTGCAGGCGCGCCGTTACGTGGGCGCGAAGATCTACCACTCAGAGGCGCGGATCGACCCGCGCACGCACGAAGCGAAATTGTCGGTGACGTATGACAGCGGCCCGACCTTCACCATGGGCAAGCTCGACGTATCCGGCACGCGGCGCTATCCGGAACAGATCGTCGACAATGTGAATCCGATTTCGGCCGGCGATATCTACGACGTGCAGCGCGTCGCCGAATTGCAGCGGCAGTTGCAGAACACGCCGTACTTCGCGAGCGTTGCGATCGACGTGGATAGCGACCCGGCCAAACCGGTCGATACGCCGGTGCATGTGAAGGTGTCGGAATATCCGTACAACAGTATGCGCGGCGGGGTCGGTTATTCGACCGACAACGGCCCGTTGATCCAGGGTTCGTATTCCTATCTCGACACGTTCGGCAAAGCGTGGCCGTTCACGGTCGACGGCCGCATCGACCAGATCCAGCAGTACGGGCAAATCCAGCTCGCAATGCCACCGGGGCCGCGCGCGTGGACCAATAGCGTGCTGGCTTCCTACACCACGACCGACGTGTCCGACACGCGCATCTACAGTATCCGCGGTGGCGTGCAGCGGGCCCGTACGTCGCAATTCATCGACTACAACTACGCGATCCTCTATTACCAGGACCGGCTCGATCAGAACGCGGCCGCGCCGACTACCAGCCGCGCGCTGGTGCCGTCATGGTCGTGGACCCGCCGCAATACCGACGATCCGTTGTTCCCGCGTTCGGGCAACCTGATTCACGTCGAAGCGGGCTTCGCGGTCAAAGGCGTGCTGACCGACCAGACGTTCGTGCGCGGCTATGCCCGCGGCCAGCAGTACCTGCCAATCGGCAGGGAAGACCTCGTGCTGTTCCGTGCCGAACTCGGCGGCGTGTTCACGAGCGGCAGTTCGAGCGGGATTCCGGCTTCGCTGCTATTCCGCGCGGGTGGCTCGAATTCGATCCGTGGCTACAGCTATCAGAGCATCGGCAATAACGTCGACGGCTCGGTGCTGCCCACCAAATATCTCGTGACAGCGGCTGCCGAGTATCAGCACTGGTTCACTCACGACTGGGGCGCAGCCGCGTTCTTCGACGTGGGCACCGCCACCGATACCTGGGGCGAGAAAGTCTTTTATCCCGGCGCCGGCGTCGGTGCGCGCTGGCGCAGCCCGGTCGGCCCGGTCAATGTCGATGTCGCCTATGGGATCCGCAACCGGAGCGTGCGGCCGTACCTGACCCTCGGCATCGCCTTCTGATGGAAACCTGCTTCCACATGATCCACGCATGACCACGCACGTCTCCGCCCAAGCACCCGCGCAGCCGCCCGGCGCTCATCCGCCTGGAGGGCCGCCCGGACAGCAACCCCCGCCCGACGCGCCGCCGCCGGCGCGCTGTCGCGGCCGGTTGTTGCTGAAAACGCTTGCGTGGATGGTCGCCGTGCAGGTTCTGCTGGTCGCCGTGGCAATCGGCCTGCTGTACGGTGCGCTGACGACCGAGCGCGGAACGGCTTACGCGTGGCAGGCGGCCGTCAAGCTGCTGGGTGGCAGGCTGACTGGCACGCTCGGGAGCGGTGCTATCGCCAACGGCGTCCAGCTCCGGCAGGTGCGCTGGCGCAGTCTCGACGGCAGCGGCACGGATATCCAGATCGACCGCGTGGCCGGCCGCTGGGGACTGACGCGCAAGCCTTGGCGCTTCTCGATCGACTATCTGCATATCGGGACGATCGACGCCCGTGTCGGTTCGTCGTCGAGCAGCAGCGGACCGCTGAAATTGCCGCAAGATTTGCGCTTGCCGATGCAACTCGAAGTGCGCGACGTGCAGGTCGACAAACTGCTGTTGCGCCAGGGTGGGTCGACGACCGAGCTTTCCCACTTCATGTTCCATGGCCGCAGCGACGGCCGGCATCACGAGGCCGCGATCGAGCGGCTGGACACGCCGTTCGGCGCGGTGACGGCGGCGGCGAAGCTCGACGGGGTGCGGCCGTTTCCGCTGACCGGCGATCTTGGCTATTCCGGCAAGGTCAACAACGAGGCGGTGCAGGTGGGTGGCCATCTGAGCGGCTCGCTGGAGAATTTCATCGCCGAACTCGACGCCAGCGGGATGAAGCTCGCCGGCCATGCCCAGGTCGAGGCGACGCCGTTCGGCGATGTGCCGTTGCAACGCGCCACGCTGACTTTCGACCACGTCAATCCGCAGGCGTTTGCGCCCGGCGCGCCGCTGGCGGATCTGGCGGTGCGCGCTGAACTGCAGCCGGTGGGGCAGGTCGCGGCGGGGGCGGTGGTGTTGGGTAGCGCAAGCGCGGCGAGTGGCGCAAGCGGTGCTGGCGCGGCAAGTTCGGCGAGTGCCACCAGCGCTTCCCGCGCCGCAGGTTTCGCCGTCGCCGGCCATGTCTCGATCGTCAACGCCAAACCGGGGGCGATCGACCAGAACCTGCTGCCTTTGATCGACGCGCAAACCGACGTGCGCCTCGACGCCCAGGCGCAGCGCATTTCGAACCTGAAGGTGCGGCTCGTGAAGAGCGCCACGCTCACCGGCGGCGGCGCGCTGACCGGCAAGCACGGTCAGTTCGATCTGCTAGTCGCCGGGCTCGACCTGAACGCCCTCGAAGCGGCCGTGCGGCCCACCCAGCTTTCCGGTCCGATCGGCATCCGTCTGAACGACGACGTGCAAAGTCTGACCCTGGATCTCGCCGACCCGAAAGCAGGATTGCGCGCGCAAGGCAAAGTGACCTTCGACCCCGCGCGCATGAGCTTCAACGACGTGCGTGTCACGTCGGGTAAAGGCCGCATCGATCTGTCTGGCGCACTCAAGCACGACGCGAATTCCACCTACAACCTGAAAGCGCAACTGACCGATTTCGATCCGTTGACGCTGACTTCGCAGATGCCGTCGCGCACGCCGGTCACCGGCCCGGCACCCGCGTCGGCCAATGCCAAAGGTCAGGCGCTCGCGCAAGGCGCGGCGCAAGCGGGCAGCACGGCCGGTGCGAAAAGCGCGGCCCCTGGCGACAAAGCCGCCGCCGCGGTAAAGAACACCGCCAAAGCCGCAGTGCGAGCCGAAGTGGTTCAACGCAAAGCGCCGCCGCCCAAGCGCGGTGCGCCGCCGGCCCGCAAGATCGAGGCACGCGTGAATGGCACGCTCACCGCGGCCGGCATGCTCGGCCCGGTTTTCACCACCAAGGCCGAATTCAAACTCGGTCCGAGCGTCTACGACGGCCTGCCGTTGACGGGCGGCGGTGTGGTCCAGCTGGCCGGCTCGCGGATTCTGCCGAGCCGGGCGAATCTCTCGGTGGCAGGCAATCAGGTGGACTTGCAAGGCAGCTTCGGCGCGCGCGGCGACCGGCTGCGTTTCCGTGTCGATGCGCCGGAACTCGAGCGCCTCGGTTTCGGCCTCGCCGGCCTCGTCGCGGCGGATGGCGACGTTACTGGCTCGTTTGCGCATCCGAATGTCGTGCTGAACTACAAGGCAGACAGCGTGGTGTTCAGCAATACCCGCATCGGCCATGCAGAAGGTCACGCCGAACTGCGTGACGGCGCGAACGGCGCGCTCGTTTTCACGACCGACGCGCGCAATCTCAGCGCCGGCGGCGTCGATCTGACCACGCTCACGGCACGCCTGTCCGGCACGCGCGCAAACCATTCACTGGAGGCGGCCGCCACCGGCAAGTTGCAGGACCGTCCGCTCGACCTGACGCTTGCGGCCAACGGCAAGCTGACCGAAGCACGCGACGGCACGCGCTGGGACGGCACGGTGACCCGCCTGCAGAACCGGGGCACGCCGGCGCTGAATCTCGAGTCGCCGCTCGCCGTCAGCGCCGGACCGGACCGCCTGACGCTCGGCGCAACGCGTCTCACGCTCGAAGCTGCGGTGCTGAGCCTGAAATCGTTCGCCTTCGACCACGGCAAGATCCAGTCCGCGGGCACCTTGACCGACATTTCGCTGGCGCGCCTGCAGGATCTGCGGCGCGAGATCACCGGCACGCCACCGGCCGTCAAAACCGATCTGGTGTTCGACGGCGACTGGGATTTCGCGCTCGGCAGCACCGCGAGCGGCCACATCCAGTTGAAGCGTCGCGGTGGCGACGTCACGGTCGAAATCGGCCGTGGTTTGACCTCGCTGGGTATCACGGATATGACCGCGCGCGCCGAGTTCAGTGGTGGCAACCGGCTGAATGCGACCATCCACGCGCAGGCCAGCCGGATCGGCGTGATCGACGCCGACGCGCATACCACGCTCGTGATGCGTGACGGCTTCCTGAGCGTCAACGAAGAGGGGGCGCTCACCGGCAATGTGAATGCGAACGTGCCATCGCTAAAAACGACCGGCGGACTGTTCGGCCCGAGCTATTTGCTCGACGGCCACCTCGCGCTAAAACTCGCACTCGGCGGCACGGTCGCCAAGCCGAACCTGACGGGGTCGCTGATCGGCGACGGTTTGTCGGCGACGATGGTCGACCAGGGTGTGCAGTTGAAGGACGGCGTGGTGCGCATCGCGCTCTCGCACAATCTGGTGGATTTCCAGCAGGTCGAGTTTCACGGCGCGAGCGGCACGCTGCGCGCAACCGGCCGTGTGCGTCTGGATGGTGCCCAGCCGGATCTGTCCGCGAGCATCGTCGCGGATAAGCTGGAGTTGTTCGCGGCGCCGGACCGCAATCTGTCGCTGTCGGGTAGCGCGAGCGTGGCAAACGGCGGGGCAGAGGGCGGCATGGCGATCAACGGCAAATTCGTGGTCGATCACGCGCTGTTCGATATGCCGGAGCAGTCCGCGCCGAAGCTCGGCGACGACGTCGTGGTGGTGCGTCCGGACGGTACGGTGGCGGGCGAGCGGCCACCGCCGCAGGTGGCGGGCACGAACAAGCCGATCGGTCCGTTTGCGCCACGCGCCAATATCGACATCAGTCTCGGCAATAGCTTCCGTTTCCGCGGCATGGGCGCGGACCTTGGCCTGAGCGGCACGATCACCGCGATGAGCGCACCGAACCTGCCGTTGCGCGCGGTCGGCAATGTCCGCGTGACAAAGGGCTCGACCTATACCGCGTTCGGCCGCAAGCTCAACATCGAGAATGGCTTCTTCACGTTCAACGGTCCGGTTGCCAATCCGGGCATCAACATCCTGGCAATGCGCCGCAATCAGCAGGTCGAGGCGGGCGTGCAGGTCACGGGCACGGTTCAGTTCCCGGTGGCGAAGCTGATCTCTGAGCCGTCCGTGCCGGATAACGAAAAGCTCTCATGGCTGCTGTTTGGACACGGCACGGATCAGGGCAATAACCTCGGTCAGCAAAGCACCATGACGACGGCGCTCGCATTGCTCGGCAGCGCGAGCGGCAAACGGATCGCACAGACCATCGGGCTCGACGAGTTTTCGATCGGCCGAAGCGAAGTCGGCCTGACCGATCCGCAGGTGGTGATGGTGTCGAAGGCGATCAACGAGTGGCTCGTGATCGGCTACGAGCAAGGTCTGCAGTCGGCGAGCAATGCGATCAAGGCGACGGTGAACCTCACGCGCTATTGGTCGGTCGCGGCATATGGCGGCACGTTCGACGGCATGGCACTGCTTTATACACGGCGCTTCGACCGGATCCGGTGGTGACACCTGGTGTGCCGCGCCCGGTAATGCACAGGCGCGGCGCTCTCATACGTCGATCATCCGCGGTCACTGCGCGGCATACGCGGTCGTGCTCAGTTCTTCAAACTTCTTCCTGCGGTCCTGCTCGCTCTGCAGGCGAGACCATGTCCGATCGGATATCGAGTAATCGGACTTGATCCCGGATGCGTCGTTCTGCGACGCGGCATCGGTTTGAACGGTCTTGATAGTGTTGCCTTGCAGATTGCGTACCTCCAGGGTGTGCTCGCCGGTCGCGGTGAGATAGAAGCCGTCTTTGAACAGCAGCGCCGCGTTGTTGCGATTGAGCCAGTTGGCTCGCTCCTGCTGTTGGTCCTGAGTGGCGTTGCGTATGAACGAGCCGGTGTCTTCATAGGTCGACGGGCCGCCGGGCAAGGACGTCACGAAGTGGGTCGCTCCAGTGGGCAAAGCCAAATCTGGGTCCTTGTCGAATTCATACTGCGTTCGGGCGCTGCCGGCGCTGTTGTCGTGATACGAGTAGATGCTCTTCGGCGGCGCATAGGACTTATTGCTGCTGCCGGTCAGCTTCCACTGCGAATAGCTGCTGTCATAGTCATGGTCACTCACATACGCATAGCCTGCATTGGAATAGGTGAGCACCTTGTGGTCTTCTTCGTGAACCAGACGGTTATCCTGGTAGCGGAACACGCCATTCCTGTTTTGCGGATCCTTGGGCGCGTAGTCGAGATTCAGAAAGCCGTCGCTGCCCACCCGCAAGACTTCGTCTTCGCCGAGTACCTTGGTGTGAAACCGGCCGTCGTCGCCCATGCGGAATGTGTGATAACCGCCCACGTCGGCTGCTCTGTTTGTGACTGTGACGTCGGTGTTGCCGGGGCCGTTGGGCGAGAAGAGCTGCCCTGCCGGTGTGTGGACGTTGG
Source organism: Paraburkholderia sp. GAS348 (assembly GCF_050434205.1). Taxonomy (NCBI): domain Bacteria; kingdom Pseudomonadati; phylum Pseudomonadota; class Betaproteobacteria; order Burkholderiales; family Burkholderiaceae; genus Paraburkholderia; species Paraburkholderia sp. GAS348. The sequence continues at coordinate 262,936 of NZ_JBNPVT010000005.1, forward strand.
CCTGTAGCGTGCCGTAGGCGCCGTTGTGAGCGATGAGTTCCACCGGCCCGCGATAATCCTGGCCCTTGGCCTGCTGGTCGTTCAGGTAGCCAATTTTTTCCAACGCGTGGTTGTAGAAGGTCGCTTGAGTCAGGTTTGGCTCCTGCGTCGGCACATAAGTGGTGGTGTCGTTGTGTGTCTGCGTCGTGGCGAACGGTCGATGCGCGCTGTCGCTCCATGCCGGGTTGTCGGCGGCGAAGCGCGACAGTTGCGGCTGGGCGCCGGCGGTACGGGTCTGGTCGTAGACGTCCCAGCGATAGTCGGGATTGGCCGTGAACTTCCCGAGCTTGCCGTTTTCCATTTTCTGCCAGCCGCGAATCTGCGTGTAGTCGATGCGGCCCATTGCGGCGACTTCGCCGGTATCGGGGTTGCGGGCATTCGCGCTGAGCGAGGCATTGACGTCGACCATGTTGGGCGTGGGCGCGACCGCATAGACATAGCCGTTCTTCGCGTCGACGAGTGCCGGATTCTGCTGTGCTGTTTCGAGCTTACGGAAGGTGCCGAGATAGCCGGCACCGTCGATCACGGAGGGGTTGGTCGCGACGTCGAAATTGTGCAGGTCGAGGTTGACCTTGCCGAGCGGAGTCTGTTCGGCGCTGAAGCGACCGAGCTTCTTCAGCTCTGCCGGCGTGACGATGGAAGGGCGGTATAGCGCCATTGGCTGGCGCTCGCCTTCGGTGTCGGCACTGCGTTTGAGGTCGTCGCGCGGTCGCGGCTGATAGCCCGATGGTCCCGGCTGGTCGAAGTCGGGCGGTGGCGGCAAGTCCGCCCGCGGTGGTGTGAGGGATGGCATTGCCATAGGCGGCGCGGCGCCGCCGGACGACTGCGGGCGCAGCGTTGGAAGGGCCGGCATTCCGTAGCTGCCGCCGATGTCGCCGAGGCGTTCTTCTGCCATGGGGTGCTGCAGCACATTTTGCATCGCGTAGTAGGACGTGTATGCATGAACGGGATTCGGGGTGTCCGGTTCGTTTAACGGAGTGTTGGATATAGCGTAGGCTAACTGATTGAAATTCTCGTAGAGGAAGGCGCCGTCGTAGGGGCTGTAGAGCGCATACCTGTCGTTGCGGTAATCGCCGGTTGTGTGTAATCGCTGCACGGCAAACACCACGGACGGAGACCAGTTGTCACGCCCTGGAATGTTATCGTTGACGGGCGCGTAGCCTATCAGCGCAAACGTCTCGGGATGTCCCATTGCTTCGCCATGAGGGTTGTAGGGCGTGGAAAAATGGCGAGCCAGGTCATCCACCACAGCGGTCTCGTTTTCCAGTCCCGCGGCGCCTGGATGCCTGATGTAGTGCGCGAGCTCTCTCGCGTCGCCGTTCCACTCGCCGTCGTGGTGATAGCCCTCGATGCTGGTGAGCACATGTTCCCTGTCCGTGCCCCCGTTCGCGTACATGTCGTAGATTTCGGCAGCCGCTTCGAGCAGGTTGCTACCGTGCGGCACCGAATTAATGGCGGCTGTTGCCATGGTCGCCATCGTCGTGCCGAAGTCCCGCGGTACGTTTGGCCCTGCCGCCGGAGCCAAGCGGTCTGCGGTGACTTGTGCTCTACTATCGTAGGAGGGGCGATACATGCTATCGAAGGTGGCATAGTGTTCCCGTACTTCCGGTGAGTTGTTGGGCGCGGCGCTTGGCCTCAGATTGATGACCGCCCCCCGATACGGGACCTGCGTAGCTTCTGGCGGAAGACCGGCCACGCCCGTAGGAGGGAGCCGCCCTCCGCGTCGTGTCCTGACCCGCTGCGGCGGTTGATCGTTTGCGGAATCTGGCGACGCGATCTGCCTGCTTTCCGGTGACAGATGTGAACGTGCAGTTTCATTGGCCAGGGGGGCAAGGAGATGCTGCACGTGATTTGCGAGCGCCGAAGTCCGGATGCGTGGGGAGGGCGGCGCTTGCGTGGCTGCGCTAGGCGTATTTTGCTTCGCAGTTTGTGCGATGTCCGAAGAGGACGAAGGTGAATTCTCCTCGGTGAGTGGGAGCGGTGCGCTTGCGCTATATCCTTGAACTCGCATGATATGGTCCTCGGGTTGTGGGCAACGTCCGGGGCAGTGATGGGACACTGGACCGGTTCAAACCAGTTTTGCATATTGCAAAGAGGGTGATGACATACCTGCGTATAGCGCGCATCGCTGCAACGACTGCCACTGCGCTGTAAGTGGCAGGCGGCGCGCATCAAAGAAAAAAGCACGTCCGAAGACGTGCTTTTTTACGAAAGCCGCGAACCTGCGGCTGGCTTACTTCACGCGCATGCCCGGCTTCGCGCCGCTATCCGGCTCGAGCACGTACAGACCCGGTTCGGCTTTCTCGTCAGTTGCGGAGGCCGCCAGCACCATCCCTTCGGACATGCCGAACTTCATCTTGCGCGGGGCGAGGTTCGCGACCATCACCGTCAGCTTGCCGACCAGTTGCTCCGGCTGGTAGGCCGACTTGATGCCCGAGAACACGTTGCGCGTTTTCTCTTCGCCGACGTCGAGCGTGAGTTGCAGCAGCTTGTCCGAGCCTTCCACCGCCTTGCAGTCGACAATCTTCGCAATGCGCAGATCGATCCTGGCGAAGTCGTCGATCGAGATGACGCCGGGCGCTTCATCTTTATCGGCAGCGGCCGCTTTCGCTGCTTTCGACTTGGCCTTCGCATCCGCTGGCGCCGCAGCTTCCGGCGTGGCTTGCAGCGAGTCGCGATTCGCTGCGATGAGCGCCTCGATCTGCTTCGGGTCGACGCGCGTCATCAGATGCTTGTACGCGTTGATCGGGCGCGTGGAGGAGAGCGGCACGTTCGCGTCGGCCCACACCAACGGCTCGATGCCGAGGAAGGCTTCCACCGCTTCCGCCAGCTTCGGCAACACCGGCTTGAGCGCCAGCGAAAGCAGACGGAACGCCTCGATACTCACGCTGCAGGTTTCGTGCAATGCGACCTCGTTGGCCGGGTCTTTCGCCTGATCCCACGGCTTGGCGGTGTCGACGTACGCATTGACCGCGTCGGCCAGTTCCATGGTCTGGCGCAGCGCGCGGTTGTACTCGCGCGCCTCATAGTTCGCGGCGATTTGCGGCACGGCGGCGCGCAGCGTGGCGAGCAACGGGTGCTGCATGGCGCTGTCCTGCACGCGGCCGTCGAAACGCTTGATCAGGAAGCCGGCGGCTCGGCTCGCGATGTTCACGTACTTGCCGACCAGATCGCTGTTCACGCGCGCCTGGAAGTCGTCGAGGTTCAGGTCGAGGTCCTCCATCGTGCTGTTCAGCTTGGCGGCGAAGTAGTAGCGCAGCCATTCCGGATTCAGGCCCGTGTCGATCACGCTTTGCGCGGTAATGAACGTGCCGCGCGACTTTGACATCTTTGCGCCGTCCACCGTCAGGAAGCCGTGCGCGAACACGTTGGTCGGTGTGCGGTGGCCCGAGAATTCGAGCATGGCCGGCCAGAACAGCGTGTGGAAATACAGAATGTCTTTGCCGATGAAGTGGTACTGCTCGGCGGTCGAGCCCTTGCGAACCCACGCGTCGAAGTCGAGGCCGCGCTTAACGGCCAGGTTCTTGAAGCTCGCGTAATAGCCGACTGGTGCGTCCAGCCACACATAGAAATATTTGCCCGGCGCGCCCGGAATTTCGAAGCCGAAATACGGCGCGTCGCGCGAAATATCCCAATCGGCGAGCTTGGCTTCGCCAGCGTCGCCGAGCCATTCGCGCATCTTGTTGGTGGCTTCCGGCTGCGCGAGGCCGCTGACCCACGCGCGCAGGAAATTCTCGCAGCGCGGATCGGACAGGCGGAAGAAGTAGTGCGTCGAGGTCTTGCGAATCGGCGTCGCGCCCGAGACAACCGAATACGGATTGACCAGTTCGGTCGGCAGGTAAGTCGAACCGCATACCTCGCAGCTGTCGCCGTATTGATCCTTCGCGCCGCACTTCGGGCATTCGCCCTTGATGAAGCGGTCCGGCAGGAACATTTCCTTGACGGGGTCGTAGGCCTGTTCGATGTCGCGCGCTTCGATCAGGCCGGCTTCCTTGAGCGCCAGGTAGACCGATTCGCTCAGGACGCGGTTTTCCTCGGAATCGGTCGAGTAGTAATTGTCGAATGAAATCCCAAAGTTGTCGAAATCGCGCTTGTGCTCCTGCCAGACGCGGTCGATCAGCTCCTTCGGCGTCAGACCTTCCTTTTCCGCGCGGAGCATGACCGGCGTGCCGTGCGTGTCGTCGGCGCCCACGTAGTAGACCTCGTGCCCGTGCATTCGCAACGTCCGGACCCAGATGTCCGTCTGGATATATTCGACCAGATGGCCGATATGGATTTGCCCATTCGCATACGGAAGGGCCGACGTGACGAGAACCTGGCGACGGCCTGACGGCGCGCCTGCGGAGAGATCGGTTGCGGGTGCTGACATAAGGATGGTGGGAGCCTGCGGTGGGACGAAACGTTGATTCTAGCAGGGCACGCGCCCGGCGCGCGCTGGGCCACTTAGGCCGCTTGGGACGCGGCTGGGTCGGTGCCTGGGCTTGACGGTGTGTCCCCCAAGGGGACTTCCTGCGAGGCGAAAAGCGAGCGCCCAAAAAAAACCGGGGCTATTAACCCCGGAGCAACAACGACAAGAGGAGAATGGTGACGCGGCGGCTTCGCCAGCCACGTACCGTAAAGACAGACCGCGGATTTTCGGCAGAGTTCGAAAATTTTTTCGTTCTCGTGCGAGATTTTCTTTCGTCTGCTTTTTACGGTTTGCCCGACGCCGGACGCCGGCGGTAAAAGGCGGCACGAGACGGCAAAGGCCGGCGGCAAGAGCCGCCAGGCACCTGGCGGCTTTGTCCTCTTTCAGGCTCTGCCCTTATTGCGTGGCGTGTTGAGCCGTGGCGCGCAGATAGATTTCCACGCGACGGTTTGCTGCACGGCCGGCTTCGGTGTTGTTGTCAGCGACCGGCTGGTTCTGGCCCATGCCGCTTGCCGACAGGCGTTGCGGCGCGACGCCGCGTTGCCCCAGATAGCCGGTCACGCTTTCCGCGCGGTTGACAGACAGCGTCTGGTTGTAAGCCGGCTGACCCGTGCTATCCGTGTAGCCGATCACCTGAGCGATCAGTTCCGGATTCTGCTGCATGGTCTGCGTCAGCTGATCCAGCACCGGCGCGAACGACGGCTTGATGGCGTAGCTGTTGGTGTCGAACGTGACCGAGCTCGGGATGTTCAGCTTGAGCGAGCCGTCCGGCTGCTCGGTGATCTGCGTGCCGGTGCCCTTGGTAGCGCCCGACAGCTTGTTGTGAATGGCTTGCCAGTTGTAGCCGGTGATGCCGCCGACCGCTGCGCCAGCGCCCGCGCCGATCGCCGCGCCCTTGCCGCCGCCGAAGATCGCGCCGATCGCCGCGCCGGTGGCGGCGCCCACGCCCGTGCCGACTGCCGTGTTGGTGCCCTGTTGGCTTGCACAGCCTGCCAGCAACGAACCGGCAACGGCGAAAACGGCAAGGCGAGACATGATTTTTGCATTCATTTTTTGATTCCTCTTGAGTGAAGCGGGTGGAAGCGATCAATCTATCCGTTGAACGTGACGGCCGTAAAGCGCGCAAGTCGACAATACGAGAATCCTGTGTCTTCCCTGGTTCCGGTCCGACAGTGGAGAAGGGTCTTCCGGCAAGGCTTGGCGCCAGCCACTACAATGATGACTGAAGTACGCAGCGATGCGACCCCATGGCGTTCCGCCTGCCCGAAGGGTGCACGGCGCGCCTGGTTTTAGCAATGCTGTCTAACAATTTTTTTCAAATTCCGGCGCGTGGCCGAAGCTTCGATTCCGCCGCGCCGCAAGTGTTCCCCACGGAGTGTCAATGAGTATCGATCGGGCTTTGGTCGACGCTGCCCTCGCGGCCGTCACTGACCCCAACACGGGCAAGCCCTACGCGGCTGCCAGGAACATCAAGAACGTGGCCGTGGAGGGTGACGCGGTTAGCCTTGAGGTGGTACTCGGCTATCCGGCCAAGCGGCAGTTTGAAGCGATCCGCACGCAATTCGCCGAGGCACTGCGGGCCGTTCCCGGCGTGGCAAACGCACGCGTCGAGGTGTCCCAGAACATCGCTGCGCACACCGTGCAGCGCGGCGTCAAACTACTGCCGAACGTTAAAAACATTGTCGCGGTGGCGTCGGGCAAGGGCGGGGTCGGCAAGAGCACGACCGCTGTGAATCTCGCGCTGGCACTGGCGAGCGAAGGCGCGTCGGTCGGCATCCTCGATGCGGATATCTACGGCCCTTCGTTACCGATGATGCTTGGGATTGCCGGGCGCCCCGAATCCCCCGACGAAAAGTCGATGAACCCGATGACCGGCCACGGCTTGCAAGCCAACTCGATCGGCTTTCTGATCGAGCAGGACAACCCGATGGTGTGGCGCGGTCCGATGGCCACCTCAGCGCTCGAACAGCTGCTACGGCAGACCAACTGGCAGGATCTCGACTACCTGATCGTCGACATGCCGCCGGGCACCGGCGACATTCAGCTGACCTTGTCGCAGCGCGTGCCGGTGACGGGCGCCGTGATCGTCACGACGCCGCAGGACATCGCGCTGCTCGACGCGAAGAAGGGCCTCAAAATGTTCGAGAAGGTCGGCATTCCGATCCTCGGCATCGTCGAGAACATGGGCATGCATATCTGCTCGAATTGCGGCCACGAAGAGCATATCTTCGGCGCGGGCGGCGGCGAGCGGATGGGCAAGGAATACGGCGTCGACGTGCTCGGCAGCCTGCCGCTCGATATCGCCATCCGCGAGCAGGCCGACTCGGGCAAACCTACTGTCGTGGCGGATCCGGAAGGGCGCATCGCCGGGATCTACCGGTCGATCGCGCGCAAGGTGGCGATCCATATCGCCGAGCGGGCTCGCGACATGACTTCGAAGTTTCCCAGCATCGTTGTCCAGAACACCTGACTAACCGTTCGGACAAGGGCCAAAGCGGGGCCAAAGCGGGGCCAAGGCGTCAATTTGCGCCTGGTCTCGCGGTATCATGTCGACTTCACAAGTTCGGCTCGGCGGCCGCAGGGGCGGCCGCCAGGCCGGCAAGAGGATCGCATGGGAAAACGAATCGACGGGCGGGCGGTGCATGCGTTCATCGTCCTGGCTGCCAGCAGTGTGCTGTTATGCGGCTGTAGCACGTTCCTGAGACCACAGGAAAAGCGTGCCGACGCGCAGTTGCTGCCCACCGTGGGCAATCAGGCACGCGGTCTCGTCACGTTCATCGAGCGTTCGGACGGCGTGCAGGTCACCTACAATCTCTCGGGCTTGCCGCCCAATAGCGACCACGCATTGCAAGTGCATGAGCGCGGCGACTGCAATGCCGCCGACGGCTCCAGCGCCGGCCAGGTGTTTTCGCCGGCCGCCGAGCGTCTCAAAGCAGGGGTCCGGGTCGAAGGCGATCTCGGCAACATCCACGCGGACGCGAATGGCGTGGCCACCGGCTTCATCGTTGCGCCGGACGTGTCGCTCGACGGTATCCGCTCGGTGTTGCAACGTGCAGTGCTGCTGCATCACGACGCGACCGACCCTTATGCGTATCCGCAGCATGGCGCAGGCCCCGCGCTCGCATGCGGCGTGATTCGCCAGTGAGAGCGGCGCAGGCCGCGGGTCTCATTCTCCGCAAGCGTTTAGCCGTTTGAATGAGCTTGCGGCACACCTTCGGGGGTGTCGCGGACTGCTCCGGCACTTCGCCCGCGGCAGCATTCTCGTGATCGCGTAAAATAAGCGCCTTTCGTTCGGGGCACCTGGCCGGGGGCACCTAACCGGGGGCGCGTAGCCGATGGTGCCCGGCCCGGGGCACGTAGCCCGTACACCGGGTTCTTATCCGTCACACATCTGTCACTCAAGTCGAGCAGCGTTCACCTATGACTATCAAATCCGACAAGTGGATCCGGCGCATGGCCGAGTCGCACAATATGATCGAGCCGTTTGCGCCGGATCAGGTCCGCGTCTCCGAAGACGGCCGGAAGATTGTCAGCTATGGTACATCGAGCTACGGCTACGACATCCGCTGCGCCGACGAATTCAAGATCTTCACTAACATCAACTCGACCATTGTCGATCCGAAGAACTTCGACGAGAAATCGTTTGTCGACTTCAAGGGCGATGTCTGCATCATCCCGCCGAATTCGTTCGCGCTGGCCCGCACCGTCGAGTATTTCCGTATTCCGCGCAGCGTCCTGACCGTGTGTCTGGGCAAATCCACGTATGCGCGTTGCGGGATCATCGTCAACGTGACGCCGTTCGAGCCGGAATGGGAAGGGCACGTTACGCTCGAATTCTCGAATACGACACCTTTGCCTGCGAAAATCTACGCGAACGAAGGCGTCGCTCAAGTGCTGTTTTTTGAAAGCGACGAGATTTGTGAAACGTCGTACGCGGATCGCGGCGGCAAATATCAAGGTCAGCACGGCGTCACGTTGCCCAAGACCTGACGTCGGCAGCGTACTGACCCACCAGCTATTCGGGTGACCGCTGCCTGGTCGAATGCAGCGGTCGTTCTTTTTGGAGAATCGCCCATGAAGTTTCGTTTTCCCGTCGTCATCATCGACGAAGATTTTCGCTCCGAGAACATCTCGGGTTCCGGCATCCGGGCTTTGGCCGAAGCTATCGAGAAAGAAGGCGCGGAAGTGCTCGGGCTGACGAGCTATGGCGATCTGACTTCGTTCGCGCAGCAGTCGAGCCGCGCCTCATGCTTCATCCTGTCGATCGACGACGATGAACTGCTGCCGTACGTCGAGAACGTGGTGGTGGACGGCGAGACGCCGGAACTGGCCGCCGCGATCGTCGCATTGCGCGCGTTCGTGACCGAAGTGCGCCGCCGCAACGCCGATATTCCGATCTTCCTGTACGGCGAAACGCGCACTTCGCGCCACCTGCCGAACGACATCCTGCGCGAACTGCACGGCTTCATCCACATGTTCGAGGACACGCCGGAATTCGTCGCGCGCCATATCATCCGCGAGACCAAGGTGTATCTGGATTCGCTCGCGCCGCCGTTCTTCAAGGAGCTGGTGCAGTACGCGGACGAAGGCTCCTATTCGTGGCATTGCCCGGGGCACTCGGGCGGCGTCGCGTTCCTGAAGAGCCCGCTTGGCCAGATGTTCCACCAGTTCTTCGGCGAGAACATGCTGCGCGCCGACGTGTGTAACGCCGTCGACGAACTCGGCCAGCTGCTCGACCACACGGGTCCGGTCGCAGCATCGGAGCGCAACGCCGCGCGCATTTTCAGTGCCGACCACGTGTTCTTCGTGACCAACGGCACGTCGACCTCGAACAAGATTGTCTGGCATGGCACGGTTGCGCCGGGCGACATCGTGCTGGTGGACCGCAACTGCCACAAGTCGATCCTGCACGCGATCACCATGACCGGCGCGATTCCGGTGTTTCTCACGCCGACGCGTAATAACTTCGGCATCATTGGCCCGATTCCGCGCAGCGAATTCGAGCCGGAGAACATCAAGAAGAAGATCCTGGCGAATCCGTTCGCGCGCGAAGCGTTGGCCAGGAATCCGGAACTGAAGCCACGCATCCTGACCATCACGCAGAGCACCTACGACGGCGTGATCTACAACGTCGAGATGATCAAGGAAATGCTCGGCGATTGGCTCGATACGCTGCACTTCGACGAAGCGTGGCTGCCGCACGCGGAATTCCACGAGTTCTATCAGGACATGCATGCGATCGGTGCGGGCCGTCCGCGCATCGGCGCGCTGGTGTTCGCGACGCACTCCACGCACAAGCTGCTGGCCGGTATTTCGCAGGCTTCGCAGATCGTCGTGCAGGATTCGAAGAATAGCCGCTTCGACAAGCATCGCTTCAATGAAGCGTATCTGATGCACACGTCCACCAGCCCGCAGTACGCGATCATCGCCTCGTGCGACGTGGCCGCGGCCATGATGGAAGCGCCGGGCGGCACGGCACTCGTTGAAGAGTCGATTGCCGAGGCGCTCGACTTCCGCCGCGCGATGAGCAAGGTCGACGCCGAGTACGGCGACGACTGGTTCTTCAAGGTGTGGGGCCCGGACCAGTTCGCCGAAGAAGGCATCGGCTCGCGCGAAGACTGGATGCTGCGCCCGAACGACGCGTGGCACGGTTTCGGCCCGCTCGCCGAAGGCTTCAACATGCTCGACCCGATCAAGGCGACCATCGTCACGCCGGGTCTGGATATGGACGGCGGCTTCGGCGAGTCCGGCATTCCGGCTGCGATCGTCACGAAGTACCTGGCCGAGCACGGCATCATCGTCGAGAAGACCGGGCTGTATTCGTTCTTCATCATGTTCACGATCGGCATCACCAAGGGCCGTTGGAACTCGATGGTGACTGAGTTGCAGCAGTTCAAGGACGACTACGACAACAACCAGCCGCTGTGGCGCGTGCTGCCCGAATTCGTCTCGCATCATCCGATGTACGAGCGTGTCGGTCTGCGCGATCTGTGCGAGCAGATCCACAGCGTGTATCGCGCGAACGACATTGCGCGCCTGACAACCGAGATGTACCTGTCGAGCATGGAGCCGGCAATGAAGCCGTCGGATGCATTCGCCAAGCTCGCGCACCGCGAGATCGACCGGGTACCGATCGACGAACTCGAAGGCCGCGTCACATCGATCCTGTTGACGCCGTATCCGCCGGGCATTCCGTTGCTGATTCCGGGCGAGCGCTTCAACAAGACCATCGTCAACTATCTACGTTTCGCGCGCGAGTTCAACGCGCGCTTCCCGGGTTTCCACACGGATATCCACGGGCTTGTCGGCGAAACCATCAACGGGCGCATCGAATACTTCGTCGATTGCGTGCGCGCCTGACGATGCGGATAGTGAAGTCCCTGCTGGGCGTTGACCGCTGGCGGCGCGCGTTTGGCGCGCTGGCCCTGACGTCGGCGATGTCGGCGGCGGTGCTAGGCGCGGTGCTTGCTGCGACGCTCGGCGTGACGCCCTCGGCGGCGCATGCCGAAGCCGCCGCCGCCGATCCGATCGACGCGTCGATGCGCACCTGTCTGGCGCGCAGCGACATGTCGTCGACGGCGGGGCAGGTGCAGTGCATGGACAACGCGCGGATCGGCTGGAAGGCCGCGTTAGACGGCGCGTGGCAGCAGCTTCAGACGAAGCTGCCGCCCGCGCAGCGCAAGCAGTGGGACAAGAGTCAGGCCAGCTGGCAGGCCTCGCGCGATGCCGAGAAGCCCTTGCTGAGTGCGGTGTTCGCAACCACGCATGGCTCGATGTATGAACTCGCCGAAGCCGATATTCAATTGCAGCCGGTGCGTGACCGCGCGCTGGCGCTGCGCAGCGCGGCGGCGAAGCTCAGCGCGGGGGGCGATCCGCCGCGTCGTCCGCGAGCCTGTACCGAGGACGCGCAATGCGAACACGCGATGTTCGATCTGAACCGCTACTACCGCCGCTTGCAGGCGAAGATGCCGGTGCGCTCGCGCGCTACACTCACGCGCGCACAAAAGGCCTGGAGCGCGTATCTCATCGCGACCACGCCGTTGATCGATGAGCGTGGGCGCATCGATATCATTGGCGCACGAGTGGCCACGATCAAGCGCTTGTCGGAGACGGTGGGCAACGACTGAGGGCTGTCGCGACGCTGACAAACAATGAGTGTCGGCGCTTGACGGTACGCTTGGCGCAGGGCCGGCCTGGTAGCCTCCCACTTTCCCCGATCATGCGGCTGCGCTTGCGCCGCGACGCTATCAATCGAGCATGTAACCTTCATCTTCCGGCTTGGGCAATTCCAGCGCCGGCTCGCCGAGCAGATCGCGCCTGCTTGCGTGTGGCGCTGCACCCATTCACCTAGCCAGAGCATCAGCGTCGCCGGTTTGTAGCGCGACGCCATGATGCGGTCGAATATTGGTTTTGGCAGGCGTGTGGCGAGGTCTTCGCTCGGGTCGCTCTTGCGGAGCTGGTGACGCAACGCATGTTGGGCCTTCGGCGATGGGGTCTATTATCGCTGTTTGCCCAACACTGCAGGCAACCAGACAAACCCGACGCGAAGGCACAAAAAAACCGTTAATCGCGAGCCGAAGAAGCCGCCCCATGACTCAGCCAATCGAGCACAGCGGTAGCATCGTCATCCGCGCCTTGTCGCGCCTTAGCGACGGTCTCAGCCACATCCGCGCTAGGCACGGCGCGCCGGATCGCTACGCCAACGGCAAGAATATCGATCATGACAAGATGCAAAATCCGCGAAATCATCGACAATTGCGACTCGCGAATCTCAATGTGATCGGTCTCCAAAGCGACCGTGGCCCGCTTGGCCAGCGGCGTATTGCTGGACGTAATGGCAATCACCTTGGCGCCCGCCTGCATGGCGACATCCAGCACACGCAGGAGCTCGGGCGCACGCCCAGACTTGGACACGGCAACGATCACATCACCCTTGCCGAGCAAGGCAGCAGACGCCGCCTGCATATACAGATCGCCATAGGCAATCGTCGGAATGCCAAACCGGAAGAACTTGTAATGCGCATCTTGCGCGACAATGTTCGAATTGCCGAGCCCATAAAACTCGATCCGCCGCGCACCGTTCAACAGATCGATGGCCCGCTCGACCTGGTCGAAATTCAAATGCTCTCGCAATTGAAGAATCGCGGAAATCGTATTGTCGAGCACCTTCGCGCCGAAGTCTGTCGCGGTATCGCCCAGATGCACCTGGCTATGACTCACCGGAATCGTGCCGGTCAACCCCGTCGCCAGCTTCAGCTTGAAATCCGACAGCCCCTGGCAGCCGAGCGAGCGGCAAAAGCGGATCACCGTCGGCTGGCTCACGTCGGCCTTGCGCGCAATATCCACGATCGGATCGTTGATGATCGAACGCGGATGATTCAACGCGAGGTCGGCCACGCGGCGCTCGGCTGGCGTCAACGCGTCGCGCATCTGGCGAATCCGCTCGAACACGGCCGACGAACTGCCGCCCGTGCGGTTCGACAACTGCTCGGCGAGAATCGCCGAAACACCCAGAAACGCCGGGTATTCAGCGGTAATCACATAGGTCGGCACGTTCTGCAAATACGCCTCGAAGCGGCCCTTCGCTTCGAACCGTTTACGGAACGACGAACGCGCGAAGAATTCGCCGAGCCGCGGCACGACGCCGCCGCCAATGTAGATGCCGCCCAATGCGCCGAGCGTCACCGCGATATTGCCCGCGAAGGTGCCGAGAATCCCGCAGAACACATCGACGGATTCGGCCGCGAGTGGCTCGCCTTCCAGCGCGCGTTTGACGACCTCGACCGTGTCGACATTGGCGGCCACGCGCTTCTTGTCGCGGCCCGCCAGCGCGCGGTAGATCACTTCGATGCCGGGGCCCGCCGCCACACGCTCGAACGAGACGTGCGACCACTTCTTGCGCGCGTACTGCAGCACGATGTCTTCGCGCTCGTCGGCCGGCGCGAAGGTGGCGTGGCCGCCTTCGCTGCCGAGCGCGATCCAGCGGTCGTCTGCCGGAATCAGGCCGGACACGCCCATGCCGGTGCCCGGGCCGAGCAAGCCGATCACGCTGTTCGGACGGCGCGCGCCGCCGCCTACCTGCACGCGCTGCGCATCGGTCAGGCCCGGCAGGGCCATCGCCAGCGCGGTAAAGTCGTTCACCACCAGCAGCGTGTCGAAGCCGAGCGCGCGGCGCGTGGCTTCGATCGAAAAGCTCCAGTCGTGGTTGGTCATGCTGACCTGATCGCCATCGACCGGGTTCGCAATCGCAATCGCCGCGTGATTCACGCGGCCGATCTTGGTGTCCTTCAGATACTTTTTGATGACCTCGGCAACGCCCGGATAGTCCGCGCACGGATAGACCTGCACCGAGCCGATCTCGCCGGGGCTGGTTTCCAGCGCGAAGCGCGCATTGGTGCCGCCGATGTCGGCGAGCAGCCTTGGTCCGTCGGCGTGCTGGCCCGCGCCCGGAGCAGCCTTAGTTTGCACACCAGTAGACATCGAGTGTCACTCCCTTGTCATTTGCCAACTGCGAGATGGCATTTTTTTGTAGCGAAGCGGCGGCGGCATTCAGCACGTCCCTCTTTCGCGGTCCTGCAATCAGCAAAAACAGGTGCTTCACTTCTTTCAGGGCGGACAGCGACCAGCTCACGCGCGCATGCGGCGCGTTGCCGGGGTGCACGGCGACGAAGCGCTCGGCGGTGGTGATCGCATAGTCCCATTCGGGCGCATCCGCGAAAATCGACGCGGTGTGGCCGTCTTCGCCCATGCCGAGAATCGCGACGTCCGGCACCGAGCTAAAGCGCGGGTCGGCGTTCAGCGCGGCAACCTGCGCGTTCAGGTCTTGCGCCGTGTCGACCAGCGGCCAGAAAGCAGCGTGCTTCGCGGCGTTCTGCAACAGCGTGTCATGGACGAGCTGCGAATTGCTCGCGCTGTCCGTTTCCGGCACCCAGCGGTCGTCGACCAGCGTCACGGCAATGCGCGCCCAGTCGAAGGATTGCGTGGACAGCGTCTGCAGGAACGGACGCGGACTGCTGCCTCCGGACACTGCGAGCGTTGCCGGGCGCGCGCCAGTATTGGGCGTGGCCGCTTGTGCGGCGAGCGACGCATGTAACGCGTCGCCAACCGCTTTCGCCAACGCGTCGGATTGGGCGCGTTGATCGTCGAAAGCGTGAAGCTTGATCACTTCTCCTCCGTGCTGCTTTCTTGTTCGATCTGCGGAACGTGCTGTACTGCTCTCACGCGATGCCTGCAAGCGGGATGACTCGCAGGCGCCTTCGTGATACCGGCGCCATTCCGTTCAGTTCGTCGGTGGGTCTTGCAGGCGCTGCGCTGTGCTTCGATCGGGATCGCGATCGGGGCACGGCGCGGCGCCGTGATTCAGTTGATTCAACTATTCAATTCTCTTCTTCGAGCCAGCAGGTGTCGTGCTGCGCCAACATCGCGCTCGCCGCGGCCGGTCCCCACGTGCCTGCCGCATACGGCTTGGGCGGCTTGTGCGACGCCGCCCATTCGTCGAGGATCGGTTCGACCCAGCGCCATGCCGCTTCCTGCTCGTCGCGCCGTACAAACAGCGCGAGGCGGCCATTGATGACATCGAGCAACAGGCGCTGATACGCCTCCATCTGCCCTTCGCGGAAGAACCGGTCGAACGCGAGGTCGAGATGGACGCTGGCGAGGTTCATGCCTTCGCCCGGCTGCTTCGCGAGACAGTAGAGGCGAATGGTTTCATTCGGCTGCAAACGGATCACGAGACGGTTCGCACCGCCGCGCAACGCGGACGCGCCCAATGCCGAATGCGGCACCGCACGAAAATTCACCACGATCTCAGCGACGCGGTCGGCAAGACGTTTGCCCGTGCGCAGGAAGAATGGCACGCCGGCCCAGCGCCAGTTTTCGATTTCCACCTTCACCGCAACGAAGGTTTCAGTCGTGCTGTCCGGCTTCACGCCGGGCTCGGTAGCGTACGCCGGGACCGCGCTGCCGCGGATCACGCCCGAATGATACTGGCCGCGCACCGCGACCTTGCCGATATCGCGCGGATCGATCGGCTTCAACGCGCGCAGCACGCGCAGCTTTTCGTCACGTACCGAGTCGGAATCCATCGAGTGAGGCGGTTCCATCGCCACGATGGAAAGCAGTTGCAGCAAATGGTTCTGCACCATGTCGCGCAATGCGCCGGTGTTGTCGTAGAAGTCGCCGCGCGCTTCCACGCCGAGCTCTTCGGCAATCGTGATCTGAATGCTTTCCACCCATTCACGGCGCCACAACGGTTCGAACAGCACATTGCCGAAACGCAGCGCAAGCAGGTTCTGCACCGGTTCTTTACCGAGGTAGTGGTCGATCCGGTAGATCTGTTCTTCAGCGAAGATTTCGCCGACTGCATCATTAATTGCGTTGGACGACTTGAGGTCGTAGCCGAGCGGCTTTTCCAGCACGATGCGCGAATTTTCGTTGAGCCCCACCGACGCCAGCGCGCGGCAGATCGGCACGAACAGCGACGGACCCGTGGCCAGATAGAACACCCGAATGCCGGGGCGGCCGCTCAAGGCGTCGCGCAGCAGCGCGAAGTCTTCGGCCTTGCCCAGATCGATCTTCACGAACTCGATACGGTCGAGAAAGCTCGCCCATGCTGTTTCATCCACACCGTTCTTCGACACGTGCGGCTTGACGTGCTCGTTGACCCATTCGAGGTAGTCGGCACGATCAGCCACATGCCGCGCCACGGCGACGATCTTGCCACTGTCGGCCAGCATGCCGCCTGCACGGTGCGCTTCATACAGTGCCGGCAAGATTTTGCGCATCGACAGATCGCCGGTTCCGCCGAAGAGAACGAAGGTGAAGCTTGAGTCGGTTTGCATGAGTCTCCGTCGATATCCTGGGGCCGCCGGGGTGACCGGAAAGGGCGACCGTAGTCCGATAAAATATTTTTTGACACTGAATTGTAGTTTAACTACAATCCAAATCAAGAGGTAGCGTTAATTCGATGAAAAAAGCGTGCGCTGTGAAGCTGGATGCGCCTTTTCCCGAATCGGCGGGCGTCCCCTGCATGTTAACGGACATTGCGTGCGGGCACGTGCCAGCATGCGCCCCGGCGGCCTTGACGGAACGGCCGGAAGGCGGACCTGGCGTCAGGGTTAACGTGTGAGGCACCTCGAGTCTGCCGCGCGCTACGCGGGCAGGCAAAAATCAAAAGAGGAGACAGTCAGTTGCATCCCGAACCACTCATCTCTTGAGCTTCCAGCGGCCGGATATCGGTCCGCCGGCCCATGCCTTAAGCATGCGCCCGACCGTGCTCGATCGCCCAGTGTTTTGCCTGTTTGAACCAACCACAGCACCCTGGCGACATCAGGGGCCATTTGTTTTTTGTTCAGGTGTCTGGAGGAGATAAACAATGAAATTTCGCGCGATCATGGGCGCTTTGTGCGCCGCAGGTCTGATGTGTGGCGTTTCGGCTGTGCAAGCTGCCGAGTCGATCGAAGTGCTGCACTGGTGGACTTCGGGCGGCGAATCGAAAGCCGTCGGCGTCCTCAAGGACGACATGACGAAGCAGGGTTACACGTGGAAGGACTTCGCGGTTGCTGGCGGTGCAGGTGCGGCTGCCATGACGGCACTCAAGACGCAGGTGATCTCGGGCAACGCGCCGAGCGCTGCGCAGATCAAGGGTCCGCTGATCCAGGACTGGGCTTCGCAAGGCGTGCTGGTGCCGATCGATGCAGCCGCTGGCGACTGGAAGAAGAATCTGCCGCCGGAAATCGACAAGATCATGCATGCGGACGGTCACTACGTTGCTGCACCGTTCTCGGTGCACCGCGTGAACTGGCTGTATATCAACAAGGCAGCGTTGGACAAGGCGGGCGGCAAGGTGCCGACCACGTGGCCTGAGTTCTTCGCGGTGGCCGACAAGATGAAGGCTGCGGGCATCCAGCCGATCGCGATGGGTGGTCAGCCGTGGCAAGACCTGACGCTGTGGGAAGACGTCGTGCTGTCGCAAGGCGCCGACTTCTATAAGAAGGCCCTGGTCGACCTCGACGAAAAGACGCTGACGTCGGACAAGATGGTCGGCGTGTTCGACACGGTCCGCAAGATCCAGGGTTACTTCGACGCGGGCCGCACGGGCCGTGACTGGAACCTGGCCACGGCCATGGTCATCAACGGCAAGGCCGGCATGCAGTTCATGGGCGACTGGGCCAAGGGTGAATTCGCCAACGCCGGCAAGAAGTCGGGCTCGGACTACATCTGTGCTGCGGTTCCGGGCACGGAAAAAGCTTACACGTTCAACGTCGACTCGTTCGTGTTCTTCCAGCAGAAGGGCCAGAAGGCTGCGACGCCGGGTCAACTGGCACTGGCCAAGACGATCATGTCGCCGGACTTCCAGGAGCAGTTCAGCCTGAACAAGGGCTCGATCCCGGTTCGTCTGGGTGTGTCGATGATCAAGTTCGACGACTGCGCGAAGAAGTCGTACGCGGATGAACAGGTGGCGATCAAGTCGGGCGGGTATGTGCCTTCGCTGGCACACGGCATGGCGCAACCGGATGCAGCAGCCGGCGCGATCTCCGACGTGGTCACGAAGTTCATGAACTCGCAGCAAGATTCGAAGACCGCGGTTGCCGCGCTCGCGAAGGCAGCGAAGACCAAGTAAGCGACGTAAGCGAAGTGGTGCGCCTGGCTGTTGCCCTCGTGGGTGCCGGGCGCGCGCTTCAGATAGCTTGCAGCCGTTGCGTTACTTAGGGCGAGAGACTTCACCCTTGGTTTCATCGAGTCACACCTATACCGTTCCGGTCTCGCGTTTTCCATGCGTGAGCGCCTCGGCGGTACAGTTTCAGCAGGAGTCGAGTAGTGACTGCTTCTATCAGCGGAAACGGGAAAACCACGGCTTCCGTGACCCGCCGCACGTCGCCGATGGCGGCCCTTGCCGACCGCTGGATTCCGAAGCTGGTGCTCGCACCCAGCGTCGTGATCAGTCTGATCTTCGTGTATGGCTTCATCGCTATTACCGGCTTTCTGTCGCTGTCGAATTCGCGACTGATGCCTCGTTATGAATTTGTCGGTCTCGATCGTTATCGCGAACTGTTCGATAACGATGTGTTCTGGACCTCGGCTGCCAACCTGGGCTGGTTCGGCATTCCGTTTATCGGTATCTGTATCGGCCTCGGCCTGTTCCTCGCGATCCTGCTCGATCAGCAGATCCGCAACGAAGGCGCGCTGCGCGCCGTATTCCTGTACCCGATGGCGCTCTCGTTCATCGTGACGGGTACGGCGTGGCAATGGATCATGACGCCGAGCGTCGGCCTCGAGAAAGTGTTTCACGACTGGGGCTGGACGAGCTTCTCGTTCAGCTGGCTCGGCGACCCCGACAAGGCGATTTTCTGCGTCGTGATCGCGGCGGTGTGGCAATCCACCGGCTTCGTGATGGCGCTGTTCCTCGCGGGTTTGCGCGGGGTCGACGGTGAAATCTTCAAGGCCGCGCAGATGGACGGCGCCGGCTTGCCCACCATCTATCGCAAGATCGTGATTCCGAGCATGCGCCCGGTGTTCTTCTCGGTGCTGCTGATTCTCTGCCACATCACGATCAAGACCTTCGACCTGGTTGTCGCGTTGACCGCGGGCGGTCCGGGTACGTCTTCATCGCTGCCGGCTATTTTCATGTACACGTTTTCGTTCAACCGCGGGCAGCTGGGCGTCGGCGCGGCATCGTCGATGATGATGCTCGCCACCGTTGTGGCCGTGCTCGTGCCGCTGATGTATCTGGAATCGAGGAGCACCCGCAATGCAGCCTAAGATGACGATCAGCCGTGCCGTCATTTATGCGGCCTTGATTCTGTTTGCCCTGTATTTCCTGTTTCCGCTCTACGTGATGCTGTCCACGTCGTTCAAGGACATCGACCAGCTGCGCTCCGGCAACCTGCTCACGCCGCCTACTCACTGGACCATCGATCCCTGGATCAAGGCATGGAGCGGTGCGTGTACGGGTGTGCGCTGCGACGGCATGCAGCCGTTCTTCATGAACTCCGTGCGCATGGTGATTCCGGCCGTGCTGATCTCGTCGATCATCGGCGCGTTCAACGGCTATGTGCTCACGCATTGGCGCTTCCGCGGCGCGGATCCGATCTTCACGATGATCCTGGTCGGCTGCTTCATCCCGTTCCAGGCGATCCTGCTGCCGATGGCGCGTTTCGAAGGCTTGCTCGGCCTGTCGAATTCGATAACCGGTCTGGTGGTGGTGCACGTGATCTACGGTATCGCCTTCACCACGATGTTCTTCCGCAACTTCTACGTGAGCATTCCGGCTGAACTCGTGAAGGCCGCGCGGATCGACGGTGCCGGGTTCTTCACGATCTTCACGAAGATTTTGATGCCGGTGTCGCTGCCGATTTTCATGGTGTGCCTGATCTGGCAATTTACGCAGATCTGGAATGACTTCCTGTTCGGGATTGTGTTCTCCGGTGTCGATTCGATGCCGATCACGGTGGCGCTGAACAACCTCGTGAACACTTCGACCGGCGTGAAGGAATATAACGTGGACATGGCCGGCGCGATTATCGCCGCGTTGCCGACGCTGCTCGTCTACATCGTCGCCGGCCGCTATTTCGTGCGCGGTCTGACGGCGGGGGCCGTCAAGGGTTAGCCCCGGGGCTAGCCCATACGCATCGCGGCGGCGCGTCCTGCACAACACGCACTGAGTGCAAGATAAGTGCAAGAAACGCGCCGCCGTCATCCGACAAGACGTTCCTGAGAAAACGCCGGGCCGCCCCAAGTTTTCTCAGCCCCCCTCGGGGGGCCTGGCGCGAAGTGCCAGGTTTGGGAGCGCTTTCAAGCAGTACCAGAGACAAGAGGATTCACAGCATGGCAAGCCTTTCCATCCGTGACGTGTACAAGACTTACCCGAACGGGGTGCCGGTTCTGAAGGGTGTCAACATCGACATCGAAGACGGCCAGTTCCTGATTCTCGTGGGCGGCTCGGGCTGCGGGAAATCGACGCTGCTCAATATGATCGCCGGCCTCGAAACCGTGACCAAGGGCGAGATCCAGATCGACGGCAAGACGGTGAACAACCTCTCGCCGAAGGATCGCGATATCGCGATGGTGTTCCAGTCGTACGCGCTGTATCCGTCGATGACGGTGCGCGAGAACATCTCGTTCGGCCTGAACATCCGCAAGGTGCCGAAGCAGGAGCAGGCGCAAATCGTCGACCGCGTGTCGAACACGCTGCAGATCACGCACTTGCTGGACCGCAAGCCGGGCCAGCTCTCCGGCGGTCAGCGTCAGCGCGTGGCCATGGGGCGTGCCCTCGCGCGCGATCCGGTGATGTTCCTGTTCGACGAACCGCTATCGAACCTCGACGCGAAACTGCGTATCGAGATGCGTTCGGAAATCAAGCTGCTGCATCAACGCCTCGGCACGACGATCGTCTATGTGACGCACGATCAGATCGAAGCGATGACGCTCGGCGACCGCATCGCGGTGATGAAAGACGGCATCGTCCAGCAGTTCGGCGCGCCGCAAGAGATCTACGATTCGCCGGCCAATCTGTTCGTGGCCGGGTTCATCGGCGCGCCGCCGATGAACTTCATCCAGGGCAAGCTGGTGGCGCAGGGTTCGGGCGTCGGCATCGAGCTGGATACGGGCACGGCGCGCAATGTGTTGAACCTGCCGTTCGACTCGGCCAAGGTGAAGTCGCACATTGGGCGTGAAGTGATTCTCGGCCTGCGCCCTGAGCGGATCACCGACGCACGCGGTGCGCATGGCGACCACGCGAACCTGCAGTCGATCGACGTGAATGTCGACGTGATCGAGCCGACCGGTCCGGACACGCTGGTGTTCGCGCAGGTGAACGGCAAGCGCATTGTGAGCCGCGTGCACCCGGCTTCGAATCCGCAGCCCTTGTCGACTACGACATTGTTGTTCGATGCGTCGAAGGCGGTGTTGTTCGATCCGTCCAATGAAGAACGGATTGCCTGAGGCGGGTGATTCGCTGAGCGATTCGCATTGAAGAAAGCCCCATGCGTTGTGAGACGCATGGGGCTTTTCTTTTTTTGCCAGGTGCTGTTTGCATCGGGCTCGGACCATGGCGCCTCTGCACCAGGCTCTCAAACGTCCGTAATGCGCAGATCCGGATTGCTTCGCGCCAGCTCGGTGACCCACTCGGTGAAGGCGCGAAGCCGTGAACTCAGATTGCGGCGATGCGCGTACAAAATCGACAGTGGCGTGCCAGGGCTCGTGTAGGCCGTGAGGATTTCCGTGAGCGCGCCTTGCGCGATCAGATCCGCAACCATGAAGCGCGACGGCTGGATAATGCCGTGGCCGAGCGCGCCCGCGCCGATGTAGACGCTGCCGTCGTTCACCGCGAGCACGCTCTTCAACGCAACCTTGACGATCTCGCCGTCCACTTCGTATTCGAACGGAAAGGTCTTGCCGCTGCGCGCGGAAATGTAGTTGACCGCGCGATGCTCGCTCAGCTCGTCGAGCGTGGTTGGCGTGCCGTATTTCTTCAGATAGGCGGGCGACGCGCAGGTCACGATCTTCGCCTGGCCGATGCGCCGCGCCACGAGACTCGACTCTTCCGGCGTGCCCATGCGGATCACGCAATCCACCCCGTCCTGAATCAGATCGATATTGCGATCCGCCAGCCCGAGCCGCACGTCGATCTCGGGGTATTGCAGGTAAAAGTCGTCGAGCGCGGGCAGCAGCAGCGCACGGGCGAGCGTGCCGGACGTATCGACGCGAATCGTGCCGCTCGGATTTTCGCGCTTGTTCGACAGCGACGATTCGGCGTCGGTGACTTCCGCGAGGATGCGTACGCAACGCTCATAGAAGAGCGCGCCGTCTTCGGTGACGCTGACCTGCCGCGTCGAACGGTTCAGCAGCCGCACACCGACGTGCTCTTCGAGAGCCTGAATGGTGCGGCTGACTTTGGCGCGTGGCAGGTCGAGCGATTCGGATACTTTGGTGAAGCTGTTCGCTTCGACCACACGCGTAAATATCTCCATCGCTTCGAAGCGGTCCATGTTTTGCCTTATGAGTGATGGGCGGAAGTGGCTCTCGAAGTGAAGTGTATCGCTTGGAAATAGTGTTGTCGCAATAAGGGCGGCCACGCGAGGGTGGGCATAGAGCTTCAGGGTCATCGTGGTCACCTGTGGCGGTTGCAAGGAGCGCTGGGGCGCGATGACGGCCAAAGGAGCCGTTTACCTCACGACGAACCACAGCGGAGCAAATCGACAGCAGCGCGACAGCCGCGAAAATGCTAGCGGAAGACGGATGTTCACCCGCTTTTGGCGAAGATCTGACGCGACAAAGAGCCGATGCACCGTGATGTGGTACGACCAAACGTCCCAAATTTTCAAGAAAGGTCGCGTAATATTTGAAAAATTTGTAAGCTGACCAATTGCAGCGCGCTCTTGATGAGGCAAGTTTGGTGAGGCAGGCTTAGTGAGGCAGGCGGACGTTGAACCGGAACGTCACCAGTCTTGCGAGCAGGATGAAGGCGGTGGCGATCAACACGCCGTACACCGTATCGACGTTCATATAGTCCAGCAGCACGTACAGCCAACACCCCACGAAAGCGCATGTCGCATACGGCCGCGAATCGCGCAAAATCAGCGGCACCTCGTTGCACAGCACGTCGCGGATCACGCCGCCGAATACGCCTGTCAACACCCCCATCATCACCGACGTGAACCACGGCATCTGCGCGTCGTGCGCGATCGACGTGCCGGCAATGCTGAACAAGCCGAGTCCCACGGCATCGGCCGCCAGCAAGACCCGCTCGGAGAGCAGGCGCGACGTCATCTTCAATAGTGTCGGCGCAAACAGGGACATCACGAAGATCGCGATCAGATACGCCTGATGTTCGACCCAGTAGAAGGGCCGCCGTTCGAGCAGCACGTCGCGCAACGTACCGCCGCCGAAGGCCGTCGCGATTGCCACGAGGAAGGTCCCCACCGCATCGAGCCGTCGGGTTCGGGCTTCGATAAACCCGGAAATCGCGTACGCGAAAAGCGCCAGCGCCTCCATGATGGTCAGCGCCAACGTCAGCCTCGGATGGATCACCGGGACTCCGTCAGGACCTGGGGGAAGCCGGCAATGCGCCCGGCTGCAACAGCACGACCACCGCACCCGCGCCGCCGTCATGCGGACGTGCCTGACAGAACGCAATCACCTCGGACTTCTGCACGAGCCACGCGCGCACTTTGCCCTTCAATACCGGTTCTTTACCGATCGACCCGAGGCCTTTGCCGTGAATCACACGCAAACACCGCAGGCCACGTTTCACCGATTCGCGAATGAACTCGGCCAACGCCTCGCGTGCTTCCTCGCGACGCATGCCGTGCAGATCGATTTGCGCCTGCACGATCCAATCGCCACGCCGCAGTTTTCGCACGACCTCCTGACTGACACCGGGCCGGCAATAGGACAGCGTTTCGTCGGTTTCGAGCAGGATCTCGGGATCGAACTCGTCGGAGATCGCTTCGTGCAGCACCGCTTCTTCGTCGAGTCTGGTTTGCACCGGCAGCGGCGACGGGGGATTGCGCGGCAAGCTGGCGCGCGGCGGGACCGCCAGCGGCGCAACCGCGCCGATCTCGCGACGAAACAGATCGGCGTCCGCCGAGGCTTCGCGCTGCGCCGCCGCTGCGGCCGCGCGCTCGCGTTCACGCCGTTGCGTGTCGCCCTTTAACGCATCGCGCAACGCGCCGAGGCCGGCTAGACCGGCGGCCGGTTCGATCTTCGGTTTGGCGATGGGTGCAGCCACCTCGGGCGCGGGCCTGGCAATGGCACGGGCGCGCTTCGGTTCGCTAGGGTGGGGCTGATTCTTCGGCATATCGGTAATACACAGAAAAGTGGAACGATCGCGCGACGCAAGCACGACGCAAAAAAAGCCGCTGGCTTTGCAGCCGCGGCTTTCTCCAAAGCTAGCGGCCGAGCCTTGCCCAGCCGCCATTTTACCGTCGCGCTTACCCTCGCAGATTCACGCGATGATCAACGGTCGGCTTCGGCGCTCATGACGTGCTCGCCAATCTCTTCGATGGTTTCCAGATAACGCTGCGCGTCGAGCGCGGCCATACAGCCCGTGCCTGCACTGGTGATCGCCTGACGATAGACATGATCCTGCACGTCGCCCGCCGCGAACACGCCCGGCACGCTGGTGGCCGTTGCGAAACCGTTCAGGCCGCCCTTGGTGATGATGTAGCCGTTCTTCATCTCCAGCTGACCTGCGAAAATGTCCGTGTTCGGCTTGTGGCCGATCGCGACGAAGATGCCTTGCAGCGCGATATCCGTGGTGTCGCCGTTTTTCGTGTTCTTGATACGCAGGCCGGTCACGCCGGACTGGTCGCCGGTCACTTCGTCGAGCGTGCTGTTCCACTTGATCTCGACCACGCCTTCCTTTTCCTTCGCCAGCAGACGGTCGATCAGGATCGGTTCGGCACGGAACTTGTCGCGGCGATGGATCACCGTCACCTTCTTGGCGATGCCGGAAAGATAAAGAGCTTCTTCGACCGCGGTATTGCCGCCGCCGATCACGGCCACATGTTGTTGCTTGTAGAAGAAACCGTCGCAGGTGGCGCAAGCCGACACGCCCTTGCCCATGAACAATTCTTCGGACGGCAGGCCGAGATACTGTGCCGATGCGCCGGTCGAGATGATCAGCGAGTCGCAGGTATATTCGCCCGAATCGCCGATCAGGCGAATCGGCTTCTCATCCAGCTTGGCCGTATGGATATGGTCGAAAATGATTTCCGTGTTGAAGCGCTCGGCGTGCTCCAGAAAACGCGTCATCAGTTCCGGGCCTTGCACGCCGTGGGCGTCGGCAGGCCAGTTTTCGACGTCGGTCGTGGTCATCAGCTGGCCGCCCTGGGCGAGACCCGTGACGAGCACCGGAGACAGGTTGGCGCGTGCCGCGTAGACCGCTGCCGTGTAGCCGGCGGGACCGGAACCGAGAATCAGAACTTTGGCGTGTTTCGTGGAAGTTGCGGGCATGATCGAATCCTTTTACGGCGCCCGGCTCGCCCATGCGAGGCCGCGCGACTTGAGCTGAAACTGTAGATGGGTATCAGAGCGGCATTATAAAGGGCGGCACGCCGGCCTGCTTCATGAAGCTTTCTGATCGCGGCGATAGCATTGCCACGGGTCCCGGCGGCCTTTCGTGAGGCCAATCGGCTAAGTTACCGTCATTTACAGCCTCGCGCGAGGCACTGCGTTTACAATAGGCCGCATCGCTGGACCCGGTAGCCGGGACCGGGTCTGGAGCCGCCTTACGCGCCGCTTCGGGCCGCGACTTTGGCGCCAAATCGGCCACACAAGCAACAGGATCAATGGCAAAAGCTCCCTATTCCGCGAGCGTGCAGGCATTGCCGCACCGCATGTCGCGCCTTTTCACCGAAATCCGCTGGATCTTGCAGGTCGCGCTCGGCGTATTCCTGCTCATGGCGCTCGTCAGCTACAGCCGGCACGATCCGAGCTGGACGCATGCCGCGCAGGTCGACCACATCGCCAACTGGGCGGGCCGCGTCGGTGCGTGGACGTCCGACATCCTGCTGCTGCTGTTCGGGCTGTCCGCCTACTGGTGGATCGTGCTGCTCGGTCGCCATATCTCCGCCAATTACCGCCGTATCACCCGTCACGAGGAACTGCAGGAAGACGTACCGCGCGATGCTGGCTGGCTCGCGGACGCGTTCGCCTTCATGCTGGTGTTGCTCGCTTGCGACGGCATCGAAGCGCTGCGCATGTGGTCGCTGAAAGTGCAATTGCCGCGTGCGCCGGGCGGTGTGATCGGCGAAGCGGTCGCGCGCGGCATATCGCATGCGCTCGGCTTCACGGGCGGCACGCTGGCCCTACTTATCGTGCTCGGTATTGGTTTGTCGCTGTATTTCCGTTTTTCGTGGCTGTCGGTGTCGGAAAAGGTCGGCGAATCGATTATTTCCGCGGTCACCTTCGCCAAGCTGCGCCGCGAGGCCGGCCGCGACCGTAAATTGGGCGAAGCCGCCGCCGTGAAGCGCGAAGGCAAGGTCGAAAAGGGCCGTGTGCGGATCGAGGAGCACGAGCCGGTGATGATCGTCCCGCCGGTCGTCACGCCCGCCAAATCGGAGCGCGTCGAGAAAGAGCGCCAAGTGCCGCTGTTCACGGACCTGCCGGGCGATTCCACCTTGCCGCCGATCTCGCTGCTCGACGCGGCGCCGGCCGCGCAGGAGACCATTTCCGCCGATACGCTCGAATTCACCTCGCGTCTGATCGAGAAAAAGCTCAAGGACTTCGGTGTCGAAGTGAGCGTGGTCGCCGCGTATCCGGGTCCGGTCGTCACGCGCTACGAAATCGAGCCGGCCACCGGCGTGAAGGGCAGCCAGATCGTCGGTCTGGCGAAGGATCTGGCGCGTTCGCTGTCGCTGGTGTCGATCCGCGTGGTCGAAACGATTCCGGGCAAGAATTTCATGGCGCTGGAGTTGCCCAACCAGCGCCGTCAGACCGTGAGTCTCTCGGAGATTCTCGGCTCGGCGGTTTATGCGGACGCGGCTTCGCCGCTCACCATGGGCCTCGGCAAGGACATCGGCGGCAAGCCGGTGTGCGCCGACCTCGCGAAAATGCCGCACTTGCTGGTGGCTGGTACAACCGGCTCAGGCAAGTCGGTGGGTATCAACGCGATGATCCTGTCGCTGCTCTACAAGGCGAGCGCCGACCAGGTCCGCATGATCCTGATCGATCCGAAGATGCTCGAAATGAGCGTCTACGAAGGTATTCCGCATTTGCTGTGTCCGGTGGTGACGGACATGCGCCAGGCGGGTCACGCGCTGAACTGGGCGGTCGCCGAAATGGAGCGCCGCTACAAGCTGATGAGCAAGCTTGGCGTGCGTAACCTTGCCGGTTACAACAACAAGATCGACGAAGCCGCAAAACGCGAAGAGAAGCTGCCGAATCCGTTCAGCCTGACGCCGGACGATCCGGAACCGCTCACGCGTCTGCCGAACATCGTCGTCGTGATCGACGAGTTGGCGGACCTGATGATGGTGGTCGGCAAGAAGGTCGAAGAGCTGATCGCGCGGATTGCGCAGAAAGCGCGCGCGGCGGGCATCCATCTGATTCTGGCGACGCAGCGTCCGTCGGTCGACGTGATTACCGGTCTGATCAAGGCCAACGTGCCGACGCGAATGGCATTCCAGGTGTCGTCGAAGATCGACTCTCGCACGATTCTCGACCAGCAGGGCGCGGAATCGCTGCTCGGCATGGGCGACATGCTGTACCTGCCGCCGGGTAGCGGCTTGCCGGTGCGTGTGCACGGCGCGTTCGTGTCGGACGAGGAAGTGCATCGCGTCGTCGACAAGCTCAAGGAGCAGGGCGAGCCGAACTATATCGAGGGCATTCTCGAAGGCGGCGTGACGGGCGAGGGCGACGAAGGCTCCGCGGGCGCAGGGGGAAGCGGTTCGGGCGACGGCGAGTCGGACCCGTTATACGACCAGGCCGTCGATGTGGTGCTGAAGAACCGCCGCGCGTCGATCTCGCTGGTGCAGCGGCATTTGCGCATCGGCTATAACCGTGCGGCGCGCCTGCTCGAGCAGATGGAGAACTCGGGTGTGGTGTCGGCGATGTCGTCGAACGGCAATCGCGAAATTCTTGCGCCGGCGCGGGAAACGGAATAGGCGATCCATGCCGCTATTCCGCCGAACCGGTCGCAATGCGCTGTGCATAAGCCCAGCGCATAAGTCCCGCTTAAGGCTTCTTGCTTAAGCTGCGCTTCGAGGCTGAGGGTTCGTCCCTCGGCTGCGCGGTGCAAGCTAGCCGCCACGGGCACCCGGCCGCTGCCTCGTTCGCAGGCCGCCACGACCGCTCAACGAATTCAATCAAGGGAGAAAACACCATGCAGCTATTCGCGCAGCAGCACGCTCGACAGAGTGCTCACCCCAGCCGTTTTGGCCAACTCGCTCGCACGATCGTACGTGGCGTCGGCAGTGTGGCGATCGGCGCGTCGATGCTCGTCGCGTCGCAGGCATTCGCGAGCGGCACCGAGCAACTGAAGGCGTTCGTCGCGCAAGTGCATTCCGCGCGCGGTACCTTTGTGCAGCAGGAAGTGCGCGCGCCGAGCAAGGCGCAAGGTGCAAGCGGCGCGAGCGGCGTGCTGTCCGCGGCCGGCAAGACTGGCACGTCGAGCGGCACGTTCACCTTCGCGCGTCCCGGCAAGTTCATCTGGCAATACGAGAAGCCCTATGCGCAACTGCTGCAAGCCGACGGCGACAAACTTTACGTGTACGACAAGGATTTGAACCAGGTGACGGTGCGCAGCCTCGGCGGTGCACTTGGTGCGAGCCCGGCGGCGATTCTGTTCGGCAGCAACGATCTGGACAAGAACTTCACGCTGCGCGATGCGGGCGTGAAGGCCGGTATCGATTGGCTCGAGTTGACGCCCAAAGCGAAAGACACGCAGTTTCAGCGTGTCGGCATCGGCTTCAAGGACGGCAATCTTGAAGCGATGGAACTGCACGATGTGTTCGGCAACGTGACGCTGCTGACGTTCTCGAACATCCAGAAGAACCCGCCGCTGCCGGCCGATGCGTTCAAGTTCACGGTGCCGAAGGGCGCGGATGTGATCAACGGATAATCGGGTTGCAGTAACAGTTTGATTTGCAGAAAGGCCGCGCCATCGAGCGCGGTTTTTCAATTGCTGACCGAGGCCGATGGGCTGCCGATCGCACTGCGCGTTCTTTTCAGGACCTAACCCGGCTCTGCAGGCCTGGTACCCATCCGTTTTCAGAGCGCGCACCGGGTGTGCCGAACCGCTACTCATCCACTTCCAACACCTGCACCGGATGCGCAGCCTTCATATCGTCGATAAACGCTTCGACGATATCGGTGCGATGCTGCCGCGCCCGCGTGACCATATGAAGCGCCACGCGGTAACGCATCTGTGCCGGATTCAACGCGGCCAACAAGCCCTGCTTGACGAACGGCGCCGCGAAATGCCCCGGTAAATAGCCGAGATGATGCCCCGACAGCACCAGAATCGCGACCGCCTCCATGTTGTCCGCGACGGCGGTGACGTTCTGCGGCGTGGTCGAACTTTCGGCTTCGGGCAACGGATAACTGCGCCACGCCCATTCGTGAGCCGCGGCTTCGGCGGGTGACACCTCTCCGGCTGAAGCGAACAGTGGATGCCCCTTTGCGCAATACGCGAACTGATCTTCGGCGAACACCTCGGTATATTCGAGCGACGGCACGCGATGCCAGAAATAGCCGATGCCGATCTGAATCCGGCCGTTCAGGAGCAGTTCTTCGAGTTCGCCCGGCGAGCGCACCAGAATCGAAAATCGCACCGACTGATCGCGCGCCCGAAACCGGCCGATCGCGTTGCTGATACGCGCGCTCGCCGACACCGGCGTATGGCCGATCATGCCGATATCGAGCGTGCCGACCAGCTTGCGGCCGACATTGCGCGCCTGCATGCCGAAGGTATCGACGGCGGACAGCAGGGCACGAGCCGCGTCGATGAATTGCTCGCCGCGCGCGCTCAGGCTGAAGCCGCCGCGGCCGCGTTCACACAGCCGGTAGCCGAGGCGCGTTTCCAGTGTGGCGAGTTGCGTGCTGATGGTCGACTGGCCGACGTTTAGCGTGGCCTGGGCTGGCGAGACGCCGCCGGCATCGACAATAGCGAGGAAGACGCGGATCAGCCGCAGGTCGAGATCGGTGAGTTGAGAGAACATGCGTCAGGATACATCGCTACAAATCAATGTGAAGTTTATTCTGTTCGTATTTTAACTTGCGGGAAACTGCTCAAGAATCGAGATTCGCCCGGCAAGGTGCGCTTTTTTATTGATTCCTCGGCCGGTTGCACTAATTTGCTTACTGCCCCCTTTTCATTGCCGAGACACGATGAATACTTCCTCCTTCATTTCCCCCGAAGCCGGTGAACGGCCGCAACCGCTGTCCGGCAACGCCATGCCCCGCTGCGGCGGCATTGCGACGATGATGCGGCTGCCGAACGTCGGCTCGGCCGAAGGGTTCGATGCCTGTTTCGTCGGCGTGCCGTTCGATCTCGGCACCTCGAACCGCACCGGCGCGCGCTTCGGGCCGCGCCAGATCCGCAGCGAATCGGTGCTGCTGCGCCCGTACAACATGGCGACGCGCGCCGCGCCGTTCGATTCGCTGCGCGTGGCCGATCTCGGCGACGTCGCGATCAATCCGTACAACCTGCACGATTCGATCAAGCGCATCGAAACCGCGTACGACGAAATTCTCCAGCACAACTGCAAGCCGATCACGCTCGGCGGCGACCATACGATCGCGCTGCCGATTCTGCGCGCGATTCATCGCAAGCACGGCAAGGTCGGCCTGATTCACGTGGATGCGCACGCCGATGTCAACGACACGATGATGGGCGAGAAGATCGCACACGGCACGCCGTTTCGCCGCGCGGTGGAAGAGGGCTTGCTCGACTGCGATCGTGTCGTGCAGATCGGTTTGCGCGGCACGGGTTACGCGGCGGAAGATTTCGACTGGTGCCGCGATCAGGGCTTTGAAGTCGTGCAGGCCGAGGCGTGCTGGAATCAGTCGCTGGTGCCGTTGATGGCACGCGTGCGGGAACGCATGGGCGACGCTCCGGTGTACATCACATTCGATATCGACGGTATCGATCCGGCCTTCGCGCCGGGTACAGGCACGCCGGAAATCGCCGGTTTGACGGTGCCACAGGCGCTGGAAATCATTCGCGGCTCGCATGGGCTGAACATCGTCGGCTGCGATCTGGTTGAAGTGGCGCCGCCGTACGATCCGTTCGGCACGACCGCGCTGCTCGGCGCGAATCTCGCGTTCGAGTTGCTGTGCGTGTTGCCGGGCGTCGAGTATCGCGCCTCGAAGCGGTGAACTGCGCGTAGGGTTGCGCAGTAACCTGATTAAGGTTGATGACGCATCAAGAGAAAACGCCTGCATTTGCAGGCGTTTTCTGTATTGCGATGATGCTTGCTCAGCTTACGCATAAGCCGTCTTCCGGACCGACACCAGCGCCAGATAGCACACCGCGCCAACCGCCAACGCGGGCAACGTGGCGCCCAGATTCGGCAGCCATTGATTGATCGCCTGATACGACACGATCCCGATTGCCCACGACGCGAACGCGCTCAGATGCCAGCCGCCCGAGAAGCCGTAACGGCCGCGCACATCGCCGAGCACAGCGGCTTCAATGCGACGCTTGCGCACGATGAAGTGATCTACCAGCACCACGCCGAACAGCGGCGCGAACACCGAGCCGATCAGCAGCAGGAAGTTCTGATACTTCGCCATCGGCACAAGCAATGCGATCGCCGTGCACAACGCGCCGAATGCCGCCGACAACAACGGCACACTGCCGCGCGTCCAGAACGTGCCGGTCGAGACCGCAGCCGAGTGGATATCGGCGAACGCGTTGTCCACTTCGTCGATCAGGATCAGCAGCAGGGCGAGGCCGCCGCCCGCTTGAGCCAGCGCGCCGGTCAGCAGCGCATCGCCACCGCCTGCCGCGAGACCGTAGATCGCGCCGAGTGCGTAAAACCAGATGTTCGCAATGCCATAGCCGAGCAGCGTGCCGCGGAAGGTTTCGCCGGGGCGTCGGCCGAAACGCGTGTAGTCGGCGATCAGCGGCAGCCACGAGAGCGGCATCGCGACCACCAGATCGATTGCGCCGCCGAACGACATCTCGCCGGTGCCAGGACGGCGCATCAGCGCGGCTAGGTCATGCTTGGCCAGCAGATTCCACGAAAGCCACGCGGCGCCCGCCAGCAGCAGCCAGATGCCCCACGTGCGCAGAAACCGGCGCACGAACGACAGCGGGCCGCTGATGGCCAGCAGCGTCGCGAGCAAACCGAAAATCACGGTCCAGATCAGCGGCATCGAGAAACCGAAGGCCTGCTTGGCGAGCGCATCGGCGGAATCGCGCATCACGATCACCTCGAACGAGCCCCAGCCGACCAGTTGCACCGCGTTCAGCACCGCCGGCACCGAGGCGCCGCGCACACCGAGCGTCGGGCGCAGAGAGGACATCGCGGCAAGGCCGGTGTCCGTGCCGATGATGCCGACCAGCGCGAGCAGCACCACGCCGATCACGCTGCCGATCACAATCGCCAGCAACGCATGCGGCAGCGACAGCCCCGGCACCAGCAGTGCGCCCGCCTGCGCGACCAGGAGGCCGATGCCGAGCGAGAACCAGAGCGCGAAAGCGTCGCCGGTGCGGAACGCGCGGCGCGCGTCGGGCACCGGCGTGAGCGGTGCGTAGGTGGAGCCGGCGTCGCCGGCGAGTGGGTCTTGTGCCATCTAATCGTGTTCCTCTTGGTATTGCTTGTATGTTCGCGTGCGACGCCGGTGTTGCCGGCCAGGCCGCGCGCGATGTTAGCCTGTCAGGCTGTCGGCGAGATTACGGGCTGACCGGCGCGCTCATCGCTCGAGCGCCGTCGCTGTCATAATGCAGGTCGTCGCCCGCACCTCCGCGTGCCGGCTTTGTCCATCCGGCAGCACGCCGCCTTCATACGGACTGCGTCCGGAAAAGCCGAGATTATCCCCAAAACGTCATGTTTGAAGAAACCCGTGCCAATGTTCCGCTCGCCGAACGCCTGCGGCCCCGCAATATCGACGAAGTAATCGGCCAGAAGCATCTGCTCGGCCCGAACAAGCCGTTGCGGGTCGCCTTCGAATCCGGCGAAGCCCATTCGATGATTCTCTGGGGCCCGCCCGGCGTTGGCAAAACCACGCTCGCGCGGCTCATGGCCGACGCGTTTCATGCCGAGTTCATCGCGTTGTCCGCGGTGCTCTCGGGCGTGAAGGATATCCGCGAAGCCGTCGAGACCGCGCAGATTCATCGCGCGAACGGGCATCAGACGCTGGTTTTCGTCGACGAAGTGCATCGCTTCAACAAGAGCCAACAGGATGCGTTCTTGCCGCACGTCGAGTCGGGGCTGTTCGTGTTCGTCGGCGCCACGACCGAGAATCCGTCGTTCGAGGTGAACAGCGCGTTGCTCTCGCGAGCCGCCGTCTACGTGCTGAAAAGCCTCACCGACGAAGAGCAGCGCGAACTGCTCGACCGCGCGCAGAAAGAACTCGGCGGCCTCACGTTCACCGACGAAGCCCGCGACGCCCTGATTGGTTCCGCAGACGGCGACGGCCGCAAGCTGCTGAACAACCTGGAAATCGTCGCGCGAGCGGCGGCCCAGCAAAAGAGCACTGAAATCGACGGCGCCTTGCTCGGCAGCGCGCTCGCCGAGAATCTGCGCCGCTTCGACAAAGGCGGCGACGCATTCTACGACCAGATCAGCGCGCTGCATAAATCGGTGCGCGGCAGCAACCCGGACGGCGCGCTGTACTGGTTCTGCCGCATGCTCGACGGCGGCGCGGACCCGCGTTATCTCGCGCGACGCATCGTGCGCATGGCGTGGGAAGACATCGGCCTCGCCGACCCGCGCGCGGCGCGCATTGCGCTCGACGCGTCCGAAACCTATGAGCGCCTCGGCACGCCCGAGGGCGAACTGGCGCTGGCGCAGGCGGTCATCTATCTGGCGGTCGCGCCGAAGTCGAACGCCGGGTACAACGCGTACAACGAGGCACGCCGTTTCGTCAGCAAGGACCAGTCGCGCGGCGTGCCAGTACATTTGCGTAACGCGCCGACCAAACTGATGAAGGAACTCGGTTACGGTCACGAATACCGCTATGCGCACGACGAACCCGATGCCTACGCGGCCGGCGAGACCTATCTGCCGGACAACATGCGCGACCCGCATTGGTACGAGCCGACGCCGCGCGGTCTTGAAGGCAAGATCGGCGACAAGATGGCGCGTCTCGCCGAACTCGACGCGCAGTGGCGCAGCGAGAACAAGCCTAAAAAGGGTTAAGCGTCTTCGCTGGTGCTTCTGCTGCTTCTGCGGCTGTTTCAGATGCCGAATCGCCATTCCGCACGCCTTGACCATCTAACGTACCGGCCGCCCGCGCCGGTGCGCTAAAATCCCAGCTTCATATAACGAACACCCGCCCCATCCCATGCTCGACATCCAGCTGCTGCGCAAAGACCTCGACGGCGTCGCCAAGCGCCTCGCCGACCGCGGCTATACCCTCGACGTGGCGGCCTTTACCGCGCTCGAAGCGGAACGCCGCGACACCCAGACCCGTACCGAAGAGATGCAGGCGCGCCGCAACACCCTGTCGAAGCAGATCGGCGGGATGAAGGGGCGGGGCGAGGACACCTCGGCGCTGATGGCCGAAGTGGGCGGTATCGGCGACGAGATGAAGGCGTCGGCGGCCAAGCTCGAGGATATCCAGAAGCGTCTGTCCGACCTGCTGCTCGGCGTGCCGAACCTGCCGCACGAAAGCGTGCCGATGGGTCAGGACGAAACCGGGAATGTCGAAGTGCGCCGCTGGGGCACGCCGCGTCAGTTCGATTTCGAGGTGAAGGATCACGTCGACGTAGGCACGCCGCTCGGCCTCGATTTCGAGACCGGCGCGAAACTGTCGGGAGCGCGTTTCACGTTGCTGCGCGGCCAGATTGCGCGGCTGCATCGCGCGCTGGCGCAGTTCATGATCGACACGCACACGCTGCATCACGGCTATACCGAGGTGTACACGCCGTACATTGTGAATCCGGAAATTCTGTACGGCACGGGCCAACTGCCGAAATTCGCCGACGACATGTTCCGCGTCGAGAAGGGCGGCGACGAAAACACGGTCACGCAGTATTTGATTTCGACGTCGGAAATTTCGCTGACGAACACGGTGCGCGACAGCATCGTCGAAGCGGATACGCTGCCGATCAAATTGACCGCGCATTCGCCATGCTTCCGCTCGGAAGCGGGTTCGTATGGCCGCGACACGCGCGGGCTGATCCGCCAGCATCAGTTCGACAAGGTCGAAATGGTGCAGGTCGTTGCGCCGGAAGCTTCGTACGATGCGCTGGAGCAGATGGTCGGCCACGCTGAGGCGATTCTGCAGAAGCTTGAGCTGCCGTACCGCGTGATTACGCTGTGCACGGGCGACATGGGTTTCTCGGCTGCCAAGACGTATGACCTGGAAGTGTGGGTGCCTGCGCAGAATACGTATCGCGAGATATCGAGCTGCTCGAATACGGAGTCGTTCCAGGCTCGCCGGATGCAGGCGCGCTTTCGCAACGCGCAAGGCAAGCCGGAACTGGTGCATACGCTGAACGGTTCGGGTCTGGCGGTTGGTCGTACGCTCGTGGCTGTGCTTGAGAATTTCCAGAACGCGGATGGGTCGGTGACGGTGCCGGTGGCGCTGCGTCCGTACCTTGGTGGGGTGGAACGGCTGGAAGTGCCGGCGGCTTGATTGGTGCTGGGCTGATGCAGCGGCTGAGGCCGCTGCGATTGCCAAGTCTCTTCGAAATTTTTTGGTCGAGGGGCTTGGAAATCGGATTTAGCTGTTCTATAATCTTTCTCTCCCAAGCAACGACCCGCTTGGATCTGATTCACTAGCAACTAAGCAGCACTCGTTGCAGTGAGTTGGAAGACCCGGAAAGGTGGCAGAGTGGTCGAATGCGCTGGACTCGAAATCCAGTGTACCTTTAGGGGTACCGTGAGTTCGAATCTCACCCTTTCCGCCAAAATTTTTAAAAAAGCCCATGACTTCATGGGCTTTTTTTTTGTATTCTGAG
The DNA here is from genome assembly GCF_050434205.1 of Paraburkholderia sp. GAS348. Classification (NCBI taxonomy): domain Bacteria; kingdom Pseudomonadati; phylum Pseudomonadota; class Betaproteobacteria; order Burkholderiales; family Burkholderiaceae; genus Paraburkholderia; species Paraburkholderia sp. GAS348. The sequence goes on from NZ_JBNPVT010000005.1 coordinate 298,959, forward strand.
TTCGGCACACTCAGGCTATTACCCATGCCCTGCGTCAAGGTTGTTGCTAGAAAAACTGTCATAGGTGCTGTTGGTGTGGCACTAGAGCAGATGCGAGAACAAAATGACCGATGCGTTCCATTACCCTCCTGATCTATTCGACCTTCTCGTCGAGGCTATTGCTCGTCTGAATCGCGGGAAGAAAGGCGTCGTTTTGTTTTTGCAAGGCGCGGGGGTCGCAGATGAAGACTTGTCAGAAGTCGCATATGCCGTAAAGACGAATGCTGGGTCGATAAACAAGTTCGAGATCGTGCGCAATGTACTCACAAAACTCAATGCGCGCGGAGACAGCGGACTACGTCCAAGACGCGAGATAATTAAGCGAGTGACTGAGTTTGAAAACTTCGAGGGCTGTTGGCCAGAAGATCGCATGAAGGCCAAGGGGCTTGTCGCTAGCGTCCGAGAGGCAGTCAACGCTCGGGATTCATTCACGCGGATGAAGCAGGAGCGTGATTTCGAGCATGAGCGCACCTTAGAACGTCAGCGGGCGGAGAGGGCGGCAGTCGTGGAGAAGCGCGCGAGAATTGAAGATGTGAGCAACCGGCTGTCCGCATTGTTTGGGATGGACGACAAACCGCAGGAGCGCGGTAAGTTGCTTGAATCAGTACTTAACGACCTATTCAAGGCATATGGTATTCTCGTCCGAGAGGATTTCCGTCGCAAAGCACCGGACAGCAGTGTTGTCCTTGAGCAGATTGATGGCGTCATAGAATTGGATGGCACCATTCACCTCGTAGAAATGAAGTGGCTTAATGCGCCGGTTGGCATGGGCGAATTCGCTCCGCACCTTAGTCGACTCTTCATGCGGCCGAACAACGCACATGGTATTTTCATTGCGACAAATGGCTATACCGAGGCGGTCTTGAATGAATGCAAGAATGCGTTGAATCTGCGCACCATATTCTTGTGCACTCTGCGAGAATTTGTAATGTTGCTCCAGAACAGGGCTGACTTGCTTGAATTTCTTAGGAAGAAATCCCATGCGGCAATAGTGGAAAAGAACCCATATTTTGAAGTTCTTGCTTAGGCTATCAAATAGTTGGGAGGCAATATGGATGAGTTGACAGTTGGGGACTTGAAGCGGCAACTGGAAGGGTTGGGTGATGACGTGAAGTTGTCGTTCTCGGGAGGGTTGACTTTTTACCGTCTAAAGCGATGGGGCGACGACGAATTTATCGTTGAATTCAATGAAACCGAAGCATATTTGTCGGATAGCTTCAAAAAGAAAAATCCGGGTGTGAAAGTGGCATTTATTCACACGGAAAGCGTGGAGTGGGACCAGTCGGGCATCATTGGGCAGGTAAATATCGAGGTTCGATAGTTGGCCGCACAGACGACGGACAGACGAAAGCCAGCGCGGATGCGGGGCGAAGAATGTGAACGTTAAGGTGGGGCTGGGCGCTTCGATGTCCCCTTCTTTCTCCAACGGGCATCCGCGGAAGACTTGGCCATTATTTCAACGGAGGTGCGCAGAGATATTTCATCTCGCGCCGCCCGTGTCGCTTCAGACGAATGCATTCCTTGACGCTATAAAATCGCTTAAGCAAAAGAAAAAGACCTGAAAAATCAGGTCTTTTTTATCGGTATTTGACGCTCATGCTATAGCACAGCGCGTGCAGTACAAGCGTGGTCTATTCGATCCCCTATGTCGAGGACTTCGGCTATTCGTTGATCGTGGCCAAGGGTTCGCCGGTCCGCTCCGCGGCCGATCTGGCGGGCAAAACAGTCGGCGTGCTGCAGGGCGATCCGGACGTGAAAGCGTTTGTCCAGAAAGCATTCCCGAATAGCAAAATCGTCGAGCTATCGGATGCGAGCATCGAGGGGCTGCGATCCTGGATGTCGCACTTCCTGGACGAGCATCAGGTCGACGCCATCGTCTACGACTATCCGTTTGGCGTGTCGGAGATCAAAGGCACCGACCTGACGTTCGCGGTCACAAAACTGGACGGGTCCAACCTCGCGTACAAAATCGGCGTACGCAAGGAAGACAGCGCGCTGCTGATCTACCTGAACTCCGCGATCGCGAAGGTCAAGCAGTCGCCGGCGTATCTGGACCTGTTGCGTAAATATTTCATCAGCGACCAGGTGCTCACCACCGCGGCGACCGGCGGCGAGAAGACTTACGTGGTCCGCTCCGGCGACACGCTGAATGCCATTGCCGCGAGTCAGTTGGGAAGCGGTGCGCGATTTGTGGACGTGCAGAGGCGCAATAACCTTCCAAACCCCAACCTCATCCTGATTGGCCAGCACCTGATCATTCCGGTGCGCTGACGCGGTTGGTTTTTCTGCCGGGCTCTCGTGGCCCGGCATGAACAATAATCCTTGGGCGATGGCCGCCTGCGCCGCCTGCGCCGACCGACGCGACGACGCGACGACGCGACGACGTGCTGTCCGCGAGACTCGTCGGCGAGGGCGATTTCAGCGTGTCCGGCTTCAAGCCGGCCTCAAGCTCTACCGCGCGCAGATGTGGAGCGAACGCATACCCGTCGACTATGACGAACGCTTAGCATTGCACATTATCTGCGCGCGGGGCATCAAGCGCGAGCGGTTCGCCGACGCCGGCCCCAGGCAAGCAGGCCCGGCCCGGCTCTCGGAGGCCGTCCGGCGATCCTCTGTACAATTGGCCGATCGTCATCATCGACCCACCTCGACCGAATTCATGGCCATTACCTACAAGACTCCCGACGACATCGCCAAACTGCGCATCTCCGGCCGCCTCGCGGCCGACGTGCTGGCGATGATTGGCGAGCACGTCAAGGCCGGTGTCTCCACCGACGAGCTCGACGCGCTGTGCAACGACTACATTGTCAAAACGCAAAAGTCGATTCCGGCAAATGTCGGTTATTTGGGGTTTCCCAAGACCGTCTGCACGTCCGTCAACCAGGTGGTGTGCCACGGCATTCCCAACCGCAACGAAATTCTGAAAGATGGCGACATCATCAATATCGACGTCGCGATTATCAAAGACGGCTATTTCGGCGACACCAGCCGCATGTATTGCGTCGGCCAGCCGAGCACGGTGGCGCGCCAGCTGATCGACACGACTTACGAGGCGATGCTTGCCGGCATCCGCGAGGTCAAGCCGGGCGCTACGCTGGGCGACGTCGGCTCCGCGATCCAGAAGATCGCGCAGCGCGACGGCTTCTCGATCGTGCGCGACTACTGCGGCCATGGCATCGGCCGTGTCTACCACGAAGACCCGCAAGTGTTGCACTACGGTCAGCCGGGGCAGGGCGTGCGTCTGAAGCCGGGCATGGTCTTCACGATCGAACCGATGATCAACGCGGGCCGCGCCGGCACCGCGGTGCAGCGTGACGGCTGGACGGTCGTCACCAAAGACCGTTCGTTGTCGGCGCAATGGGAGCACATGATCGCCGTGACCGAAGAGGGCTACGAGCTGCTGACACCGTGGCCGGACGGCACCGGCGATTACGAAGCGCCTTGAACGCCGTGGCCAGCGCGCCTGACGAACCGGCTAGCGAGGCGGCGGGCGTTCAAATTGCGGCACAGATGGCTTATGGCGCCTGCACCAAGGACCGGCGCTATGGTCCGATCCAGTAAATAAGGATTTGACTCGCGCGCCGGTTCGGTTAAAGCTATGCCTTGGTGTTTCAAGGGGTTTTCGTCCGCATGAGTCCGTCATTGACCGTTCGCCGTATCGCTGCTGATCAGGGCGCCGTTTTGCGCGAACTCCGCACCGCGTCGCTGCGGGAGGCACCCTATGCCTTCTGCGAAACGCTAGAGGACGCGTTGTCGGCGGATGCCGCCACGTTCGGCGCTACCGCAGCCGAACACGCTGTTTCGTTTATCGTCACCAGTTTCATCCTCTATACCGAGGGCCATCCGGCAGGAATGATCGAAGCACATTTCGACGACACCGCGGCGCGCCGCGCGTTCGTCCGCGAGTTGTGGGTGGCGCCGGCCGTGCGTCATCTGCGAGGCGGCGAGCTGCTGGTCGATACCGCCAGCGCCTGGCTCGCCGGCGAAGGCGCCATGGAAATCTACGCATGGGTCGCCGACGCCAACCGCAATGCGATGCGCTTTTATGAGGCGCTTGGCTTCGGTCCGACCGGCGAGCATCGGCGCGTCGCGTGCGCGCCCGAGCAGGCCGAAAGCCTGCTGGTGCGCCACGTGCCGACCACGTCGCAGGTGTTTCAGCAGTGATCCCGCGAGCGGCGCGTCAGTCTGCCGCTCAAATCCCATCCGCGTCGCTACAGCGTTCATGGCCGAGTTCATGGCCGAATCAGCGGCCTAAGCGCGGCCTGAACGACCGGGGCGTGGTCACGTCATGGGTATTCGGGCCGCAGGGGCGCGTTCTCCCGGCAAAAAAACTCGCTCCCTGCCTGGACGCCTGTAAAATACGCAAAATTTTTTGCCGAACGCTATGTCGCCCAAGAAATCGCCCTTTTTCGAACTCCGCAGCGGCTCTGTCGACACACTCCTGTTTGTGGTCAAGACAACCGACCTCGACGCGATGCGTGCCGAACTGACCCGGCGCTTCGAGGCGACCCCCGAATTTTTCGCTAACGACGTTGTCGCGATCGACGTGCGCCGTCTCGCCGACAACGAACGCGTGCCGCTTGCGGACATCGCGCAACTGCTCGACAGTGTGCGCATGCGTCCGGTCGGCATCGTCGCCAACGCGCAGCAGGCGTGGGCGGCCGAATCCGCGCTGCCGCTGCTCGAAGCACGCGACCGCCGCGGCGGCGCCGCCAAGTCCGCAGACGAAGAGGGCGCCCATGCCGCCGGCACGGCACCGGTGGCCACCGCCGCGACGGCCACGCCCCCGGCCGATCTGTTCACAACCGCAGCCGGCGGGCCTCCGGAAAACGGCACCCCGGCCACGGCCGCCTCGGTCGAGCCGGCGCCCGCCGCCGAGCCGGTACGTCTCGCCACTTCGTCGCAAACCATGGTGGTCGACAAGCCGTTGCGCTCGGGCCAGCGCATCTACGCAAAGGGCGATCTGGTCGTGCTCGGTCTGGTGAGCTACGGCGCGGAAGTGATCGCGGAAGGCAACATCCATATTTATGCGCCGCTGCGCGGCCGGGCGTTGGCCGGCGTGCAGGGCAATCACGACGCGCGCATTTTCTGCACGTGTCTCGAACCGGAACTGATCTCGATCGCGGGCATCTATCGTACGACCGAGAACCCGCTGCCGGCCGACGTGCTCGGCAAGCCGGTGCAGATCTGGCTCGAAGATGAAAAGTTGATGATCGAACCGCTGCGGCTCACCTGATCGACGTGATGCGCGCGCTGCCCTGAACGGTCACGGCATGCGGCGTTCCACGGCAAATTGGGCCGCACATAATTGACGAATTTGACGGATACAAGGTAAGGGTAATGGCAAAAATCATTGTGGTGACTTCGGGCAAGGGTGGCGTGGGCAAGACGACCACGAGCGCGAGTTTTGCATCGGCCCTCGCATTGCGTGGCAGCAAAACCGCCGTGATCGACTTCGACGTCGGCCTGCGTAACCTCGACCTCATCATGGGCTGCGAGCGCCGTGTGGTGTACGACCTGATCAACGTGATCCAGGGCGAAGCCAACCTCAACCAGGCGCTGATCAAGGACAAGAAGTGCGAGAACCTCTTTATCCTCCCGGCATCGCAGACGCGTGACAAAGACGCGCTGACCATGGAAGGCGTCGAGAAGGTCATCAACGACCTGATCGCGATGGACTTCGAATTCATTGTTTGCGATTCGCCGGCCGGTATCGAATCGGGCGCGCTGCTCGCCATGCACTTCGCCGACGAAGCGCTGATCGTGACGAATCCGGAAGTCTCCTCGGTGCGCGACTCGGACCGTATCCTCGGCATCCTGTCGTCGAAGACCAAGCGCGCAATCGAAAGCAAGGAGCCGATTAAGGAACACCTGCTGATCACCCGCTACAACCCGAAGCGCGTCAGCGAAGGCGAAATGCTGTCGCTGACCGACATCCAGGAAATTCTGCGCATCGATCTGATCGGCGTGATTCCGGAATCGGAAGCGGTGCTGCATGCGTCGAACCAGGGTCTGCCGGCCGTGCACCTCGACGGTACCGATGTCGCCGAAGCCTATAAAGATGTCGTGTCGCGTTTCCTCGGCGAGCAGAAATCGCTTCGCTTTACCGATTACCAGAAGCCAGGGCTGCTGCAGCGCCTCTTCGGCACCAAGTAAGGGGAGCGCACGTAATGTCGATTCTTTCGTTTTTGCTGGGCGAGAAGAAGAAGTCCGCGTCGGTAGCGAAGGAACGCCTGCAGTTGATCATCGCGCACGAGCGCGCCGGCGGCCATGCGCCTGCCGATTACCTGCCTGCGTTGCAACGCGAACTGGTGGCCGTCATTTCAAAGTACGTGAAAATCTCCAATGACGATATTCGCGTGAGCCTGGAACGCCAGGACGACCTCGAAGTGCTCGAGGTCAAAATCGAAATACCGCAGGCTGGTTCCGCATAACGGATTGCGCGCTCTGCTTCGTTTCGTCGATATGACGTGACGAGGTGGAGCGTAAGCGCTGTCTCTGTTGTGATGTCTTCTTTGTGTCGTCGCGCGCCGGCGGTCGTCGTCTACTGACGCGGGGCGCCGTCTTCAGCGCGAGCATCGCCGTTGATCTCGTCGGCCACCGCTGGTTCGGGCGCCTCGACTTCGGGGACTTCCGGCGCCGGCGCGGGTTCCGGCTGCGGCAGCGGCGCCATATAGCGCTGTGCCAGCGACTCATACAACGGCGGCGCGAAGAAACGCGCCACACGGCTTGCAATCAACGCGGTGGCCATCAGCGAAATCACCAGTGCATGGCCGTCGATCATCTCCATCACAATCACGAACGACGTAATCGGCGACTGCGTGACCGCCGCCAGATAGCCCACCATGGCGAGGGCGATCAGCATCGGCAATTGCATCGAGCCGAACACCATGTGCAGCAGATTGCCGAAGCCCGCGCCGATCGACAGCGAGGGGGCGAAGATGCCGCCCGGAATGCCTGGCAGATACGAGCCGACCATCGAGATCATCTTGAGAAACGGATACAACACGGACAGGTGCTCGTGTCCGTCGAGCAGTCCGCGCGCTTCCGCATAGCCGCTGCCGAAGGTCGTGCCGCCGGAGATGAGGCCGACCACCGCGATCACGAAACCGCACAGCGCGGCGAACGCGACAGGCCGCTCGCCGTGCAACTGACGCAGCGGCGCCGGAATCCAGCGCGCGGTGTTCAGCAGCAGCCAGCCGAACACGCCGCCCGCGATACCGGTGACGATTGCGGTGAGCACGACGGCCACCGCCAGCAGATCGGGGAAATGCGCGCCGATCTGGATGGTGCCGAAATAGGTGTAGTTGCCGTTCAGCCCGAGCGCGATCACCCCGGCGATGATGATCGCCGTAATCAGCACGCCGCTCGCGCGGGCCTCGAAGCTGCGCGTGAGTTCCTCGATCGCGAACACGATCCCTGCCAGCGGCGTATTGAACGCCGCGGACAAGCCCGCTGCCGCGCCCGCGAGCACCAGCTGCCGTTCGATCAGCGCGTTCGAGCGTGGATACAGCCGCCGCAGATTGAACATCACTGCTGCGCCGACCTGCACGGTCGGTCCTTCGCGGCCGATCGTGAAGCCGCCGAGAATCCCCAGAAACGACACCGCGATCTTGCCGAACAGAATCCGGAACGACAGCAGCCGTGCGCCGTATTCGCCGGGCTTGGCATGCAGGGTGGCGATGACTTGCGGAATGCCGCTGCCTTCCGCGCCGCGGAAGAATTTGCGCGTGAGCCAGACGGCCAGCGCCGCGACCGCGGGCGTGACGAGCAACGGCGCCCACACGTGCTGTTGCTGCATGGTGCGGAATTCGCCGTAGCCCCAGTCGATCAGCCTTGCATACAGCACCGCCACGAGGCCGACCGCGATTGCGCCGAGCCAGAAGACGCCATATTGCCGCCACAGGCGTTTGGCGCGACGCACGATGTTGGAAGAGCTTGGAGGGAAGGCCCGGGACATGAGTGATGTGCTGGCGCAAAGGGGGAATTATAAAGCGCGCCGCCGACTTCAAACGCGCCTTTCCCGGAGTTGAAGTGGACCGCGCGGCGGACGAAGCATTCGCCGAAGGGGTGCGCTGGAGCGAGAGTTTGCCTGAAAGAAAAGAGGCGCGACGTACAGTCGCCCAATCAAACGAGCGCTGCCACGGAACGCCTCCAAAAAACGCCCGCGTCGGGGAACTACGGGCGGAGAGGAATCGCCGCAATGAACAAACTGACTCATGCACTGAGTCATTCAGTGACTCAGTGCTGAGCGGCCACATCGTGTGATCGACCCAGTTCTAAAGAGACCGCCACCTGACGGTCGAGTTCAATGGCGCATTCATCAAGGCATGCCGCGCGAGTACCGGCCGATTCGTGTGCCGCTCACCGGTGCCCTGCGGTAGGTTGCTCATGACCGCTCTCTGCGTTCGGATAAGCGTCGCGCATTACACACCTGTTAAATCTGTCGCTTTTCGTTGAATGCCTAATTGGCTGGACGCATGCTCTGATGCGTGTTCGCCGGCGCAGTCACCGCGCGTGGAAGCGCGTACTCAATACCCACCGTCAGCGCCTCGATCCGCACACCCGCCATGGGCAGGGTTTGCACGGAGTGCACATGCTCAAAGCAGTATAGGTGCTGTTTTCGTCTGATGTGAGTCTGCCGCCGCCATGCTTCGGTGCGGTCGGTTTCGGGTCTCAAACGTGTAACACCTCAGTGATCTTCCCTTACAAATAGCAACGCTCGCGCGAGGCAGGGTCGTGTTCAATCGAGTCATTCGGGGTTTCGGCTCGAATGAATCTGACGAAGGAGAACAATATGAAACGCTTAATCCTGACCCTGATCGCAGGCACGCTGCTGGCAACGGCGCTCGGGGGCTGCATCGTTGCACCGGCGCCTGGCTATTACTACGGCGGCGGTTACTACCATCACGGTGGCTACTACTACCGATAACGGCTTGCGGCGCGCTTTCAGTCTCTTCACATCAAGCGCGCATCGCGCGTCTCGCGCATGCACAGCACACCGATCATGCTGACGGCCGCCGCAATCGACACATAAGCGCCCACCCACGACAGCCCGCCGTGCGCGGCCAGCACCTGTGCGATATACGGCGCGACCGACGCACCGAGAATTCCGCCGAGGTTGTACGACACGCCTGCACCCGTATAGCGCACGTTGGTCGGAAACAGTTCCGGCAGCAGCGCGCCCATCGGGGCGAAGGTCACACCCATCAGGAACAGTTCGATCACGAGGAACAGCAGCACCAGCGGTGTCTGTCCGCTGCCGAGCAACGGCGCCATCGTGAAGCCCGACAGGATCGCTGCGATGATGCCGGCGATCAGCACCGGCTTGCGGCCATAACGGTCGCTCGCCCAGGCCGACAGCGGCGTGGCGAGCGCCATGAACACGACCGCGATGCACAGCATGCCGAGGAACGTCGGCCGGGGAATATGCAGCACCGACACGCCATACGACAGCGAAAACGTCGTGGCGTTGTAGAACAGCGTGTAGCAGACCACCATTGCCAGCGCACCGAGCAGGGTCGGCAGCCCGTGCTGCGAGAGCAGCGTGGCGATCGGCATCTTCACGCGTTCCTTGCGTTCGATGGCCGCCTGGAAAGCCGGCGTCTCGGCGATCTTCAAGCGCACATACAAACCCAGCGCGACCAGCACCGCGCTGACGAGGAACGGCACGCGCCAGCCCCAGCTGCGGAATTGCTCGTCGCTCAAGGACAACGCCAAAGCGAAGAACAGACCGTTGGACGCCAGGAAACCGATCGACGGCCCCAACTGCGGGAACATCCCGAACCAGCCGCGTTTGCCGGCCGGCGCATTCTCGGTGGCGAGCAGCGCCGCGCCGCCCCATTCGCCGCCGAGGCCGATGCCTTGCCCGAAGCGCAAGATGCACAGCAGGATCGGCGCGAGGCTGCCGATCGAGTCGTAGCCGGGCACGAAACCGATCAGCGTGGTGGACACACCCATCACCAGCAGCGAAGCGACGAGCGTCGACTTGCGGCCGATCCGGTCGCCGAAGTGACCGAATAGGAACGAGCCGATCGGCCGCGCGACGAACGCGATGCCGAACGTGACGAAAGCCGACAAGGCCTGGGCGGTCGCCGAGCCATGCGGGAAAAACACCGGTCCGATAACGAGCGCCGCGGCAGTCGCGTAGACGTAGAAATCGTAGAACTCGATCGCGGTGCCGATGAAGCTCGCGAAGATGATCCGTGCGCTGCTGTTTTGCCCGGCCGCGTTGGGCTGGGCCGCGGAAATCGGCGAAGTGGACATGCAGGGTCTCCGTGTGTCGTGATGCCGTCGGGCACCATACTTTTTATATGCAGGCGGCATGAGCCGTGCCGGCAGGCTCCGGCTTAGGGAATCGGAAAATTATAACGAGCGCGGCGGCGGCGCAGCAAGGCGGGGCGAGGCTTGCCTCGCGTCTTGCCGATGAGCGCTGTTTTGGAGCCGCGTTCACTCGATGGTCTGGGCTTGCGGCGAGGCGAATTCGCGCAACTGGAATTTGCCGTTGTCGTTGAACAGCCAGTCTTCGAACAGTTCGAGCTGGCCACGGCCATTCAGCAATTTATCGGGCGGCTGCGGCAACGGCGAGGCGCGTCGCAAGCTGGCAAGCGCGGTGCTTTCGGCTTCGTCGTCGCCATTGGTGCGATACACCGACGACGCCACCACCTGGCCATTGCGATCCACCGTGAACGACACCACCACCAGCGAGCGCAGCATCGCTTGCGGCGTGCCGCGCAACACGTAGGACGGGCTGCGTTCAATGATGCGTTGGGCGACCGCGCTGCGATACTGGTCGAGCGTCGCACTGTTGACGGCGGCCGCCGGCGTGATGATAAGCGGGCGTTGCGGCGGCGTGATGGTGCAGCCTGCCATGGCCGCGAGCGCCAAAACCGAAGCGGCGGTCAACGCCGATACCGCGCTATATGCTTGCGATAACGATGCGCCAACGCGGAAAGCGAAGCGTCCGGTCAAGCGGCGAAGGTGACGCGTGCGGGTAAGCATCGTCGGAGAAACCACAGAGACAGGGTCTAACTTGATGGTAGTCAAAAAGCGTCAGGATGCAACTGTCGTTGACCCTGTATGCCGATCCAGCGCCATGCGATTCGGCTCGCTTGCACGCCGCGCGCGCCATCCTTTCCATCACCTTTCTGCTGTATGTATGAGTGCATTCAGTCTGATGCGATCCGCCTGACATACACCGTTTTTAAACAAAGTTCGTCACGCCGATCCACACACAACAGGAGTTCTAAGAGTTTTCCTATGGTGACAACAGCCTCACGTCGATAGCGTGGGCCGGACCATCGGGCGAAGCGTCGCAGCGCGATCATAAGTCGCGTACGAGCGGCGCTACGCGAGCCGATCGGTCCTGTCCATCCCGACAACGAGGTATCGTTTGGAACACACTTCCTTTGCGTTGACGCGCACGCAATCCCGCACGTTGGCGCACGCCGCCGCCGGTCCCAATCTCTGCGCCGTCTACCGGATCGACGGCCGTCCAGACGTCGAGCGTCTGTCCTCCGCCGTGGCGCAACTGGTGGCGCATTGCCGGCCGCTTGCCTACCGGCTCGTCGAAGCCGAACAGGGCATGCGCTGGGTCATCCGCCGTGATGTGCGCGCGCAACTGAACGTCATCGATCTCGACAGGCGTGACGCGCGCGACGAAGCCGCCGTGCTGTCGTTGATCGACGGCCTATGCGCGCGTGCCTTCCGTATGGACGCCGGACTGCCGTGGGCGTTCACGCTGCTACGCGCCGGCGCGCACAGTTACCTTGTGTTCGCCTGCCATCCCGCCTTGCTCGACCGTTTTTCGCTGACGCCGCTGTTCAACGCGCTTTCGCGGGCCTATCGCGGCGAGGCGCCGGGTGCGCCGCTCGGCATCGATCAGCAAGGCCTGCTCGACGCCGAGCGTGAACTCCTTGCGAGCGACCGTTTGCAGACCGACCTCGATTTCTGGATCGGCCAGGTGGGCGACACCTCGTTCGAATGGCATGCGCCGCGCCGGCAGAACGCCCTCGCCGACAGCTGCTTTACGGTGCGCCTCGACGCGCATACAGGCGCTGCATTGAGCCATGAAGCAAATGCGCTCGGCATCGCGCCCGATCTGCTGATCAAACTGTGTGTTCACGTGTTGCTGCGCCGCATGACCGGCAGCCGCGCGGTACTCACCGCGCATCACCAGCGTGGCCGCTGCCAGCGCGACGAGACGATCGGTTTCGACGAACGGGTACGTGTCCTTAAAACCGACTTCGACGACACAATGACGCTGCGGCAGTTTCTACGGCACGCGGCGGTGCGCGCCGAGATGGCCGATTTTCACGCCGAACTCCCAGCCTTCGAGGTGCAGCACGACATCGAGCGGCGCGAGCCGGGTTTCGTACGCGCCACCAATGTGGTGTGCGAGACCGACAGCTTGCCCTACGACGCGCTCACGCTCGGCACGCTGCCGGCGGCGTTGCTGGCACCGTACTCGCGGCGCTTCTCGCACGAGGACGTGGGCGTCTATCTCGATGTGCGCGAGGAGATCGCGTTGCACGTGCATAGCCGCCATCCCCAGGAACTCGACGGCTTGCGTCTCGCGTTCGAGCATTTGACGGCGCTGCTCGGGCGCGTCGGCGAGAGTCTCGAGCAGAAACTCGATGCGATCGATCTTTATACGCCGGCGTTGCGGCAGCATTGCGCTGTGTGGTCCGATGGCGGCCCGCTCGCGGCACCCGCGCGCGACGTGCTCGATCTGTTCGCGCAGGCAGCGTACGAACACGCCGAGTATCCGGCGGTCAGCGGCCCGGACGCCGCTTTCACTTACGCGCAACTGGCGCTCGCCACACAGCGTGTGGGCGCAGCCCTTGCCGCGCGCGAGCCGGACGCAGCGGATCGGCGGGACGCGTTGGTCGGAATTTGCGTCTCGCGCGGTGCGCGCATCGTTCCGGCGATGTTCGGCGTGCTCGCCAGTGGCGCGGGCTATTTGCCGCTCGATCCGCAGATGCCCGATGAGCGCTTGCGCTACATCGTCGAGGATTCACAACTGCGAGCGGTGATTGTCGATGCGGCGACGCACGAGCGCTTGAGCGCGCTGGCCGATTGCGCGCTGTACCGGATCGAGGATCTACTCAAAGGGCCGCCGGCCGGGGCGGCTATTGCGCAATGCCCGCAGGCCGATCCGCAGCGCACCGCCTACGTGATCTATACCTCAGGCACAACGGGCAAACCCAAGGGTGTCGTCATTGAGCGCGGCATGCTGGCGCACCTGATCGCTTCGCTGGCGGGCCGCTACCGGCGTGATGCAAGCACGCGCTGGCTACAGTTCGCGTCCATCAATTTCGACGCCAGCGTGCTGGAGATCTTCAATCCGCTGATGTACGGCGGCCACCTGATTGTCGCGCCCGAAGCGGTGCGCACCGACGCCGATGCGCTGTCCGCCTTCCTCAACGCCGAACGCGTCACGCATGCATTCCTCCCGCCGGCGATTCTCAAGCTGTTGCCGCGGCGCGCGCTGCCGCATCTGGACACGGTGCTATGCGGCGGCGAAGCGAGCGACGACGAGACGATCCGCTTCTGGTCCGGCGTGTTGCGTCTGTCGAACCTTTACGGGCCGACCGAGACCACTGTGCTGGCGACCGAAAACACCTTCGATGGCGATAAGCCAGCCAATCAGCTAGGCCATCCGCTTCCCGGCTACCAGATCCATCTGCTCAATGAGGATGGCGAAGCGGTGCCGCTCGGCGGGATCGGCGAGATCTGCATCGGCGGCGCGGCGGTTGCGCGCGGCTATCTGCTACGGCCCGAACTGACCGGGCAGAAGTTCAGGACGAACCCATTCGGCCCCGGCCGTCTCTACCGTTCCGGCGACCTCGGCCGTTTCCAGCCGGATGGCGCGATCGAGTTCCTTGGCCGCAGCGATTTACAGGTGAAGATTCGCGGCTACCGGATCGAGCTCGGCGAGATCGAAGCCAGCATCGTCGAGCAGCCGGAGGTGCGCAGCGCCTATGTCGGCACGTGCGAGCGGCAGGGCGGCACGGCGCTGGTGGCCTGGTATGTGGGTGCCGCGCTGGAGCCGGCGATGCTGCGGGATCGGCTTGCGCAACGTCTCGCGCATTACATGGTGCCGGCGTTCCTGTTGCCGATCGAGGCGCTGCCCTTGACGCTGAGCGGCAAGATCGACCGCAGCAAATTGCCGGCGCCGCAAGCCGGTCCGGCTGCCCCTGCGAGCCGCGCTTTCGACGCCTTCGAGCTGGCAGTCCAAGCAATCTGGTCGGAGGTGCTGAGCGTGCCGCTCGAGAGCGTCGGCGAAGACAGTCACTTCTTCCAGTTGGGTGGCCACTCGCTACTCGCCACGCTCGTCTGCAACCGGGTCAACGCGAGCTTGTCCGCGCCGGTCAAGCTGAAGACGCTATTCGAGCATCCGCAGTTCGACGCCTTCTGCGCAAGGGCGCGGCAGAGCGTCGAGCAAGGCGTGGCGCTGCCGCCGCTCGTCGCGCAATCAGACGCGCCTATGCCCGCGCCAGTGGCAAGCCGGCTCGTGCGAATGATGCACACCCGCGCGCTCGGCAAGCCTGACGATAACGCGTACAACATCGTGATGCGGGTGGACTTCGGCGGGGCCGCGAATCCGTTGCGATTGCACCAGGCGCTCGTCGCCGTGCTCGCGCACAACCCGATTTTCGATGCGAGCTTCGCGGAGCGCGGTGGACAATTGCTGCTGCTGCCGGGCACTGCTACCCCGCCGACGGATTGGCGCATTCCGCTAGAAAGCTGCAATGCCGGCGCTATCGACGCGCGTGCTGAAGCCATGCGCGCGCTGTGCTTGCCGCTCGACTGCGCGCCGTTGTGGCGCGCGCAACTGCTGATGTCCCCGCAAGAGAACCGCACCACCTTGTTGGTCTGCATTCATCACGCGATTTTCGACGGCTGGTCGTTCAAGCTGCTGCTGGATGAACTGGCGTCGCGTTATGAAGGCAAGCCGGTTTCGGCAGAGCGGCTCTCGTGGTTCGATTACGGTCATTGGGCGCCGCAACTGGCGGCCTCGCCGCGCTTTGCCGCCGCGCGCGACTATTGGATGCGCAAGCTCGACGGCGTTGCCTTGCGCACCGAACTGCCGTTCGACGCACTGCAGCGCGAACCCAACGCGAACCGCTCTCTGGCGCTGCATGTGCGGTCCGCCCAGATGCGGCGTCTGAAGCAGATTGCCGAGGCGCACGACATGACTTTGCCGCCCGTGCTGTTTGCGCTGTACCTGGTATGGCTGTGGCGCGTGAGCGGCCAGCAGCAACTGGCATGTGCCTATCCGTATGCGGGCCGCGATGTCCCGGGCAGCGAGGGGATCTACGGCATGTTCGTCTCGATGGCGGTGCTGGTGCAGCGCATCGACACGCGGCAGGGCTTCGGCGAGCTGGCGCGCGCGGTGCAACGCCAGATGCTCGACGACCGCGATCATCTGCTCGCCACGCCTTACGACACCGATAACGGCCAGCTCGGCGCGCTGAATGCGATTTTCAGCTTGCAGAACGGCATCGATCTGAATGGCCGCATCGGCGAGGCGGCCTATCACGCCGAGGAACGTCCTCCGCTGACGTCGAAAGCGGACCTGTCGGCGATTTTCTATTTGCGTCCCGATGGCGGTCTGGACGGGCGCTTCGAATATGACAGTTCGGTGTTGCACGCAGCCTCGGTCGAGCGCATGGCCGAGGTGTTCATGACGCTGTGCGACGCCGCGGCTCACCAGCCTGATGCGCCGGTCGGCGAACTGGCCTGGCTGAGCGACGCGCAACATGCTCAGTGTCTGAGTTACGCTTGCGGTGAGCCGCTGCCGGATGCACCGCAGTCGATTCCTGCGCGTTTCGCCGAGGTGGTCGCGGCGCACGCGTCGCGCGTTGCCGTGCGCTGCGGCGAGCAGCAGCTCAGCTATCGCGAACTCGACGCACTCAGCGATGCCATTGCCCGCGGCTTGTCAGCCTGTGTGCCGCCCGGCGCGCGCATCGGTTTGAGCATGCAGAAGAGCGTCCTGCTGGTGGCGACCGTGCTGGGCACACTCAAGGCGGGGTGCGCGTATGTGCCGCTCGACCCGGCCTATCCCGCCGAACGCTTGCGCTATTTCGTCGAAAACTGTTCGGTCGATACGGTACTCGCCGATGAACCGAGCCGCCGCGCGCTGGAGGCCGCAGGTCTCGGCGAATTGCGCACAATCGACCCGGCTGTGCTGGCGGCGGGGAATGCACATGCCGAGGCGGACATGCAGGCTCAGGCGGAGATTGACGCGGAGAAGCAAGCGGAGAAGCAAGCGGAGAAGCAAGCGGAGAAGCAAGCGGAGAAGCAAGCGGAGAAGCAAGCGGAGAAGCAAGCGGAGAAGCAAGCCGAGAAGCAGGCCGAGAAGCAAGCGGAGAAGCAATCAGCGCAGTCGCACCGGCCACGCGCTGTCGTTCCCGAGGCGCTCGCTTATGTGATCCACACGTCGGGCTCGACCGGCAAGCCGAAGGGTGTGCTGGTCGAACACCATAGCGTCGTTCGGATGGTGGCCGGCGCGAGCCGCGCGCTCGGCTATGCGCCAGGCAGCGTCAGCACCCTCGCGGCGTCCACCAATTTCGACGCGAGCGTGCTCGATCTGTTCCTCGCGCTGCTGCATGGCGGCACGCTCATCGTGCTGCCGGAGGAGGCGCGCCGCGATCCGCTGCTGCTGCACAGCGTGTTGAAGGCGGAGCGCGTCACGCATGCGTCGCTGGCACCGGTGGTGGTGCAGAGCTTGCCGCGCGAGCCGCTGCCGGATCTGCAACTGCTCGGCTTCGGCGGCGATACGCTGGACGAACCGAGCGCCGCATGGTGGAGTGAACGCACGCAACTGTTCAGCCTGTACGGCCCGACCGAAATCACGGTGATGGCCTCGTGCGGGCAGGTTTTGCCCGGCGGGCCGAGCCGCATCATCGGCAAGCCGTTGCCGGGTTACCGGCTCTATCTGTTGAATGCGCAGCGGCAACTGACGCCGCCCGGCTCGGTTGGGGAAATCTACATCGGCGGCGAGAATCTGGCGCGTGGCTATATCAATCAGTCGGCCATGACGATGGAGCGTTTCGTGGTCGATCCGTTTCGCGATGCACCGTACGCGCTGATGTATCGCACCGGCGACCTCGGCCGTTTTCTCGCCGACGGCACGATCGAATACTTCGGCCGCAACGACGCGCAGATCAAGTTGCGCGGCTTTCGCATCGAACTCGGCGAGATCGAGAATTGCATCGCGGCCGCGCCAGGTGTCGCGCATGCGGCATGCCGGGTGTGGGGCGAGGGCGAGGCGCGCTATCTGGCCGCGTATTACGTTGCCGGACCGGGCGCGGGCGGCGTCGCGCTGGACGAGGACACGCTGCGCCGTCACGTTGCGCAGTCGCTGCCCGACTACATGGTGCCCGCGTGTTTCATCAGGCTCGCCGCGCTCCCGGCGTCGCCGAACGGCAAACACGATCGCAAGGCGTTGCCGGCGCCGTCGCGCGCGAGCGGCGCGCCGCCGCGCGAGGGCGTCGAGCAACGCATTGCGGAGATCTGGCAGGGGCTGCTGCGTGCCTCCGGCATTGGCCGTGACGACAGCTTTTTCCGGCTTGGCGGCAACTCGATTCTGGCCGTGCGAATGCAGGCGCAGTTGCGCGATTCGCTTGGTATCGAGTTCCCGATGGCTGCGTTCTACCGTTCGCCTACCATCGCGACACTCGCGGATGGCCGTCGTGAAGACATGATCGAGCGCGCGCTTGCGGATGCCGCAGAGCCGTTCACCATCGAACACGCCGCACCGGCATTGGCTGACGGCGCCGAAGCAGCACCGATCCGCACGGTGCTGTTGACCGGCGCGAGCGGCTTCCTCGGCATTTACCTTTTGCACGCGTTATGCGGCCGGCTCGACAAGGTGGTGTGCCTGCAACGCTGCGCGAGTGCGGCGGCAGGGCTCGCCGTGTTGGAGGACAAAGCGCGCGAAGCGGGCCTTGCGATCGACTTCAGCCGCGTCGAGGTGATCCCCGCCGATCTTGCCGCGCCGCAGCTTGGACTCGACACGCCGCGCTGGGCGCAACTCGCCGCGCAGGTCGACGCGATCCTGCATTGCGGCGCGTTCGTGCATCACCTGCATAGCTATGAGGAGATGAAGCGCGCGAACGTCGGCGGGACGGAGGCCTTGCTGCGGCTCGCGCTGACGCAGCGGCAAAAACCGTTCTGCTTCATCTCGACGCTGTCGGTCGGCGAGATGCTGGCGGACGCCGTGCGCATCGACGAGCAGGTAAGCAACGCGCGTCCGCTGCTGGACAACGGCTATCTGCTGACGAAGTGGGTGGGCGAACAGCGCGTCGCGGAGTGCGCGCGCCGCTTCGGCTTGCCGGCGGTTGTCGCGCGCCCGGGCAATATCACCGGCGACCGCCGTACCGGCTTTAGCAACTTCGCGCACAACCATTTCTGGCTGTTCAACAAGGGCTGCCTGCAGCTGGGCGCTTATCCGGATACGGCGCGCGAAGTCGAAATGATGCCAGTCGATCTGCTGGCGAGCGCGGTAACGGCGGTGGCGCTGCATCCGCGTGCCGGTGTACGGGTGGTGAACCTGAACAACCCCCTCGCGCTGACTCAGCGGCAGTGGTTCGCGGCGCTGGCCGCTTGCGGTTTGCGCGCCGATCCGCAGGCGCCGGCCGACTGGCAACGGCGGCTGGCGGATCTCGATGCATCGAACGGTCTGGCGCTGATTCGCGATTTTTACGCCGACGACCTGTCCGGCGCGCCGTTGCCGGTCGAGCAGTTCGACACGGTGACGGAACTGGCATGGCACGGCGTGGAACTGACGGTCGACTACGCCGCGCTGATCCGGCTCTACGTCGGCTACTTGCGCGACGCGGGCTTTCTTAAGCCGGTATCGGAGACAGCGGAGTTGTAAAGCGCGGTGCGGGTGCGCGAGCGGCCGGCGGTGCATTGCCGGTCACTCGCACACCGAACGGTTGCTCACTTTGCTTTGTAATAGGCGGAAATATGACTGGATTGGTCCGCGGCCAAAACGAGCCTACACTTCGATGGCCTCTTGCGAGAGGCATCGGTGGAAGTCTTTCATTTAGCCCGCTTCGCGCGGGCTTTCTTTTGTGCGCTGCACGCGTTGCCGGACCTTATTTCAACGCTTCCCGTGCAGCCTTGACCGCCGCGAGCACCTGCTCGGGCGCGGTGCCGCCCGGATGGTTGCGGCTCGCCACCGAACCTTCGAGCGTCAGATACGAGAACACGTCTTCGCCGATCAGATGCGCGACGTTCGGCAGTTCTTTACGCATTTCTTCCAGCGTCAGGTCGGCCAGATCGCAGCCGCGATCGGCACACACGCGAACCGCCAGCGCCACCGCTTCGTGCGCGTCGCGGAACGGCAGGCCGCGCTTGACCAGGTAGTCGGC
Organism: Paraburkholderia sp. GAS348; assembly: GCF_050434205.1. Classification (NCBI taxonomy): domain Bacteria; kingdom Pseudomonadati; phylum Pseudomonadota; class Betaproteobacteria; order Burkholderiales; family Burkholderiaceae; genus Paraburkholderia; species Paraburkholderia sp. GAS348. Next base: position 318,383 of record NZ_JBNPVT010000005.1, read on the forward strand.
GAGATCGGTTGCCGTGGAGAAGCCTTGCAACGCGGCGTCGCGCATGGCTTGCGGCTTCACCGAGATGCCGGCGACCATTTCAGCGAAGATGCGCAGCGTGTCCGCGACCGTATCGACGGTGTCGAACAGCGGCTCCTTGTCTTCCTGATTGTCCTTGTTGTACGCGAGCGGCTGGCCTTTCATCAAGGTCAGCAGAGCGATCAGATGGCCGTTTACGCGGCCCGTCTTGCCACGCGCGAGTTCGGGCACGTCCGGGTTCTTCTTCTGCGGCATGATCGACGAACCGGTGCAGAAACGGTCGGCCAGGTCGATGAAGCCGACCCGCGGGCTCATCCACAGGACGAGTTCTTCGGAGAAGCGCGACACGTGCGTCATCACCAGCGCGGACGCTGCCGTGAACTCGATCGCGAAGTCGCGATCGGACACCGCATCCAGCGAGTTCGCGCAGATGCCGTCGAAACCCAGCGTCTTCGCTACCGCATGACGGTCGATCGGATAGCTGGTGCCGGCCAGCGCGGCTGCGCCGAGCGGCAGACGGTTCACGCGCTTGCGGCAATCGATCATGCGTTCGGCGTCGCGCGAAAACATTTCGACGTAGGCGAGCAGGTGATGGCCGAAGGTGACCGGCTGCGCGACTTGCAGATGTGTGAAGCCCGGCATGATGGTCGACGCGTTCTTCTCCGCCATGTCGAGCAGGGCCGTGCGCAGTTCCGTCAGCAGGCCGCCGATGCGGTCGATTTCACCGCGCAGCCACAGGCGGATGTCGGTCGCGACCTGGTCGTTACGCGAGCGGCCCGTGTGCAGGCGCTTGCCGGCGTCGCCGATCAGCGCGGTCAGGCGCGCTTCGATGTTCAGGTGGACGTCTTCCAGATCGAGTTGCCACTCGAACTCGCCTCGCTCGATCTCGCCCTTGATCTGCGCCATGCCGCGTTGGATCGCGGCCAGGTCGTCGGCGGCGATGATCTTCTGCGCGGCGAGCATCGAGGCGTGCGCGAGCGACCCTTCGATATCGACGAGCGCCAGACGCTTGTCGAAGAAAACCGACGACGTGTAGCGTTTGACAAGCTCCGACATCGGCTCCGAGAAGCGAGCCGACCAGGCTTCGCCTTTTTTGTGCAGTTGGGACGTCATGGTGTTGGGCAGTTGAACGAGGTGAGGAGGCTGGCGGCGTTTTGCGTACGGTGCAGGCGCCGCCGAAGCGAAGAATGGCAGGGATTTTAACACCGGCGGCCCGCATCAAAGACGCCGCCTGCCGGCGGTCACGTATGCCGCAGCGCGCCTCTGCTCTACAGCGGCTACTCCCGCACCAGCACCACCAGCTTCAGATCCTCGCGATGTGCCGGCTTGAAGGTGATCTGGTCGTAGACGATGCGGCCGTCGCGCGGATGGTTGAACTCGCGCCGGCCGCCTTCACGGCCGCCCACGTCCTGCGACGCCCAGAAGCGGGAGAACGCGTCGCTGGCGGCGGTGAGCGAGTCGATCAGCCCGCGGGTGGGCGCGTCGTTCAGATGGCGGATCGAGTCGGCGCGGAATTCGGCGGCGAGACGCCGCGCGCGCGTTTCCCAGTCGACGATCAACTCGCGGGCGGCCGCTTCGGTGAAGGTGTAGCGCAGCAGATTGCGGTCGTGCGTGCCGTCCAGCCAGCCGACGAACAGGTCGGCGGCGCGCGCGTTCCAGGCGAGCGCGTTCCACTGCCGGTCGAGCACGTAAGCCGGTGCGTTCAGGAGCTGCACGGTTTCGAGCAGGGTGGCGGGCGCGTCGGCGGCGGCCGGATCGGGCTCGGCCGGGTCGCGCTGCGCGGCCAGCTCGAACAGATAAGCCCGCTCGGCGCGCGACAATTGCAGCGCGACGGCGATGCGCGCCAGCGCCTCGGCGGAGGCTGAGACCGGGCGGCCCTGTTCGATCCACGTGTACCAGGTCGGACTTACGCCGCATAGCTGCGCGACTTCCTCGCGCCGCAAGCCGGGGGTGCGGCGGCGGGGGCCGGGCGGCAGGCCGAGCGCTTGTGGCGTGAGCCGTTCACGGTGAGCGCGGATGAAATCGCCGAGTGCGCGGGCAGGCGTGGCGTCGAGCGGCGGCGGGTTGTCGGCGGAGGGCGGCGTGGTCATTCTTATCGGGCAGCGCTTGGACGGGGGCGAGGTGGTGCTATCGATACCAGAATAATTGCTTAACTTGTACTGGTACACGGCGGGCTCTATTGTAACGGCTGAAACGGCGCAGCGCCGTCCAGACCGACCGGGTCCAACTCCGGCCCAACCCCACATAGACAACTGGAGCCTTCCATGAAGCACCACGATCAGGTCGCCGACGCCTTCGGCTCGACCGCCGCCGCGTATTTGACGAGTCAGACGCATGCCACCGGCGCCGATCTGCAGACGCTGGCCGAATCGATCGCCGCGACGCCGGATGCAACGGTGCTCGACATGGGCTGCGGCGCGGGTCACGCGAGTTTCGCGGTGGCGCCACACGCAAAAGAAGTGGTCGCGTACGACATCGCGCCGCAAATGCTGGCGACGCTCGACGGCGCGGCGAAGGATCGTGGCCTCGCCAACATCCGCACGCAGCAGGGCGCCGCCGAAACGCTGCCGTTCGACGATCATTCGTTCGACTGGATCATCAGCCGGATGAGCGCGCACCACTGGCGCGATGTGCCGCTCGCGCTGTCCGAGGTGCGGCGCGTGTTGAAGCCGGGCGGCAAGGTGCTGTTCATCGACATCGCCGGCGCCGATCATCCGCTGCTCGACACACATATTCAGGCGGTCGAAGTATTGCGCGACGGCTCGCATATCCGCGACTACCGCGCTGACGAATGGATTGCGTTTTTCGAAGCGGCCGGTTTCAAGGCATCGATCCGCGAGCGCTGGCGCATCGCGATCGAGTTCAACTCGTGGGTGGCGCGCATGCGCACGCCGGAACCGCGCGTGGTGGCGATTCACTCGCTGTGGCGCAACTCGCCCGATGAGGTGCGCCAGTATTTCGACGTGCAGGAAGATGGCTCGTTCAAGCTCGATGTGCTGATGGTCGAGGCGCAGTAGGCCGGTGCGGTCTCGCGTCGCGTCGAATGCATCCAACAAAATGAGATGGTTTCCGCGTGTTACGCTTCGGATTGCTATGGAATCCGGAACGTAATCATGAAACGCTTTATATTTTTTCTAATGGCGGGCGTTCTGTTGCCATTCGTTGTGTTCGCGAGGGACTATCAGGACTATTACCGCGATCGTGGTACCACGTTGCCGCGCGCAGTGTCGTCCGATCCAATGGGTTCCCCCTATTCAACGGGCACGATGATGGGCGGTACTGCGCTTGGTTCTACGGTAAACATGCCGCGCCAGGCGCGCCGCGACCATGACGAGCGTGTTCAGTCCGAGCTCGACGAGCGCGAAAAGCGGGCAGAGGCGTGGCGCGAGCCTCCGCTCAAATTCAACATTCCCCCGCCGGAAATGCCGAAGCCGGGTGCGGTCAACTGACCCGCACCCGGCTTCGTCTTTCCAACGGTTGATTCGATCGCTTATTTAATCCGTGCTCGATCAGCCCGTATTACGCAGCCCCGCCGCAATCCCGTTGATGCTCAAATGAATCCCGCGCCGCACGCGCGCGTTGGTATCGCCCGCGCGGTGACGCTTGAGCAACTCCACCTGCAAGTGATTGAGCGGGTCGAGATACGGGAAGCGGTTCTTGATCGACCGCGCGAGCAGCGGGTTCTCCGCGAGCCGTTCGCTCTTGCCGGTAATCTCCGACAATACCTTCGACGTACGCTCCCATTCCGCGACGATCCGCTCGAATACGTGCTTGCGCAGCTTCTTGTCCGACACGAGCTGTGCGTAGCGCGAGGCCACCGCGAGGTCGGTCTTCGCCAGCACCATGTCCATGTTGGAGAGCAGGTTCGAGAAGAACGGCCAGGTCTTGTGCATCTTCTTGAGCAGCGCCAGACGGCGGATGCGCTCGGCGTCGCTCGGCGCGCTGTCCAGATGCGCGGCCACGGCGCTGCCGAAACCGTACCAGCCGGTCAGCAGCAAGCGGCATTGACCCCATGAGAAGCCCCACGGAATCGCGCGCAGATCTTCGATCTTGCGTTGCTTCGGGTCCTGCAATTTGCGCGAAGCCGGACGGCTGCCGATGTTCAGCTCGGCGATTTCGGAAATCGGCGTCGACTCGAAGAAATACTCCTTGAAGCCCGGCGTTTCGTAGACCAGCGCGCGATACGACGCCATTGCCGCGTCGGACAATTGCTGCATCGTTTCTTCGAAGGCGGGCAGTTGCGCGGGCGCATTGCCGTGCGGCAACAACGAGGCTTCGAGCGTCGCGGCCACCACGGTTTCCAGATTGCGCCGGCCGATTTCCGGGTTGCCGAACTTGCTGGCGATCACTTCGCCTTGCTCGGTCAAACGGATCTGGCCGTCGACGGTGCCCGGCGGCTGCGACAGAATCGCCTGATACGTCGGGCCACCGCCACGGCCAACCGTGCCTCCGCGTCCATGGAACAGGCGCAGGGTCACGCCGCGCTCATTGAACAGCGACACCAGCGCCAGTTCGGCGCGGTACAGCTCCCAGTTCGACGTCAGGAAGCCGCCGTCCTTGTTGCTGTCCGAATAGCCGAGCATCACTTCCTGCTCGTTGCCCTGATGTTCGATCAAGGCATCCACGCCCGGTAGCGCGATCAAATCGCGCATGATATGCGGCGCGTTGCGCAAGTCGGGGATCGTCTCGAACAACGGGATCACCATCAGCCCGGCTTGCGCGGGATCGTGCGCGTCGCCCAGACGGCCGTGCAGCAGGCCGGTTTCCTTTTGCAGCAACATCACTTCGACCAGATCGCTGACGGTCTCCGTGTGCGAAATGATGTAGTTGCGCACCGCGCGCGCGCCGAACTTCTCGCGCGTGACGCGGGCCTCTTCGAGCACGCCGAGTTCGCTCTTCACGAGATCGGAGTACTCGGCGTAGGGCAGGCGCAACGGGCGCGGCTGCGACAGTTCGGTGAGCAGCACCTTGAGCTTGTCTTCTTCTGAGAGCGACGCATAGTCGTCTTCGACGCCTGCGCGTTTCAGCAACTCGGCGATCACCGCTTCATGGATGTCGGAGCTCTGGCGCAAGTCGATGCTCGCCAGATGGAAGCCGAACACTTCGGCGGCGCGCGCGAGCGGCGACAGGCGGGGTGCCGCGAGCGGCGCGCCATGATGCTCGGCGAGCGAATCGATCAGCACGTGCAGGTCGCGCACGAATTCGGCGGCGTTGTCATACGGTTTGGCACGCACCGGCGCCGCGCCGCGGCCCGCGCTGCGCACCGGCACGCTGCCTTCGCCGAGACGCACGCGCGCACTGGCCGCGAGCCGGGTGTACATGCCGATCAAGGCGCGGCGATACGGTTCGTCGGTACGGTGTGGGGACTGGTCGGGCGAGGCGGCTGCGAGTTCTTTCAATGCGTCGCTTGCGCCGGCCAGCAGATTCGACACCGACAACTCGGCGCCCAGCTTGTGCACCTGCTCCATATAGTGTTCGAAGATCACCGCAGCCTGGCGGGTGATCGCGTGCTCGAGCGTTTCGGCCGTGACGTTCGGATTGCCGTCGCGATCGCCGCCGATCCAGCTGCCCATCTGGAAGAACGGCGGCAGGCGTGCAGCGAGCCCGTGCTCGGCGAGCGCTTCTTCGATGTCGGCGTAGAGCGCCGGAATTTCTTCGAGGAAAGTGGCGCGGTAATACGACAGCGCGTTTTCGATTTCATCGGCAACCGTCAGGCGCGAGTCGCGCAGCATCCGCGTTTGCCACAGCGACGTGACGCTGGCACGCAGCATCGCTTCGTTACGCGCGCGTTCGCGGTTGGTCAACGGCTGATCGCGTTCGGCGAGCAGGCGCGCGACGTCGTGCTGCGCGTCGAGAATGCTCTTGCGCTGCACTTCCGTAGGGTGCGCGGTCAGGACCGGCACGATCAACGCTTCGTTGAAGAACTGCTGCAGGACCGGCGTCGCGGCGGCGCCCGCCTCGACGAGCCGTTCGAGCGCATGCGCGATGGTGCCCGGTTGCGAGGTCGAGCCGGCCAGCGCGTGAATCCGGTGACGGCGATTGCGGTGGCGGTCTTCAGCGATATTCGCAAGATGCGAGAAGTAGCTGAACGCACGCACCACGCTGACCGTTTGCTCGGGGCTCAGCGAACGCAGTTTCTTGTCGAGCGTCTGGGCGGCGGCGTTGTCGTCCTCACGGCGAAAACGCACGGCGGTCTGGCGGATCGTCTCCACGACGTCGAACACCGCGTCGCCTTCCTGTTCGCGCAGCACGTCGCCGAGCAGGCGTCCCAGATATCGGATGTCCTGGAATAGCGGATGATCCTTGTCGTCGCGCGAGCGGCCGCTGCTTTTCGACGCGGGCACGATCGTATCCAGCGAAACTGCCTGCAGCGTGGGCGCGTCAGCGGCCTGCTGCGCGGCTTCGTTTGCATCGGCCTTGAGCTTCGGGGGCCTGGCTTTGGCCGGTTTCAGCGCGCTGGCGGCGTTCGCGGCGTGCGTCGCCTTGTTTGTTTTGACGGCCTTCGCCGTCTTGTCGGTCTTCGCGGGCGCGGAGGCTTTGGCGGACTTGGCGGCTTTGGCGACGTTAGCGGCCTGGCTTGCCTGGGCTGCTTTGCCGGCGCGTTTGGCCGCTGTGGATGGGGCAGCCGTTGCGGCGGAGGCAGAAGCGGCGTCCGCCGCTTGAGCGTTGGGCGATGCAGTGTTGCGGCGGGCAGGGCGCGCCGATCCGGAAGACGTCACGATGGGTTTCCTCAGGGAAGCCAGGGTCTGTTGAGTGATGAACTGCTACTGCGGAACTGCACTATGAGTTGCAACCTGAACTGCACGAAACCTGCACGAAACCTGCACGAAACCTGCACGAAACCTGCACGAAACCTGCACGAAACGGTATGCGGCAATGCGCCGGAGAGGGTGGCCGCGCGTGCATTTGCACAAAGCGCACGAGGCGCATGACATCCATGATAGACACGCGAGACACGTTGCGCCGCGTTGCATCATCCCGCATGCCGCGCCCCGGTGCGCGAACGACCGTGCTTCAACAGGCTAGGGTGCGGCAGGCGCGCGCTGCGCGAGGCCCGTCTCCTCCATCGATACCGCGCCGGCACGGCGCTCCACTGTGCCTTGAGACACGGGGTCGCGTGCTAACATTGATTGTTATTACATCCCGTCATTCGATCAGCAAGCTAATGAACCCCGAGACGTTTTTTGCGCCACCCCACACGCTTGTGATTGCGTCGCGAGAAAGCCGCCTTGCCATGTGGCAGGCGGAGCATGTGCGATGTGCGCTGCACAAATTATATCCATCTTGCGACGTAAAAATCCTCGGAATGACGACACGTGGCGATCAGATTCTCGACCGCACTTTGTCGAAGGTTGGTGGTAAGGGCCTGTTCGTCAAGGAACTGGAAGCGGCGCTGGCCGACGGCCGCGCCGATCTGGCCGTGCACTCGCTCAAAGACGTGCCGATGGAATTGCCCGCAGGCTTTGCGCTGTCCACCATCATGGAACGCGAAGATCCGCGCGACGCGCTGGTGTCCAACGACTACGACTCGCTTGCCGCGCTGCCCGCCGGCGCCGTGGTCGGCACCTCCAGCCTGCGCCGCGAGGCCATGCTGCGCATGCGTTACCCGCACCTCGTGGTACGGCCATTGCGCGGCAATCTGGACACGCGTCTGTCGAAACTCGATCGCGGCGACTATGCGGCGATCATTCTGGCGGCTGCCGGTTTGAAGCGTTTGGGGCTCGGCGAGCGCATCCGCGCGCTGCTCGATCCTGAAGACAGCTTGCCCGCAGCCGGTCAGGGCGCGCTCGGCATCGAGATTCGCGCCGATCGCGCGGACCTCGCGGCATGGCTTGCGCCGCTGCATCACGAGCATACGGCAGCGGCCGTCGAAGCGGAGCGGATGGTCTCGCGCGCCCTCGGCGGAAGTTGCGAAGTGCCGCTCGCGGCGTATGCGACCTGGCACGACGGCGCGCTGCATCTGCGCGGCGTCGTCGCTACGCCCGACGGCCAGCGTGTCTTGAGCGCGCAGGCATCGGCGCCGGCACCCACTGTCGAACGTGCTGTTGCTCTCGGCCAGGAAGTGGCGAGCGCGCTCGAACAGCAAGGTGCGATGGAAATCGTCCGTGCGTTAAGCACGGCCAGCGGTCCCGCGGCAGCGTCAGCAGACGGCGTGTCGGACAGCGCGGCGACCGGCGAGTGATGGCGGCCGCTATCCCGGGCAGCGCATCCTCATCCGTCGGCACGGCGGCGTTCACGGTCGTCATTACGCGACCGGCCGGTCAGTCGGATGAATTGACCGTGCAACTCGCGGCGGCGGGCATTGCCGTGCTCGACTTTCCGCTGATCGACATCGCGCCTGTCACTGACGAAGCACCGTTGCGCGCCGCGCTGGCTTCTCTGGAACGTTATGCACTGGTGGTGTTCGTTTCGCCGAATGCGGTCGATCACGCGTTTGCGAGGAGCGATGCGATCTGGCCACATGCGCTGCCGATCGGCGTAGTCGGGCCGGGCAGTGTGCAGGCGCTGGCGCGCCACGGTGTCGCGGCGCCGGCGTACAACGTCATCAGCCCGCCGTCCGTGCCCGACGACGATACGGCGCGCTTCGATTCCGAAGGCCTGTTCGCGGCGCTCGATGCCGCGTTCGGCGCGGCGAGCCTCGAAGGCAAGCGCGTACTGATCGTGCGCGGCGATGGCGGCCGCGAATGGCTCGCCGACCGCTTGCGCGAGGCGGGCGCCGAAGTCGAAACGGTGGCTGCCTATCGCCGCCTCGTGCCGGAACCGTCGATCGGCGGCTGGGCACGCGTGCATGCGCTGCTTGCTGGCGAGCCCCACGCCTGGTTGCTTACCAGTTCCGAAGGTGTGCGCAATCTGCATGAACTCGCGCAAGAGCATCTGACCGCCGGCGAAGTCGCGCAACTGAAACGCGCCAACCTGGTCACGCCGCACCCTCGTATCGCGCAGACCGCGCGGGCATTGGGTTTTGATAGCATTACGGTGTCCGGCGCGGGCGATGAACGCATTGCCCGCGCCTTGCTTGCCGCCGTCCCGACCGTTGTTCAACCGGTACCGTCCAACCCGGCTCATTCACCGGCTAAATCACGCATGACTGAAACGAACGCATCAACGAACGCTTCACCCCAGCCGGCCGCAACCACCGCGTTGCCGCCGAATCCACCCTTCACGCCCTACGAAGCGCAAAAGCGCCGCAGCGCGAGCGGACCGCTGCTGTGGTTTGTCGTCGTGATCATCGCTTGTGCGGCGGGCGTGGGCGGCTATGCGCTCAATCGCAAGGTGGAGCGCACCGAGCAGCAGTTCGCGCAACGCCAGCAAGCCAACGACGCGCAGACCAACGACCTGCGCGCCAAGACCGATCAGGCGCTGGCCACGGTGCATCGATCGGACGCGCAGGTCGCGCAACTCGAGGGCAAGCTCGCTGACGCGCAAACCGCGCAACAGGCGCTGCAGCAGCAATACACCGATCTCGCCCGCAATCGCGACGACTGGACGATGGCTGAAGTCGGTCAGATGCTGTCGGCAGCGAGCCAGCAATTGCAGCTCACCGGCAATACGCAGCTCGCGCTGTTCGCGCTGCAAAGTGCGGACACGCGTCTCGCCGCGTCGGATAGCCCGCAGGCTGTCACTGTCCGCAAGGCGATCGCGCAGGATATCGACAAGCTGAAGGCCGCGCCTTCCACGGATCTGACGGGTCTGGCGATCAAGCTCGACAACGCGATCGACCAGGTCGACAACCTGCCGCTCTCCGGCGAAGCACCGATTGCCCACGCCACGCCGAAGGCCGCCACCTGGGCCGACACGGCGAAGGTGGCCGAGGCCACCGGCGAGCCGCGCTGGAAAGTCTGGTGGCGTGAAGTCACGACCGGCATTGGCCAGCAGTTGACGAGCCTCGTGCAGGTGCGCCGCATCGACAACGCCGACGCCATGCTCGTCACGCCCGATCAAGGCTACTTCGTGCGCGAGAATCTGAAGCTGCGTTTGCTGTCGGCGCGGCTTGCGCTGCTCTCGCGCAATCAGACCACGCTGAAGTCCGACCTGCAGGCGGCGCAGGCTGCGCTCACGCGCTACTTCGACAACACGTCGAAGAAAACGCAGATCGCGATCGATCTGCTCAAACAGGTGGATGCGGGCTCGGCCGCCGTTGAACTGCCGAATCTGAACGCCAGCCTGCAGGCCGTCAATCAATACCGGAACCGAGGTTAATCATGGCAATCCGGGGACTTCTATGGCTTGCGTTTCTGTTCGCCATCGCGGTGGTGCTGGCGGTGGTCGGACGCTTCGACATGGGGCAGGTGCTGCTGATCTATCCGCCGTACCGCGTCGACATCTCGCTGAATCTGTTCGTGGTCGGGCTGGTGGTGCTGTTCATCCTGCTGTACGCGCTGCTGCGCATCGTGCGCAACATCTGGCGCATGCCGCAGCGCGTGGCGGCCTATCGTGCGCGCTCGCGTGTCGCGAAGGCGCACGCCGCATTGCGTGACGCGATCGGCAATCTGTACGCTGGGCGTTTCTCGCGCGCTGAAAAAGCGGCAAAAGACTCGCTGACGAATGGCGACAACAAGGGTGCGGCCGGTTTGATCGCGGCCACCGCGGCGCACCGCATGCGTGAATATGCGCGGCGCGACGAATGGCTCGCCCAGATCGACGAGGCCGACTGGCAGGACGCACGCCTGATGGCCACCGCCGACATGCGTGCCGATGGCCGCGACGCGGACGGCGCGCTGACCGCGCTCACCGAAATGCAATCGCAGGGCGCACGGCGCATTCACGCGCAGCAGATCATGTTGCGCGCGCAACAGCAATTGAAGAACTGGGGTGAAGTGCTCAAGCTCGTCAAGACGCTGGAAAAGCGCGAAGCGATCCATCCGGCGGTGGCGGTGCGTTTGCGTCAGCTCGCGGCGGAAAACCTGCTGCGCGACCGGCGTCATAACGCCGATGCGCTGCTGGACTTGTGGAATTCGCTGTCGGCCACCGAGCGTCATTCGCCGCGTCTCGCCGACCTCGCCGCTGAACTGCTGGTGTCGCTGAATCGTCCGCAGGAAGCACGCAGGATCGTTGAAGAAGCACTGGCGCAGAACTGGGACGCGCGTCTGCTACGCCGTTATCCGGACACGACCGGGGGCGACGCGTTGCCGCTGATCCAGAAGGCCGAGGGGTGGCAGAAGGATCGCCCGGAAGACGCGGACTTGATGTTCGCCTTGGGCCGCTTGTGCTTGCATCAGCAGTTGTGGGGCAAGGCGCAATCGTTCCTTGAGCGCGCGCTGAAACTGGCCGACAACGAGACGCTGAAGATTCGTTCGCATCGTGCGCTGGCGCGTTTGCATGAACAGCTTGGCGATTCCGATAAGGCGAGCCAGCACTATCGTGAGAGTTCGTTGGCGATGAATATCGTTTGATGGCTGGATTGGCGCGGCGTTTGATTGATCGCGCGCTGCAGTAGAGGGAGAAAGGCCCCCGGCGTTGTAAGACGCCGGGGGCCTTTCCGTTGGAGGTGCGATGTCTCGGCGCGATGCGCGCTACGAGTCACTGAAACGTGAACCGTGACGTACGGCGTTTGGCGGCGCTTCCTGCCTTACGTCACGAATCCAGCATCGTCATTTGTCGACCATCTTCGCCGGCACGCTGATCGCTAGCAGACCGCCAAGAACCATAAACGCTGCGAGCATATACATGCCGGAGTCGTTCGCGGCAGTCGCCTGCTTCAACCAGCCGACTGCGTACGGGCTGAGAAAACCCGCGAGATTGCCGATCGAATTGATCATCGCGATGCCGGCTGCGGCGCCTGTGCCGGCGAGGATCGCCGTCGGCAAACTCCAGAACAGCGGCAGTGTGGTCAGGATGCCCATGGTCGCGAGCGTGAGCGAGGCCATCGCCAGCACGGTATTGTGCGTCCATACCACGGAGAACACGAGGCCGATCGCCCCCGCGAAGGCCGGCAACGCGATATGCCAGCGCCGCTCGCGGTTGCGGTCCGCGCTGCGCGACACGAACACCATCGCGACTACCGCGGCCGCAAACGGAATCGCCGACAGCAGACCGATCATGAACGCGTCCGTCACGCCGGTCGCCTTGATGATGGTCGGCAGCCAGAAGCTCACCCCATAGAGGCCCATCACGAACGAGAAGTACGTGAGGCTCAGCATCAGCACGCGGCCGCTCGTGAGCACCTGACGAATCGGCATGTCGTGTTTGGTGGCTTCTTCGGCCGCCACCTGACGTTCGAGCAATTCCTTCTCTTCACTGGTGAGCCAGCTGGCCTTCGAAATGCGGTCGTCCAGCTTCAGAAACACCATGATCCCGACGATCACCGAAGGAATCCCTTCGAGCAGAAACAGCCACTGCCAGCCATGCCAGCCGTTCATGCCGTTGAAGCTCTTCAGGATATAGCCCGAGACCGGGCCGCCGATCACACCGGACAACGCGATTGCCGTCATGAACCAGGTGGTCATGCGGCCACGCCGGTGCGACGGATACCAGTATGTGAGATACAGGATGATGCCGGGGAAGAAGCCCGCTTCGGCGAGCCCGAGCAGGAAGCGCATCACGTAGAACATGGTCGGCGTGGTGACGAACATGGTCAGCATCGAGATCACGCCCCATGACACCATGATCCGTGCGATCCACACGCGTGCGCCTACTTTGTGCAGGATCACGTTGCTCGGAATTTCGAAGATGAAATAACCGAGGAAGAAAATCCCCGCGCCGAAGCCGTAGACCGCGTCGCTTAGGCCGAGATCGGTGGTCATTTGCAGCTTGGCGAAGCCGACGTTGACGCGGTCGAGATACGCCACCACGTAGCAGAGCATCAGGAATGGCGCGAGCCGCCAGGTTACCTTGCGGTAGGTCGCTTCTTCGAAACTGGAGGGGGGCGCACCCGCGCCGGGATGGTGGAGCGGATTTGCGGGACTAGCCATGGTGTCTCCTCTTTTCTTGTTGAAATGAAGTGCCGCCGTCGAGCGCGATTCTAGCGGTGCTGAATGGTTTGGTTTGCATGGCGTTTACACGCAGCGCCCGCCGTCCACTTCGAGACACACACCGGTGATGAACTCGGCCTCGTCCGAGGCGAGATACAGCGCCGCGTTGGCGATATCCTGCGGCGTCGAAAACCGGCCGAGCGGGATGCCGGCGAGAAAGCGCTTGCGGTTCTCCGGCGTATCTTCGACACCCATGAATTCCGACAGCAGCGCCGTCTCGCCCATCACCGGGTTCACACAGTTCACCCGAATGCGGTCCGGACCCAGCTCGACGGCGAGCGACTTGCTGGCGATGATCACCGCGCCCTTGCTGCCGTTGTACCAGACGAGCCCCGGCCGCGGCCGCACACCGGCCGTCGACGCGATATTGATGAAAGCGCCGCCGCCTTGCTGGCGGAAATACGGCACGAATTCCTGCACGCTCCAGTAGATGCTTTTGACATTCACCGCATAGACACGGTCGAACTCGGCTTCCGTCACGTCGAGTACCGGCTTGTTGCGATGGGTCGTGCCGGCATTGTTGACGACGATCTGCACGCTGCCGAAGTCTTCGAGCGCGGCCTCGCGCAGGGCCTGCCAATCCTCGCGTTGGGTGACGTTGCCGGCTACGGCGATCGCCTTGCCGCCGGCGAGCGCGATTTCGCTCGCCACACGTTCGGCCGCCGCGCCGTTCAGATCGTTGATCACCACATTCGCTCCTTCGCGCGCGTAGGTCTTCGCGATGCCTTCGCCGAAACCCGAGCCGCCACCTGTGACGATGGCCGTTTTACCTGTCAACCGCATGATGTCTCCGTTGCTTGTTATGGATGGTGATGTCTTGACTGACTTCGCTTCGAACTCAGGTGCACTAATTCAGCGTGTCTAACCGTGACGAATGGCGATGGTCTTCAGCACCGTGAAGCCATACAGCGCTTCGAAGCCCTTTTCACGTCCATGGCCTGAATGCTTCACGCCGCCGAACGGCAATTCGACGCCGCCACCCGCGCCGTAGTTGTTGATGAATACCTGACCGGAGCGCAGGCGCCGCGCGAGGCGCATCTGCCGGGCGCCGTCGCGCGTCCAGATGCCCGCGACGAGGCCGTACTGCGTGCCGTTGGCGAGCGAAAGCGCTTCGTCTTCGTCGGTGAACGACATAGCGGCGAGGACCGGGCCGAACACTTCGTCGCGCGCGAGGCGATGGCTTGCGGGCACGTCGCGCAGCAGCGTGGGCGCTTGATAGAAGCCGCTTTCCGGCGCTTCGGGAATCACCTCGCCGTGTGCTGCCATCGGAATGCCGTCGTGTTGCGCGTCGGAGAGGAAGTCCCACACGCGCTGTTGCTGCTTCGCGTTGATCAGTGGACCACAGTCGAGATCGGCATGCGACGGTCCGACCCGCAGCGCGTGGAACGCGCTGCTCAGCCGCTCGAGCAGCGGCTCGTAAATTGCCCGGTCGATCAGCACACGGCTGCCCGCCGAGCAGGTTTGCCCGGCGTTCTGCACGATCGCCGACACCAGCACGGGCAAGGCCGCGTCAAGATCCGCGTCGGCGAAAACGATTTGCGGCGATTTGCCGCCGAGTTCGAGCGTGACCGGCACGTGGTTCTCGGCGGCCATTTGCGTCACGAGCTTGCCGGTTTCGGGCGAGCCGGTGAAGGAAATGTGATCGATGCCGGGATGACGCGCGAGTGCCGCGCCCGCTTCATGTCCAAAACCCGTGACGAGATTCAGCGCGCCCGCCGGCAAACCCGCCTCCGCCGCCAGTTCGGCAACGCGCAACACCGACAGGCACGCGTCTTCCGCCGGCTTGACGACGCACGCATTGCCGGTGGCGAGCGCCGCGCCGACGCTGCGGCCGAAAATCTGCATCGGGTAGTTCCACGGCACGATATGGCCGGTCACGCCGTGCGGCTCGCGGATCGTCAGCACCGTGTAGCCAGCCTGATAGGGGAGCGTTTCGCCGTGCAGCTTGTCCGCCGCGCCGGCATAAAACTCGAAATAGCGGGCGAGGGCGGCCGAATCGGCACGCGCCTGCTTGAGCGGCTTGCCGGTATCGCGGGCCTCCAGTTGGGCGAGTTCTTCCTGACGTGCGGCCACCAGCATAGAGAGCCGGTACAGCACGCGGCCGCGTTCGGCGGCGCTTGCCTCGCCCCACGCGCCTTCAAAGGCGCGCCGGGCGGCGTGGACCGCGGCGTCGATATCCGCTGCGGTGCCGCGGGCCAGTTGAGTGAACGGCTGGCCGTCCGAGGGGTCGAGCACGGCGATGGTCTCGCCGCCCGATGCGGCAACCCATTCACCGTTGATGAAGTGTCGGGCTTCTTCCATGCAGGCTCCTTGAGATGTCACGCAGCAGAGGTCCACGCAGAGGTCCACGCCGAGATTCAAGCCGAGGTTCAGATACGCGGTGTTCACAAACGAGAGGCACAATCGAGCGACGCCAGACGATTATCGCGCCGATCCAACCAGAGGTGCCATCGGCCGATTGGCTATAATGTCGCATTACGCATTGTCCGGCCGCAGCGCCTCGTCCTGGCGAGATTCACGATTCACGCCCCTCGAGTTCGCGCCGCACGCCGTGTTCCGAATTCCATCTGATCAGAGAGCGCTCATGAGCTTCAATCACGTCCCCGCAGGCAAAGACCTTCCGCAAGATTTCAACGTCATCATCGAAATCCCGGCGCAAAGCGATCCGGTGAAGTACGAGGCTGACAAGGAAACGGGCCTGCTCCACGTCGACCGTTTCATCGGCACGGGCATGCGCTATCCGGCGAATTACGGCTACATTCCGCAAACGCTGTCGGGCGACGGCGACCCGGTCGACGTGCTGGTGATCACGCCGTTCCCGCTGCTGGCTGGCTCGGTGGTCCGCGCCCGCGCCCTCGGCATGCTGCAAATGACTGACGAATCGGGCGTCGACGCCAAGCTGGTCGCCGTCGCGCACGACAAGGTCTGCCCGATGACCGCTGATCTCAAGTCGATCGACGACGTTCCGGCGTACCTGAAAGACCAGATCAAGCATTTCTTCGAGCAATACAAGGCGCTGGAGAAGGGCAAGTGGGTGAAGGTCGAAGGCTGGGCGGGCATTGAAGCCGCTCACAAGGAAATCAGCGAAGGCGTGGCGAACTACAAGAAGTAAGCTGCGTGACACCGGTGGTTGATAAAAAACCGCGCGAGCCTGCAAGGGCCGCGCGGTTTTTTCATGGGCGGTTTTTTCGGAGATTCCACGCTCTGTTCAATGCATAGCGCCGGCGACATGCCCGTCTAGCCCGCCATTCCAGCTCATAGACACAGCGCATCGACTGGATGAACCGAAGGCATTTTTATATCTCAGTGTTAACCCTTATCATTCGCCGGCCGTAGCGGGTTTCTGCCGTCGGCGTATTAATGCGCTGAGGCAGCGCCAACGTGCGTTTTTTGGGAGCCCACCGTCCGGATGCTGAATCGCAAGTCCAACCCTTCGTCGCCGCGCGGGTCGAGCCGCCTGGTTGCGAGCCTGTATGCGCTCGTCACCGCGATCTACCGCGGCCGGCCGGTATGGATGGTGTCGTTTTCGACAAGCGAGGCCAATCTGTCGGAAGGGCTGAGAGCCGCCTGTGCGTCCACCGCCATGCTGGTGCTAGGCAATCTGCTGCACGACCCAGCCTTCGCATGGGCTGCGATCGGCGCTTTCTGGACCTGTCTCGCAGACGCGGCCGGCTCGAATCGCACACGCTTCGCCTCGATGATGGGCTTTGCGCTTCTGTCGACCGTGTGCGGTGGCGTGACCGCCTTCGCGTCAGGCGAGGGGACGGTATTCGCTGCGCTCGCCATGCTGGCATTCACGACGTTCGGCGCGTTCGGCAGGATCTGGGGCGCCGCGACATCGCAGGTGACGATTCTCGCGGCGACCGCTTGCGTCGTGATGGTCGACCGGCCGATGCACGACCTTCGGGGAGGCATGGCGTTTCTCGGCATCTACCTGGCCGGATGCCTGTTTGCCGTCGTGCTGAGCTTGACCGTCTGGCGCATTCATCCGTTCGGCACGAGCCGCGCTTCGCTGCGTGCGGTGTATGTGCGGCTGGCCGACATCGCATTCGACAGCGCGCGCCTGCTCGAACAGCGCGCGGCCCCTCGCCAGTGGGCGACGCATGCCGCGAAATTTCGCGCCGATGCGCGGGCAACGCTTGAGCGCTCGCGCCAGGCGCTTGCGAACGTGCCTGGCTCAAGAATGGCCGGCCGGGAAACCTACGACAATCTCCTCGCCCTGCTGACCGAAAGTGAGGCGCTCTTTGCGTACCTGATTGCGGTCACCGGCGCCTGCGAAAAAAACCCGGACGACGCACGCCGCGCCAGACGTACGGTTCGACTGCTGACCGGGATGGGCGAGGTCCTGCGCAGAATCGGCGCGGCCACCAACGAAGCGCAATGGAACCGTCTCGCCGACCTGCAACGCCGTTTGCGGCGCCTCGCGACGCGGCTCGAATCCGCGCTGATGGAACCGGTGGCGCTCAAGTCCGACTTCGAACTGGTCGATTTCGCGCCGGCGTATGTCCAACCGTTGGGGTGGTCGGACCATGCGGCCGGACTGCTGACGCGGACGTGGTCGACCCTCAAGGCGAACCTCTCGGGCCAGTCGGTCGGCTTGCGCCACGCCGCTCGCGTGGGCGTGACGACGACGGCGGGCTTTCTGGTCATACGGGCGCTTGGGCTTCCCTTCGGCTACTGGGCAACCATGGCGACGCTGCTGATTCTGCAGCCGTCCATTGCCGCGACCTGGCCAAGAAGTATCGAGCGCGCTGCCGGAAGCATCGTCGGGGGCGTGCTGGCGGCGGGCATCGGCTATGCGATTCATTCGCCGCTCGGCATTTCATTGGCGGTCTTTCCGCTGGTGGTGGCCACGATGGCACTGCGTCCCGTCAGCTACAGCCTCTTCGTTCTGTTCCTGACGCCGACCTTTGTGCTCGTGGCCGACTTCGCGACGCCAGGCGCCAGCGAATTCGCCTACGCGGTGACGCGGCTCGGCAACAATGTGCTTGGCTGTGTGTTGGCGTTGCTGGCCACGTTCTATCTATGGCCGACGCGGGAAAGAGTCGACTATCGCGCCTATCTGAGCGAGGCGGTGCGGGCCAATCTCGCGTATCTGAGGGCGGCACTGGAGTCGCCGGACCGAAGCGAGAAGGAGATGGAACGCTTGCGCCGAGCCGCTGGCCTCGGCAGCAATAACGCTGAGGAGGCAATCGGCCGCATTCGACTCGAAAAGCTCGAGGACTCGATGGTCGACACGGTGATGCTGACGGTGTTGAGCGTGTTGCGGAAAATGGCGGGAACCGCGACTCAACTGCGCTTGAGTACAAACCGGCGCTGCATGCACGATGACCTTGGCGCGTGGCTTGCGGCCGCGAGTGCCGACATCGAGGCGGCATTGAATCGAACCCTGCGGCCGATCCGGCGCGATCTGCCTGCGCGAGACAGGCTCTCGTCACTGGAGGCGGATGCGGTGGGGGAAATTGCGCTATTGCATCGACTGCTGACTGAGCGGATGCGGGAGGCTAGGGGGTAGGCGGAGCGGGCAAGCGTGAATGGTGGGAATGTCGCCGCCTACGGTCATCGCCGAAACGGGAAGACTTAGACAATAAATCTCCAGACACTGAACCTTGACAGCGCGCAATTGGTGGCGCAGCTGCGCAGGATTGCAGAATGCGCCAGGTCGAATCTTGAACTTGAACTGGATCATATCCGGGATATCTGCGACGCGTTCCTTCCGCAGTGCGAGGCTTATGCTGTCGCCGAAGACAAGATCGAACCCTGTACCTTGGGGCCGTCCACGACGACGCTGCACGAATGGCGACGGCGACTACCTCACCGCTGTCCGCACGCTTCTACGGAATTGGCTAGGTGCGGATGTCCGACCGCTTCTGTGAAGCGATCAGCAACGGCTTTGGGTCACATTCGCACACGCACCAGTCCCAACTCAACGCCGACTTGCGTCCGTCCGGCCCACGGTCCGGCGGGCGCTCACCCACGCCAAGAATCCAGCCAGTTGTCTCGCATTCCGGACACCATACGGGATCACCTTCATACGCTACCGCGCGGCCATCCATCATGTCAGCCCGCGATTTCGGGCAGACCGTTCCCCCCGCCGTGGTCGTATCGCCCTCAAGAATATCGAAACGCTGAGCCATCATTGTTCTCCTGAGAATATGAAAACGAGAAGCCCTGACATCAATCCTCAGTCTCCCGTTTGAGGGTCAATGCCACGTCTGTGCATCCCGCGACGACATGGCCGTTCTTGGCTGATACGTGAAGCCCGTCGAACTCGCAGTCAAGTAGCCGTCCGCTGGCGTCGAGCGAGTAGCACAGCATTCCGCCATTTCGGAATCGCACGACGTGCGATACGGTTTCATAAACCTTGTTGATTTGGTGTGCTGTCACGTAGGCGATGTCGGCAATCGTGATCGATGATACGGTGCAAATTCTGCCCCGTGGCCGTCCATCCTTGTCGACTGTGAATTCACTGCCATCCGTTTGCCGGATGGTGATGCCGTTCTCGTCCTGCCGGGCCTCCGTACCATCGGGCATAACGTGGACGCGTGGTGTTTCGTGGGGCTTGAGAGCGCCGTCCCACTTCAGCGCCACAGTGCGCTTGCGCTTGAAAAACTTCATCACCATTCCTTGAAATCATGCCTGCGAGCGGTCATCGTCAGGCTCCGAATACGGTACGAAATGCCACTGCTGGAACTCGGGATCGAACAAGGCAACTTGTTTGCAGCCCATCGCGTCCCGTGGCAATCGCTCAATTGAGCCGAGGGTACGCTCGGCAACCTGATATAGGCGCTGACTATTCCAGTTCAAAACCTCCCTGTGCGTCTCCTGCCACGCGAATAGACCGGCAAGCTCGCGAGTCCGCGAATACTCCGCCAGGACAATCGGGTCCACGTCGAACGTCAACGGGCCGCGCACCCAGTGGTGCGTCAACCTGCAAACCCTGCCGAGCCTGCCCGGGGGGCGCAGGAGAATACTCCCGCCAATCGAAGGCCATCCGATGTGGACTCGCAACGATTTCATGGTTCGCCACCGAATTTAATTTCATCAAGTTCGACTCTGATCGACAAGGAACTGAAGTCGAAATTTCATCAGGCTCAAGATGCATTTTTTGTCAGAGTTGCATGTATTTCGTTTTTTTATCCATTTGTGCTGATCGTCTGCGATAATTTTCTCGTTTTCACCTGCATCCTGCGTCTGATTGAGAAGTCGCATGTATGCGTCACTGATACTTCTATCGAAGCCACTTAGTTCGCGTGAGCTACATATTTCTCGCTCTGTGCTATTGCTTGCCTTTGCGCAATCGAATGATGCTTTTTCCGGTGCGTCTTTTGTGATTTTGTTTAGCAACAAAACTGTTTCGTCGCGCCACCGCAAATACAATCTGTCGTCAGAGGTAAAAGCCATCCATGCCCCCCGTATTGCCAATTTCCCCAGTTCGGGATATGAAACACCTAAGTCCCCTTGCCACAAATCTTTTCCGCAACTTAGGCTAAATACTCTAACCGGCTTTTTCGCATCAGTAATTAACCTGTAGTCGCTAACCGGATTTGCATTCTCGTGCGGCGGGTAATCATATCCGCCGATGCTGCGAAGCATGGCGTCTCGAAACGTAGTGTCAATTGATCTTATTGATGGTTTTTTGCAGTCGTCATAAAAATCATATGTATTGTTTTCTACGACTTTATTTTTAAAATTAAATATGCGCCATCTTAGTCTGGGGTCATTCCACGCATATTGCGAAGTCCGACCAGAGGCTGTATTGGTGTGGACCTCCTGCACTTGCCACTGGCCAATTAACTCTTTCGGCAGTGTCTCCGCGAAAGCGTGCGTTGACCCTGCCGAGGGCATGCACGTCAGGAAAATTAGCAACCATCGGGACAGGCGATTATTCATATAAATTTCGAAAAAATTGTTTGAATATTACTGACGGGGCGGGAGCGGGTCGCCGTGAAATTCGTATCTGCCTGTGGTGTACAGAGTAACCTCGTCGGCCCGCCTTTTTACAAGTCCATCGAATGCGACGCCGCCCGATGTAGTGTATTTTTTTATGTTATTCATTGCTTGCTCAATGTTTATGTGATTTATAAAATTTGTTACGCTCGCCCATCCTCCACCCGGGTTGTAGGCGTAACTAACGAGCGCATCGAATTCATGTTTCAGAAGGTCGATTTTTATTGCTTTGATGACCATTTTTTCGTAAGCAGGTACGGTTTTCCTGAGCAGATCAACCTGTTTTTCATCGCTAAGATTGACAAGGCCGAGGTTTTTCTTGCAGAAATCGAGCGCGGCGTGCCCGCTAAGTCCAGCAGCGGCAGAGATTGCGTGTGCTGCCGCATCATTCACGCCAATAGACTTCATATCACTAACGATACTCTCGGCCGAACGCGCTTTCATGTCATAACCGGCACCTAAGGTTACCCCGCTGTTACCGCCAGGCCAGTGAAGTCTATTGGTGACCCCAGCAAGTGCCTCTTGTTTAAATATGAAAAAAATCCCGTCTTCGGAGATTGACTTCGCGCTTCCTGCCGACATGAAATTCGCGGTCAGTGCAATCGGATGAATATGCAGCACCGTTGCGCTGGCAGGAAAACCTGCAATCTTGCCCTTCACCGCGTTCCACCATTGCAGCTTGCGGATGCGCTGCAATTCGACCAGCCAATTGTCCTTTGCGTTTCGCATCAGCGGCGTAATTGCGTCCCATCGCGACATGTCACCGCCCCATTCGCTTTCGTAGCGCAGGATCACGTGCGATAGCGCCTGCGCGAGCCATGGTGTGCGCATTGCGGCCTGCATGGCCGTGGCCGTGACCTTGCCAGCAGGATTCTCCTGTTTGGGCTTGCTACCGGCGCCGTAGCCCGGAGGGGGAGCCAGCTTTGAAATCGTCTGTTCTAGTTTCTGCAACAACGGACTGCCATTGACTGCCGTGATCGATGGCGCGAATTCCTTCTGTTCCTTCCAGTCCGCCACACCGGTGAGGACCAAGTTGCGCCTGAAGGCATCCGCGAGATCGATACCGGTGGCGTCGACCCTCTCAAAGCCAGGCCATGCCCACGGACTTTGCCACTGTGTACCGGGATGATCCCTTTCGCGGACCCAGCCCGTAGCTGTGTGTCCGTCTGCATTGCCAAACTTCACACGCCACCATTGTGTCTTGCCGTCGTCAACAGCCTTGTCCCGTGCGCTCAATCCGTCGAGTTGACTGCGCGGATACACCAGCATAAATGCGTTTGCCGGGTCGGCCACCTTTTGCAGGCTAAGCGGGAACTGGCTCCAGGCTGGTGTTGTGGCCGTTGCGGTTGCGAGCTTCTCGCGCTCAATCCATACAGGTGGCCCCCCGGGCATAAGCAGGGCCGTGGTCGAGTCGTTATATCGCGGTTGCACCTTAACCCAGGGACCGCTTGCCGGACTGTCCGGTGTCACATCAGCCCGATACAGGGGATGCCAGTCGCACAACTTGCAATCCGCCGGAGGGATGTCTTTCACCAGTTTTGCACCCACATTTATCACCAGAAGTGTCCGCTGATCGACGGGTAGGTGCGCCGACCGCGCGCGGCTTTTGTCCAGAAACGCGCTGAAACCATCGTCGGCGAATACTTCAAGATGCAAAAGCTGGCGCTTCGGCGCAGGTGGCAGCGGCGTCGCGCGCTCGTAATCGTGATACTCACCGATCTGGCCGAGCGACGTTCCGGCTTTGACGAATGCTGGCTTCGGGGGAATCACCACCAGCCCTACCGGGTCCGGTTCCTTGATCCCGTGCAGGTTCGGCTTGTACAGCCAGCCCCAGTCGTCTTTAGGCGTGACTTTCGCGCTATCGGCTTCACTTTTCCACGGCACATTCTGGTCTTCCCATCCGAAATAGCCGCCATTGACCGGGCTGATCATATGACCCGCGGTGATGGTCTTGATGCGTACCCACTGGCCGCGCGTCTCGCTGATGATGACCTCGCTGCCTTCAGGCAAGAAGCCGACCTGTTCGCCCGCCGTGAAGCTTCCGGCCTTCTTACCCGCCTTCGGCTCCGTCCAGACAAGCGCGCCAGCCGCCCCGGTCGTGCCTCCCTCGGGCGGGGCCATCTGATGATCCCTGTTTTGAACGCGGAACGCGTTAACATCCAGCCACCACCACGGGCGCTTCAGCTTCTCATCGGCCAGATAGTTCGCCCAGTCCGCCGTGTGCATGTAGAGACTGTAGATATCTTGTGACTCGTCAGCTGGCTGTACGCCCGTGCTGTTGGGCGCGGGTGGCAGCGTCAGCGTATGGCGTACCAGCACGAACCCGGTCGAATACATGGCCCACTTGCCGTCCTTGAATTGAAGGTGCGGATAGGCGTCATCGATCTTGTAGGCGACGATATATCCGTCAGCGATGCAACGCACGCCGTCCTTTGTCTCGAACATACCGACGCTGTTGTTCAGGTGGATACCACCGTGCGGAAACCCATTGACCCCCAGCGGGAAAAAGCCGTCTTCCATTCCGGCCAGTGCCTGATAGAAGGTCTGCGGGCTGGTCACTTCCTTGTTGTCCCTGTCTGGAAATGGATAGCGCCACGTCAGCGGGGAGGTCTCTGGGGTTGGCGCGGAGGCCGATGCTGGTTCTGGGTGCGGATGAGCTTGTGGGGGCATGCTTGTCAGGTGTGGTAGTGGTAATGGTCGGTAAGTCGGGTTCGACGCAACGCCGTCAGCCGGAAAATCGTGAACCGTGAGCGCCCGTATCCGGCAGATCGGTCGTCCACGGGACCCCTTCTTTGACCATTGCCGAATCCGGGGTGTCCTTCTGAAACGACACCGCCTTTTCGATCCATTCGCCAGGTGTGGCGTTAGTGATGTTGCTGGGGGTGATACGGACGTATGAACCGCCCGCGCCAATCCAGACCTCATCTTTTGCCGAGAGGATGAGCTTGCCGTTCGAGCTGGTTATCTTGATATCCTTCAGGGCCGCCATATCAAGCTCGTCGCTTTGCGCCTGGATCTGGACCTTGCCGCGCGCCGCAAACAGCTTGATGCCGAGGGTATGCGCGAACAGCGACAGCGCGCTTTCGGCCGCCATGACGATGCTCTTCAGGGCGCTCACGTTGAAGCATGAGCCTGTCGTCACATTCACATCCTTACCCGCTGCAACCGACACGCGATCTGCCGTCGCAACAGCGATGCCCTTCGGCGAGGACAGCAGCATGACGGCCTCCTTCAGCTCGTTCACGCTGTTCTTCAGCCATTCGTTTTCGGCCTTCAGATCGGCAATCTCGGCCTTTGCCGTGTTCGCCAGGTCGGCCAGCCCCTGCGCCTTTACCTGTAGTGCCTGAAACTGCTGCATGGCTTCCACCATGTCCGTCTGCTTGCCGCCTGCCTGCGGCTGTATATCGCTGCAAAGCATCAGGCCGCCACCAGCACGCACTGCACCCTGGGCATCGGTGCGCAGTTCGAAGCCGCTGCCGCGATGCTCACGCTTGCCGTTGACGATATACCCCAAGGTCAACTGGCTTTTGCCCGAATGCCGGGTGGAAAACTTGGCGTGTTCCTGACTTTCCCAGTCTTCAAACTGGAGCTTGTTGTCGCCCTGCGTGTGAATGACGTTGCGAGACATCCAACGGTCCTGATTGGTAATCAGGTCAAGCTGCTGGCTGTTGTGATGGAACGCAGCGATGTAAGGCTTATTCGGATCGCCGTCCCGGAATTCGATGATGGCTTCCGTCCCTTCGACGGCAGGGAAGTGGAAGCCTGTTTGCAGGCCGCCCGCGAACGGTTTCGCGAGGCGTAGCGGCACGCTCTCGCCACCGGCAGGCCATTCGCCAAAATCGCAGTCGAAGCGCACCACGTAATAGCCCTGCTGCGTCAGGTACGCGTACTTGTACTGGCCCGGCGACGTGACGCGGGCGCTCAGTGAACCGATAATTTTCGGCCACGTGTCATCGTCGATCTTCAGGCGAAAGCGCCGCCCAGAGGGGATCGCCTGGTAGGTGTTGCGATAGGGTTTGTCACGCGCGCCAGTGTGGGTGACTTCGATCATGACGTGGCCGTCTGGCGCGTCAGGCAACTGCGCATCGGTGCGCAGAATCCGGCCGACACACAAGCTGTGAACGTTGCTTTCACCTTCGTACACGACCTGCCATGCAATTGCCGCCTCGTGACGTAACTGCGCTTCCCATCGCGCGCCGTCAGCGTCCACATGATGCGTACCGTAGATATACGGCTCGCCGAATGTCGTCGTGTCCTTGCGGGCGACATTGGCCTCTGCCTTGAGGCGCTCCCACGCCTGATCGGGGTTGTAGTCGGCTACAACGAACGACTCGGGCACCAGCTCGGCATGCGAGCGCAGCGCGAACACGGACTCGGCGTCCGTCGCCAGCCCCGACATTGGCCTGTATGGCGCAGTCAGGGGGGGCTGGTAGATGTAGTGGTCGATGTCGTCTCCAAACACGACGACATCCCCGTGCTCGCCTGGCACGATGTAGCTGTAGATGCCCTCTTGCTGCATCAGAATATTGATGAAGCGCCAGTCACCCGTCTGATACTGGAACCGGAACGGATGCTGAGGATATTGGCGACGCAGCTTGAATGTGAACTGATGGCCCGCGAGGCCATTGCGCCGCAAGATCGATTCGATAATCTCGGGCGCGCTCTGGTGCTGATAGGTCTGCGTGGTGCGCAGGGTGAGGCAGGCGATATGCGGTTCGACAACGATCTCATAGGTGCTGCAATCGTTCGTCGTCTGCACGTGCGAAAAGCGTGTCACGCGCCCCCAGAATACGCGTGGCTCGCCGCCGTCTTCAGGCGCGAGCTTGAACTTTGCCTCATGTCCGAGGATAACGTCTCGTTTCAGTTTCTCCGGATGGGTCGCGACGATATCGATCCAGTACGGCTGTCCCATCTTTTCGAGAGCGCTGAACGAAACGACCGAAATATCCTTGACCTGTTCATCTCCCAGCACTTCGAGGAAATAGTGCTGACCTCGGCGGGCTATGCCATGCCCGTTTGGGTTCTCCATTTTTTGCGTCTCCCACTTATATATCGCGACAGATCAACGTCTGCCGAGAATGCATAGGGAGGCATCACGCGCGCAATCGGACTTGTCTGAAACTGCGGGTAGCGAAAAACGGGCGGAGGGGATCTGAAACAGGCGGCGCGCTTTAGATGCC
The DNA here is from genome assembly GCF_050434205.1 of Paraburkholderia sp. GAS348. Classification (NCBI taxonomy): domain Bacteria; kingdom Pseudomonadati; phylum Pseudomonadota; class Betaproteobacteria; order Burkholderiales; family Burkholderiaceae; genus Paraburkholderia; species Paraburkholderia sp. GAS348. Next base: position 344,502 of record NZ_JBNPVT010000005.1, read on the forward strand.
GTGCCATTGGGGGTAGGCCGTCAGGAGGCGCCGGCTGCGTCTTCCGTTTCCTCGGCGGCAACCGGCTCGGGCTCGGCCAAGGGCAGCACCGATTCGAGCGTACGGAGTCCCGCGGCCAGTGCACGCTTGTCGGAGGGCTGCAAACGTTTGACCCAATACTCCGCGCGCGACGCACTGGACCTGTCCGCCAACTCAAACGACGCCAGCACCTGCACCGGCTTGCGCGAACGCGTATAGCGCGCGCCCGTGCCGCTCAGGTGTTTGTCGAAGCGCGCCTGCACGTCGGTAGCAATGCCGGTATAGACGCTGCCGTCCGAGCATTCGAGCAGATACAGAAACCACGCCATGGGTACGCGTCAACCTTTGAACGGATTGTGTTCGCGCAGCTCGTCCACATACGCGTGGATGCTGTTCTTTTCGTTGTCGAGAAAGTGGCCGACCGCATCGGCGAAGGCCGGATGCGCGAGCCAATGCGCCGAGCGCGTCACCGTCGGCAAAAAACCGCGCGCCATCTTGTGCTCGCCCTGGGCGCCGCCTTCGAACGCCCCGAGCTTTTCTTCGATGCAGAATTCGAGCGGCTGGTAGTACGCCGTTTCGAAGTGCAGGCAGGGCACATGTTCGAGCGCGCCCCAGTAGCGGCCGTACAAGGTGCCGCCGGTTTTCTCATCGCGTTGATACACCACGAGCGAGCTGGCGATCGGCTTGCCTTCGTATTCGGCGATCACCAGCAGCAGATTTTCCGGCATCGACGCGCCGATCATCCGGAAGAAATCGAGGTTCAGATACGGACTCGAAAAGTGTTCGCGATAGGTTTGCCGGTAACACTTGCTGAAGAATCGCCAGTCGGCGTCCTGGATATCTTCGCCGCGAATCCGGCGCATCGTCACGCCGGCTTCCTGGACCTTGCGACGCTCGGCGCGGATGTTCTTGCGTTTCTTCTGTTCGAGCGTGGAGAGGAAATCGTCGAAGTCGCGATAGCCGTCGTTCAGCCAGTGGAATTGCACGCCTTCGCGTTGCATCATACCCATGTCGGTCAGCGCGGCGCCTTCCGTTTCGGTCGGAAACAGCACGTGCAGCGACGATACGTCGGCTTGCTCGGCGAACGCCATCAGCGTTGCCGCCAGATGTCTGAGCGCATGCGTATCCGCCGACAACAGCCGGTTGCCTTGCACCGGTGTGAACGGCACCGCGCACAGCAGCTTCGGGTAATACGGCAGGCCGTTGCGTTTGTACGCATCGGCCCAGGCCCAGTCGAAGACGTATTCGCCGTACGAGTGCCCTTTCAGATACACGGGCGCGGCCGCCGCGAGCTTGCCGGTGCGCGGATCCGTGAGCGTGACGAATTGCGGCGCCCAGCCGGTATCGGCGACCGCGCATCGGGTCGCGGAGAGCGCGCTCAAGAACTCGTGCCGCAGAAACGGCGTGGGCTGTGTCTGCTGCGCAAGGAGGGCATTCCATTCGGCGGCGTCCACCTCGGAGGGCGACGCCAGAATGCCCGTGCGATAATCAAAGCGTTCCTGGTTCAATCTGTGTGACTGTTTCCAATGAGCGGCGCGGCGCGTTTAAGCGGTGCGTCGTTCGTTTATCCGATTTGTCCGTTGCCGTCGAGCTAACCAGCCGCGGTACTCGCAAGCCACCTGGCTTGTCTGTCGATCCTGCCATGAAGACCCGAATCGCTCTTGCTCAAATCAATGTCACCGTCGGCGATTTCGCCGGCAACGTCGCGAAGATTGTCGCTGCCGCACGCGCCGCGCACAACGATGGTGCGAAGCTGCTGATCGCGCCTGAACTCGCGCTATCCGGCTATCCCCCCGAAGATCTGTTGCTGCGTCCCGCGTTCTACACCGCGAGTGCGGCGGCGCTCGCCGATCTGGCCACGCAACTGAAGCCCTTCACCGGCTTGCATGTGATCGTCGGCCACCCGCTGCGCGATACGGCAAACGGCCATGGTAATGCAAACGCGCCGATCGAGCGCGGCGTGCCGCCGGTCGATACCTTCAACGCCGCCTCGCTGATCGTGGACGGGGAGGTGGCCGGCACCTATCGCAAGCAGGATTTGCCGAATACCGAGGTGTTCGACGAGAAACGCTACTTCGCTTCCGACCCGCAGCCGTTCGTGTTCGAACTGGACGGCGTGAAGTACGGCGTGGTGATTTGCGAGGACGCGTGGCATGCGTCGGCTGCGCAAATGGCGAAGGCGGCGGGCGCGCAAGTGCTGCTGATTCCGAACGGCTCGCCGTATCACCTGAACAAGGAAGCAGTGCGCTTCGACATTCTGCGCGCGCGGATTCGCGAGACCGGGTTGCCGATGGTCTACGTGAACATGGTCGGCGCGCAGGACGAACTGGTGTTCGACGGCGGTTCGTTCGTGCTCGATGAAAACGGCGAACTGGTCGCGAAGATGGCCCAGTTCGAAGAAGGCAACGCGATTGTCGAGTTCGATGGCGGCAAACCGCTGCCTGCCGCGATCGCACCCGAACTCTCGCTCGAAGCGCAGGTGTACGCCGCGCTCGTGATGGGCGTGCGCGACTACATCAATAAGAACGGTTTCCCGGGCGCGCTGATCGGCCTCTCGGGCGGCGTGGATTCGGCGCTGGTGCTGGCCGTCGCAGTCGACGCGCTGGGCGCCGACCGCGTGCGCGCGGTGATGATGCCGTCGCGCTACACCGCGGACATTTCCACCACCGACGCCGCCGATATGGCCCGCCGCGTCGGCGTGCGCTACGACGAAATCGCGATCGCGCCGATGTTCGACGCGTTCCGCGGCTCGCTCGCCGATGAGTTCGCCGGCCGCGCCGAAGACGCCACCGAAGAAAACATTCAGGCTCGCATTCGCGGCACCTTGCTGATGGCGCTGTCGAACAAGTTCGGTTCGATCGTGCTGACCACCGGCAACAAGAGCGAGATGGCGGTGGGTTACTGCACGTTATACGGCGACATGGCCGGCGGCTTCGCGGTGATCAAGGACATCGCCAAGACGCTGGTCTACAAGCTGTGCCATTACCGCAACCAGGCGACCACCTTCGGCAAGCAGGACGTGATCCCCGAGCGGATTCTGACGCGCGCGCCGTCGGCGGAACTGCGCGAGAACCAGACCGATCAGGACAGCTTGCCGCCGTACGAAGTGCTCGACGCGATCATGCGCATGTACATGGAAGAGGACCGCTCGCTTGCCGAAATCATCGCGGCGGGCTACGCGGTCGACGACGTGAAACGCGTTACGCGCCTCATCAAGATCAACGAGTACAAACGCCGTCAGGCGCCGATCGGCATTCGCGTCACGCATCGCGCGTTCGGCCGCGACTGGCGCTATCCGATTACGTCGCGCTACACCGAGCCGGTTCAGTGAGAAGCGAACGGTTGCTGCGGATTTACCCCGTAGCAGACCGGAAGCGCGCGCCGGATCGCCGGACCGCCGGACCGCCGGACCGCCGGACCGCCGCAACGCATCCGGCGCAGCGTAGAATAAAAATCATCGATGCCCCTTTCAACCTTCCAATCACGAGATGAGGTCCGCCATGAAGCGCATCACTGCAGTCATCAAACCGTTCAAACTTGACGAAGTGCGCGAGGCGCTCGCTGAAGTCGGCCTTACTGGGCTGACCGTAACCGAAGTCAAGGGTTTTGGCCGGCAAAAAGGCCACACCGAGCTCTACCGTGGTGCAGAGTATGTGGTCGATTTTCTGCCTAAAGTGAAGATCGAAGTGGTGGTCGCGGACAACCAGTGCGATCAGGTGATCGACGCGATCATCGGCGCGGCGCGCACCGGCAAGATCGGCGACGGCAAGATTTTCGTCGCGGACGTGGAGCGTGTGATCCGGATTCGCACGGGTGAGGAGAACGAAGCGGCCGTTTGAGCAGTTCGACTCGCACTGTTAAAACACGGCGTTAAAGCGGCGGTATAGGCTTTCGCGCAACGCGCGCACCGATCCGGTGCGCCTGGGCAGTGGCAAAACCGCGCGCCCCAACAAAAAACGGTGCGATACCCTTTCGGACATCGCACCGATACGCGCCTCTCGCAGCAGCGTGAAAAAGACTCTCGTGAAGAACTTGTGACTACGCCCCGAAGGAAGTCCCCTTGGGGGGCGCCCCGAAGGAAGTCCCTTTGGGGGACACCGTTCGATTAGAACGAGTGTTGAATACCTGCGTACACGCCCGACTGCTGGTGACCCGGCAGCGGGTTGTCCGTTGCGGCGGACGTACCGGCGTTGTCAGCATTCAGGCCGAAGTTAGCATTCTTGCTGTTACGTGCCGTAGCGAGCTGGATATCCAGCAGCGTGCGCTTGGACAGGTTGTACGAACCGCCAATCGTGTAGATCGTTGCATTGCCCGCGCCATTGTTGCCGTTGACGTGGTACACCGCTGCGATCAGTGCTGCAGCCGGCGTTGCTTGCCACGTTACGCCGCCCCATTCGTGATCGAGGGTGGTCGGCTGGCCCGGCAGAACGCCCGTAGCACTTGCCGAACGGATCGCCTGGTAAGCGGCCTGAACCTTGAACTGGCCGAGGAACACATTCACGAGAGCCGAGTATTCGCGCGATGCCGCGAACACGCCGGTGGCGATGTTAGCCGCATTGGCCGGAGTGGCGGCAGCCGGACCGTACAGAACACCGTTGGCCGGGTTGCGAATTTCGTCGTACAGACCGCGAATCTGGAACAGCGAGCTTGTGTAGGTGATCTGTGCGCCGGCTTCACGACCCTGACCATTCGGGTTGTTACCGTTCCAGTTCGTCGCGTTCGACAGGGCGTATTGACCGTAGAAGTCAAAGCCTGCGATCTTCGGCGACTGGTATGCGAAGTTATTGCTCGATTGCGGCCAGTTGCGGCCACGCACCAGCGACGCCGACGACCAGTTCGATTGACCGAACGGGTCGAAGTCCCACACGCCGTTCGAGATGAAGAGCATGCGGCCCATCGTGAACGTACCGTACTGGTCGTTCGCCAAACCGACCGTTGCCCAGCGATTGAAGAGACCGCCGCCGCTAGGGCCCGCACCCGTCATGGTATTGAAGGAGCCTTCCAGCTGGAACAGGACCTTGTTGCCGCCGCCGATGTCCTCAACGCCCTTCATGCCCCACAGGCTGGTACCCCAGTCGCCGCTTTCTGCTTTGAAACGGTTGGTGCTGCTCGTTGCCTGACCGTTTGCACCGACGCCTTGCGGAACGCCCGACATGTATTCAAGGCCAGCGTCAAGGCGGCCATACAGCGTCACGCTGCTTTGGGCGTGCGCAACTACACCGGCTGTCATCAGCGCAGCGGCGAGCAAAGCTTTCTTCATCTTCTCCTCCATACCCTGTCAAAAGTGAAACCCAGTACTGCGAATGGTGTTCGGACACAAGCGCGCCGGACAGAAATCAGTACCAGGGAGATTAGCGGGTGGATTGGGTCCCCTGCCGTGACGGATAGCCTCAGTGGGCTATTCTTCGCGCCATGCCGATCCCTCGCCGACCGGTTCTCCTCTGTTGCTTTGAAGTGAAACTACTTTTAATGAACTTTGTTTTGCTACTTTGGTTACTAATTTATCAAAAATACCCTGGAGTGGGAGAAGAAATTAGGTCCGGCCTAGGCCGGTGTCTCCAAATTGCAATACGAATGTGTGCAGGGAATTGTTGCAACGTCCACGAAAAGGCGGGAAACCCTTATGCCGCAAGGGAATCACGGATTGGGACGAACAACGTTAAGGATTGCCACTATTGACGCTTCAAATGCGGCAGAGTAGGCGGGAGGAGGGTGTGCAGGCCAGGTTCGGGCCCATTTTTGAGGCCAGAACGGCCGGAATGTGCAGGTAAGCGAAGTAAAAAAGGCGCTCGTAAGCGCCTTGTAATGCTATTTTGACTACAGCCCAAACAGCGGGCTGTACGACAGTCTTATTTGAGGCTGCCGGAGAGGAACTGCTTGAGCCGTTCGCTCCTCGTATTCCTGAAGACTTCGTCCGGGTGGCCTTCTTCTTCGACGCGGCCTTGATGCAGGAACATCACGTGATTCGACACGTTGCGCGCGAACGCCATTTCATGAGTGACGACGATCATCGTGCGGCCTTCTTCGGCCAGCGTCTGCATGACCTTGAGCACTTCGCCGACCAGCTCGGGATCGAGCGCGGAAGTCGGTTCGTCGAACAGCATCACGTCCGGATGCATGGCCAGCGCGCGCGCGATCGCCACGCGTTGCTGCTGACCGCCCGACAGATGCGACGGGTACTGCTTCTCGAGACGAGGCGCGAGGCCCACTTTCTCGAGATACTCGCGCGCCCGCTCTTCGGCCTCCTTGCGCTTCAGACCCAGCACGTTGAGCGGCGCCTCGATGATGTTCTCGAGCACGTTCATATGCGACCACAGGTTGAAGTGCTGGAACACCATCGACAGCTTGGTGCGCACGCGCTGCAACTGCTTCGGGTCGGACACGCGCAGCGCGCCGGCCTTGCCGGTCTGCGTGCGGACTTCTTCACCGTCGACAAAGATGCGCCCGGCGTTTGGCTGCTCGAGGAAGTTGATGCAGCGGAGCATCGTGCTCTTGCCTGAACCCGACGAGCCGATCACGCTGATCACATCGCCGGCGTTGGCTTTCAGCGACACGCCCTTGAGGACTTCGTTGTCGCCGTACTGTTTGTGAAGCTCGTCGACGAAGAGCTTTTGCTTCTTGGTGTTCATCGGGATCCTTGGCGGGCTTGCTTGCCTGGAGGCACAGTGCCCTTCTTGGTTACTTGCCTTGCGGCCGCAGGTAAGCGAGCCAGCGGCGCTCGGCGCGGCGGAACAGCCACACGAGCGCAAACGAAATCGACAGATAGAGCAGGGCGGCGAGGCCGAACGCATTGAACGACTGGTACGTGGCCGAGTTCACGTCGCGCGCGATCTTGAGAATGTCCGGCACGGTCGCGGTGAACGCGACGGTGGTGGCGTGCAGCATCAGGATCACTTCGTTGCTGTAGTACGGCAACGCGCGGCGCAGCGCCGACGGCAGAATCACTCGCCGGTACAACGTGAACGACGACATGCCATACGCGCGCGCCGCTTCGATCTCGCCATACGGCGTGGCCTTGATCGCGCCCGCGAAAATCTCGGTGGTGTACGCGCAGGTGTTCAGCGTGAACGCGAGCAGCGTGCAATGCATGCCGTCGCGGAAGAACGCGTTGGTCAGATCGTGGTTGCGGATGATTTCGAGGCTGTACAAGCCGGTGTAGCAGAGCAGCAGCTGAACGTAGAGCGGCGTGCCGCGAAAGATATATGTATACAGCCACACCAGACTGGCGAGCCATTTCTTCTTCGACACGCGCGCGACCGCAAGGGGGATCGACAGGCAGAAGCCGAGCCCGATCGACACCACCAGCAGCCACAGCGTGATCACGACGCCGGTGAGGCGGTAGCCGTCGCTATAAAGATAGTTGCGCCAGTATTCCTGAATGATCTCGATCATAGATCCGCCTTTCGCACGCCGGTCGAGTAACGCTTTTCGAGGTACATCAGCACGAAGTTGGACACTGTGGTGATGACGAGATAGATCGCCCCTGCAAGCAGGGTGAAGAAGAAGAACCGCAACGTGCCCTTGCCCGCATCCTGCGAGGCCTTGACCACATCCGCGAGACCGATGATCGACACCAGCGCTGTGGCCTTGACCATCACCTGCCAGTTGTTGCCGATGCCAGGCAGCGCGAAGCGCATCATCTGCGGGAACATCACCCGCGAGAACACCTGCCAGCCGGTCATGCCGTAGGCCGCGCCCGCTTCGAGCTGGCCGCGCGGCACGGCGAGAAACGCGCCGCGGAAGGTCTCGGTGAAGTACGCGCCGTAGATGAAGCCCAGCACGGCGACGCCGGCCACGAACGGGTCGATGTCGATCTGGTCCCAGCCGAGCAGGTCGGTCAGGTTATTCAGCCAGATCTGGATGCTGTAGAACAGCAGCAGCATCAGCACCAGGTCGGGCACGCCGCGCACGAGCGTCGTGTAGACGGTGCCGACACCATAGGAGAAGCGGTTCTTCGACAGTTTCGCCGCCGCGCCGAGCAGGCCCAGCACGAAAGCGAACGCCAGCGACAACACCGCCAGTTTGACGGTTTGCCAGGTGCCGTTTAGAAGCAGCGGGCCGTAGCCTTGAAGGAACATATGGGTCCTTGACGATGCGTTTGCGACGCACCGCGAAAGACGCGGCCAGCTCTGCACCGCGTTTGCTGCGAGCCTGGGCTCGCCGTTTCCTGCGGCGCACAGCGCACCGCTGTGCAAATCATGACTGCACGACCGTTACCGGTCTTGCAGCGCGCTTGTCGACTCTGGTTTTGAATCGGGGTTGATGCTGCTTTTGATGCTATTGCCGACTGTATTACGAAGCCTCGGGAAAGCCCATGCGGGCGAGCCCCGAGTTTCGCGGGTGCTGCGTGTTGCTGATTGCCTGACCGGCCGCTGGGCTGGAGGCCCGCTCAGTGACCAACTCAGTGACCAACTCAGTGACCTGTGCCGCGTATGGGTTTTGCTTCGGTCCCGCTTTGGTTCCGCCGATGTCTTTTGGGCGTATCAAGCGGATTTGGCGAAGGGCCGAAACCCGCCGCCGTCTTATCGCGAGCCCGGCCGCCGGCGCGCCTTCCGCGCCCACGCATCTCGAAAAGGGCGGTATTTTACCCGAACAGGGGCGGCGCGCCAGTGCGGGACGCGGCCGGCGCACGATTGCACGGATTTATGAAACGATCCGGTGCGCCGTCGCCGATTGTTTAGCGGGCTTCGCGCCCCTACATTCTGTGCATCGCCATTTACTCACAGGGAGACCCCCATGATCGAGATTCGCCGTTCCGATGAACGCGGCCACGCCAATCACGGCTGGCTCGACTCGTATCACAGCTTCTCGTTTGCCGACTACCGCGACCCGCAACACGTGCATTTCGGACCGCTGCGGGTGATCAACGAAGACCGCATCGCCGGCGGCCAGGGCTTCGGCACGCACGGCCATCGGGACATGGAAATCGTTACCTATGTGCTCGAAGGCGCGCTCGCGCACCGCGACAGCATGGGCAACGGCTCGACCATCCGTCCCGGCGACGTGCAACGCATGAGCGCCGGCACGGGCGTGCAGCACAGCGAGTTCAATGCCTCGCAGGACGAACCGGCGCACCTGTTGCAGATCTGGGTGATCCCGCAACGCGCGGGCGACCAGCCCGGCTACGAGGAAAAACGCTTCGACGATGCTGACAAGCGCGGGCGTCTGCGCGTGGTCGCCTCGCCCGACGGCCGGGACGGTTCCGTCACGATTCATGCGGATGCCTCGATCTACGCGGCGCTGATCGACGGCGCGGAACAGGCTGCGTTCGCGTTGCCGAAAGGCCGGCTGGCGTATGTGCACGTGGCGCGCGGAGCGCTGACTGTGAATGGCGAAGCGCTCCAGGCCGGCGACGCCGCCAAGCTCAGCGAGACCGATACGGTGACGCTCGAAAAGGGCGAGAACGCCGAAGTGCTGCTGTTCGATCTCGGCCTGCTCAATGGGTAAGTGCGGATAGGCGCGGTAAGCGCCGATCACCGGACGTTCATTCATCGCCCGATGGTCGAGGGTTGCTGGTTGCAAGCGCAACGAGTGCCCAGCCTGAAGCGTGAGTTGCACGCAAACAAAAACGCCACGGAAGGTTTCCCGTGGCGTTTTTGCATTCGGACGACGGCCGCGCGAGCCGCCTTCCGCCTGCATGGTACCGCTTACTGATTCGCAGCCGGCGCCGACGCTGCGCCTTTGCGATGTTCCCAGCGCTCGTGCATCTTCTCGTGACGCGCTTCCATCTTCGCAAAACGCTGCTTCAGCGCCGTGCTGACGGTGGTCTTCTGCTGGTCGTTCAAGCCGTTATAGAACTTGAGCCACGCATCCGTGGTTTGCTGACGCAGTTGCGCGTCTTTTTGCTCGACTTGCTGGTGCGCGGCAGCCATGGCGTTCAGATCCAGGATCGGCTGCTGCTGCGCGGCCTTCATCTGGTTCTTGATCTGTTCATGGTTGGCGCGCATGGCCTCATGGTTCTGCTTCATGGTGTCGAGTGCGGCCTGCCATTGCTTTTCCTGATCCGCGTTCAGCTTCAACTGGTCATGCAGCTGCGTCAGTTCCTTCATGAAGTGGCCATGCCAGCCGCCGGGGCCGCCGTGATCGGCGGGTTGGGCTGCATAGGCAGCGCCCGCACCGATGGCGAGGGCAGTGGCGGCAACGGCGAGAACGCGCGACATTTTTTTGGTGGACATGTAAGACTCCCTGTAATGGAATAGCCGACGATGCAACCGGTAATGTGGACGGCCTGCATTCGGTAAGTCACAGCGTAGAGAACTGCGGCCGGCGCTGTGTTACGTGGCTTGATGCGGCTATTACGAGTCATTACGTACACCTTTCACGGTAACACCCGGTAACCCTTGCGGGCCGTCTGAAATCGAAAACCCTTCCTGCTGCGCGTTAAACTTCATCCCATGGCTACTCAAATACTGGTTGTCGACGACGACGTCGAATTACGCGATCTGCTGCGCGACTATCTGGCCCGTCAGGGCATCGAAGTCTCGGTGCTGCACGACGCGGGCACGCTCGAGCGCAGGCTCGAACGCGAGCGTCCGGATCTGATCGTGCTCGATCTGATGATGCCGGGCGTAGACGGGCTGACCGCGCTGCGCAAGCTGCGCGCGTCGGGCGACGACATCCCTGTGATCATGCTTACCGCACGTGCTGACGACGTCGACCGCATCGTCGGGCTGGAGCTCGGCGCAGACGACTATCTCGGCAAGCCGTTCAACCCGCGCGAGCTGTTGGCGCGCGTGCAGGCGGTGCTGCGGCGGCGCCGCACGCTGCCGTCGGCGGCTGCGCCGGAACAGCGCGAGCCGTTCAACTTCGGGCGCTTCACGCTGGATTTCCAGTCGCGCACGCTGCATCTCGAAGACAAGCCGCTCACGCTGTCGGGCAGCGAATTCGCGCTTCTGAAGATTTTCGTCAACCACCCCATGCGCACGCTCACCCGTGAGCGCCTGCTCGAACTGCTGCATGGCCCGGAATACGACGGCACCGACCGCGGCATTGACGTCCAGGTGTGGCGTCTGCGTCGCATTCTCGAAACCGATCCGTCCACGCCGCGCTTCATTCAAACGGTGCGCGGGCGCGGCTACGTGTTCGTGCCGGATGGCGAACAGCATGCGCCGGCCCATTGATTCGCTGTTCGGGCGTCTGGCGCTGCTAGTTATTGCGGTGCTGCTGCTGTCGCATTTCGCGTGGTACGCGCTCATGCGGCTCGAGCGCAGCCAGCTGCAAACGCGCTACGCAGTCGAGGAAGCCACCTTCCTCGTCGAAGCGGTGCGCCAGCACGTCGCCCGCACGCCGGATCAGCCCTTGCCGTCGCGCGTCAGGCTGGTCGATCCGGCGAGCTCCGACGTGCCGCCGGATAGCACCACTCTGCCGGCGCCGCTCCAACGTTTCACCGATGACGTGCGCGATCGCATGCCTGCCGGCACGCAGGTGCGGATCGGCCCGCCAAGCCGTCCGCCCACGCTGTGGGTGCGCGGCACCGCCGATCGCAGCTGGATCGTGGTGCCGGTGCAGCAATTGCGCACGCCCCGTTCGCTCGACCGTACGGTGCTGTGGCTCGCGATCATTTTCTCGTTCGCGGTGATGGCGGCGCTCTTTGCCGCGTGGGCGCTGCAGCAGCCGTTGCGCTCGCTTGCCCAGGCGGTGGCGCGCTTCGGCCGTGGCTTGCCGGTGCCGCCGGTGCCCGAGCGCGGTCCGCGCGAGTTGCGGCAGTTGACGCACGGCTTCAACCAGATGGTTCAGGAGGTGGCGCGCACGGAAAACGACCGGGCCGTCATGCTGGCCGGTGTCGCGCACGATCTGAAAACGCCGCTGGCACGCTTGCGGCTGCGCGCTGAAATGATGGAAGAAGTGAAAATGCGTGACGGCGTCGTGCGCGACGTCGATTCGATGACGCATATCGTCGAACAGTTCCTGGTGTTCGCACACGACGGCGCGGATCGCAGCGAAGCGGTCGAAGTGGACGCGCAATGCGAACGTGTGGTCCGCAGTTATCGTGCGGTCGCTGCCGGTGCGCCCACGGTGCGGACCGAACTCAATGCGGGGCCGGGTTTCCTGCTGCCCGCGGCGACGCTCGACCGGATCCTGTCGAACCTGTTGGACAACGCACATGCCTACGGCGCGCCGCCGGTCGTCGTCGCTACGGCGCGCACGGCGCAAGGTTTCACGCTTTCGGTGGGCGACAACGGCAGCGGTATCGCCGCGCAGGACCTCATCAATGCCAGCCGGCCGTTCGTCCGGCTCGACCCGGCGCGCGGCGGCAACGGTCATAGCGGGCTGGGGCTCGCGATCGTCGAGCGTCTGGTGCGGCGTGCGGGCGGGGAGTGGGAGATCGGCAACCACGGCGGCCGTGGCTTGCGGGTCTTGATGAGCTTTCCGTTCGAAGTGGTGCCGCGGACCATGGCAGCCTCGGAAAGCGTCTGGTAGGTTGAGCGGGGCAAGGGCGCGACGATCTTTGCGCTAGTCTGAAAACAGTGTGTTCAACGCATTCGCCGCGTCACTATCAACCGTATTCCACGTTACCGTTTCGGCTTCGAAGATGTAGTGTGTGGTGTACTTGCCGAGACGCGCGAATATTTCTTCCTGAATCAGTTCCGGCGCGACCTCCAGTTTCAGATACCAGGCGGTCGAGGACAAGCGCGTCTGGAACGCGCCATATTCGGCCAGCAAATGGTCGAACGCGTCAGCATCCTGATCGCGACAGACAATGACCAGATTTCCCTTCATGCGAATCTCCCGTTAAAGCGGTAGCGGCAACCTCAATGTCAGGGATGATGATACCTGCTTCATTACAGGACGCCCGAGGCCGGGGCTTGCTTTGCGTCAGCCGCGACGCTCGTCGGGGTGTTGACGGCGCAGCGGACGGGATGGATTTTCGGGCGCCGTCACCAGGCGTTGGCCACCGTCCGCGCGGGCGGCGCGGTATCGTCGGGCGGAAGTGCTTCGGTGCGGTCGCGGCCGCCCGACTTCGCGGCGTAAAGCGCCATGTCGGCGCGGCTCATGATGCGCTCGGGCAGATCGTCGGCGGAGAGTTCGGTGATGCCGATGCTCACGCTCAGGCCCACCGAAGCCGGCAGCCTCGGCGAAGGAATCGCCTTTAGACGCAGCCGCAAGCGTTCGACAACTTCGCGCCCGGCCGCCAGATTCGTGGCCGGCAGCAGCAGGCCGAACTCTTCGCCGCCTAGCCGGCCGATCGCATCGGTGCCGCGCAACTCGGCCCGGCAGGTGTCGACGAAATGTTCGAGCGCGCGGTCGCCGGCGGCGTGGCCGAAGCGGTCGTTGATCTGCTTGAAGTGGTCGAGGTCGGCGATCGCCATGCACAGCGGCTCATTGCCCGCATGCGCACGTTCGATCTCGTGGCGCAGCAGGTCGAGGAAGTAGCGCCGCGACAGCGCGCCGGTCAACGCATCGTGGCGCGCCTCGGCTGAGAGCAGGGTGTTGGCCGATTGCAATTGCTCTGCAAGATCGCGCGTGGCGCGATGGTGGCGCCGCTCGCGCACGTACGACACGGTGATCACCCACGCGAGCGCGACCGTGCCGGCCAGCGTCAGAAACACCAGCAGATGGTCGCGCTTGTGATTGCGCAGCAATTCGGGCCACGCCGCGAGCGGATCGACCAGATGCGCCGACAGCCCCGAATTCAGACCGCTGCGTGCCTGATACAGCGACGGCGCCGGCTGCGCGCTCATGCCGAACAGCTGGCCGGCGACGGTTGCAGGCACCCAGGGCGCCTGTGCGCGCACCTGCGTGTCGACCTGAATCCGGATGTCGGGGAGGATTTCGCGGCGATAGGTGGTCATGCGCTCGTCGGCGCTCATCTGGGTGACGCGCGAGTTTGGCAGCGCCCGGCCTTCAAGTTCGCTTTTGTGCGCCATGATGATGACGCCGTTCTCGTCGGCGACGAAGGTGCCGGCATGCGCGACCCAGTGGCGCAGCCGCGCGATCCCCACCTTGGCCACCACCACCCCGACCAGCAGGCCGTCGGCGTAAACCGGCGCCGCGATGAAGATGCCCGGCTCGCCGCTCAGGCGGCCGACGCCATAGGCTTCCGAAAACGCGCCGAGCAGGGCATTCGTCAGGTAGCCGCGCGTGCGCATGTCGACGCCGACGAAGGAGCGTTCCGCGGCGAGCGGGTTATTGATGGCGCTGCTCGATGCGACGCAGATGCCGTTCGCATTGACGAGCCAGATCTGGTCGAGCCCGGAGAAGCCTTGTGCGTCATGCAGGAAATTGCCGACGGCGAGCATCTGCGGGTCTTTTAACAACGCGGCGTGCAAGGCGGGTTCCGCCGCTTCGCCGTTCGCGGCATAATTCTGGGATTGCACCAGCGCGTGCTGGACCACGTCCATTTCGGCCATGGTTGCGGGGATGGCTCGAGACATCGCAAGGTCGCTGGCGATCACTTCCGCCATGTTGTCGACGATCGACGTGGACATTTGCCGCTGCGTGCGCAGGGCCGCGTCCAGCTCTTGCTGTACCATCCGGTCCGCGACCATGCCGGCCACAAACCAGCAAACCAGCACGATCAGCACGAAGCTGATCGGTCCGGTTGCCTGGCGCAAGGTTGTCCTGTTCATCGACCCTCTGATCCGTCTGGCTGTGACATGCAACTAGCTCATTGGTGGCTGCGCGCTGGCGCGGTTTCGCCCCGTGTTTCGCCTTTATGGAGGCGGCTGGCGATACGCCCTCGGTGTGGGCCGCGCTGTGGCCCGGCATAACCGCACATGGCGTGTCGCCTGTTGATTTTAACCGTCATGGGGCCTGACGCCACCGTTATTGCGGGAATGCGAAGTCCATCTGCTTCGCCCATCAGGTCTTTAACGGCAGCGCGTCAGCTTTCTGAATGGCTATACGGGTTTTCCTGGCCGTGCCGTTGCCGCGGCGTACGCTGCAATTTGCTGCTATTTGGTGTGAAAGGTTGTGCCTGAAACATAGGATGGTGTAGTGTCGTGCCGTCCAAAACAAGGAATGCCCGCCAGCCTTCGGGCGGCGCCCGCGGCGACAGGAGCCCGGCTTGACGGTTGTGGTCCCGGGCGGCTGCCCACGGCCATGTCCGTCGCCGGTCCACGTGTCTCCAACGCTAACGATTTACCGCGCACTTGCGTTTTGTCATGCCTGATTTCCGCTTTCCGGACCGATCTTCAGATTGCCGCGTTAAAGCCGCGGCCTTCTTTGTGCATTTGAACACCTGTAACAGCGGGGAGCGCGCCTGATGGACTTCAGTTTCGACCTGAAACGCACCGCCAATGCTTCGGCGTGGCGATTGCTGCCTAACGGCTGGGATTTCGTCGCCTTCCCGTTGATCATCTGCGTGATCGCGATGGCTGCAATTGGCTTTCATCAGACGCTGGCGCCGATGTCGACGTTGAAGACCCAGGTCATCTCGCTCGACCCGTCGAACCTGCCTGAATATGCAATGCGCACGACGCTGCGCATGCTCGCGGCGATGGTGGCGTCGCTGACCTTTACGCTGATTTACGGCACGCTTGCCGCGAAGAGCCGCCGTGCGGGCCTCGTGCTGGTGCCGATTCTCGACATCCTGCAGTCGGTGCCGGTGCTGGGCTACATTTCGTTTACGGTCACGTTTTTCCTCGCGTTGTTCCCGGGGCGCGTGCTGGGTGCGGAGCTTGCGGCGATCTTCGCGATCTTCACGAGCCAGGCGTGGAACATGACCTTCAGTTTCTATCAGTCGCTGCGCACGGTGCCGCGCGATCTGGATGAAGTCTCGCGGGGTTTCCATCTGACGGGATGGCAGCGCTTCTGGAAGCTCGAAGTGCCATTCTCGATGCCCGGCCTCATCTGGAACATGATGATGTCGATGTCGGGCGGCTGGTTCTTCGTGGTGGCCTCCGAAGCCATCACGGTGGGCAACAACACGATCACCCTGCCGGGGATCGGCGCGTATCTGGCGCAGGCGATCTCCGACAAGAACATGCACGCGATCGGCTGGGTGATTCTGGCGATGACGGTCGTGATCCTGGCCTACGACCAGTTCCTGTTCCGTCCGCTCGTCGCATGGGCGGACAAGTTCCGTATGGAAACGACCAGCTCCGGCAATGCCCCGGAGTCGTGGCTGCTCGACCTGATCCGCCGGACCCGCCTGATTCACCGCCTGCTCGTGCCGATGGGCTGGATCTTCGCGAACGCCGCGCGCGTGCCGATGCGTCTGCCGGCATTCGACCGCGTTCGCTTCGCGATTCCGCAGCGCGAGAAATCGTCGCGCGTGGGCGACATTGTGTGGGGGATCCTGGTGATCCTCCTTACCGTGTATGTGGTCTATCGTGTCGTGGCTTACGTGCGCACCGGCGTGACGCTCGACGAAGTGGGCCACGTGCTCGTGCTGGGCCTCATCACACTGCTGCGCGTGGCGCTGCTGATTGCGATCTCGTCGCTGATCTGGGTGCCGCTCGGCGTGCTGATCGGACTGCGTCCGGCGCTCGCCGAGAAGATCCAGCCGCTCGCGCAGTTTCTGGCCGCGTTCCCGGCCAACCTGCTGTTCCCGGTATTCGTGATCGTGATCGTGCGCTTTCACCTGAACCCGGACATCTGGCTGTCGCCGCTGATCGTGCTCGGCACCCAGTGGTATATCCTGTTCAATGTGATTGCGGGCGCCAGTTCCTACCCGAACGACTACCGCGAAGCGGCCACCAACTTCGGCATCCGCGGCTGGCAGTGGTGGCGCAGGGCGATGCTGCCGGGGATCTTCCCCTACTACGTGACGGGCGCGATTACCGCTTCCGGTGGCGCGTGGAACGCGAGTATCGTCGCCGAGTTCGTCCAGTGGGGCGATACCAAAGTCGTCGCACACGGTCTGGGCTCATACATCGCGCAGACGACCGCCGCGGGCGATTTTCCGAAGATCATTCTCGGCATTGCCGTGATGTCCCTCTTTGTGACCTTGTTCAACCGCCTGCTGTGGCGTCCGATGTACGCCTATGCCGAGTCCAAGCTTCGGCTCGATTGACAGTAAATTTAAGGCAAAACGCGATGCAAAATCCTAAAGCTGCCGTAACCGCCGCGCCGGTCCAGACGCCGCCGATGCCTCCGCGCCTGGGCGAGGAGATTCTGTGCGTCAAGGACGTGTGCAGAGGGTTCAACAAGACTCAAGGTGAGTTGCTCGTCCTCGACGATGTGAACCTGTCGCTGCGCGAAGGCGAGATCGTCGGCATGCTGGGCCGTTCGGGATCCGGCAAGTCGACCCTGTTGCGCATTATCGCCGGCCTGATCGAGCCGACCGACGGCGAAGTGACGTATATGAGCAAGCCGCTTGCCGGCCCGGCGAAGGGCGTCGCGATGGTATTCCAGACCTTCGCGCTGTTCCCATGGCTGACCGTGCTGCAGAACGTGGAAGCGGGCCTCGAAGCCCAAGGCGTGGGTGCGCGCGAGCGCCGCGAGCGCGCGTTGGCCGCGATCGACCTGATCGGTCTTGACGGTTTTGAAAACGCGTATCCGCGCGAATTGTCGGGCGGCATGCGTCAGCGCGTCGGCTTTGCGCGCGCGCTGGTGGTCGATCCGACGCTGCTGCTGATGGACGAGCCGTTTTCCGCACTCGACGTGCTGACCGCCGAAACGTTGCGTACCGACCTGCTCGACCTGTGGACGCAAGGCCGCATGCCGATCAAATCGGTGCTGATCGTCACGCACAACATCGAGGAAGCGGTGTTCATGTGCGACCGCATTCTGGTGCTGTCGTCGAACCCGGGCCGCGTGATTGCCGAGATCAAGGTGCCGTTCAAGCATCCGCGCAACCGGCTGGATCCGGCGTTCCGCCGTCTGGTCGACGAGATCTACGCAAAGATGACCGCGCGACAGACCGGCGAAGCGACCAAGAAGGGGCTCGAACTCGGCAGCTGGCTGCCGCATGTGTCGACCAACCTGATGGCCGGTCTGATCGAAACGCTGGCCGCCGCGCCGTACCACGGCCGCGCCGACATGCCGGAAATCGCCCGCTCGCTGCATCTGGAGGTGGACGATCTGTTCCCGGTTGCCGAAGTGCTGCAGCACCTGGGTTTCGCCGACGTGCGCGAAGGCGATATTTTCCTGACGCCGCCGGCGCGCGTGTTCTCTGAATTCGGCACGCAGGAACGCAAGATGATGTTCGCCGAGCACCTGCTGCGCCACGTGCCGCTGGCCGCGCGGATCAAGAAGGTGTTGAACGAGCGCCCGGGGCATCGTGCGCCGCGCGTGCGCTTCGAGCAGGAACTGGAAGATTTCTTGTCGGACAGCGCGGCGGAAGAGACGCTCGACGCAGTGATCAACTGGGGCCGTTATGGCGAGATCTTCTCGTACAACGACCAGACGGAAATTTTCAGTCTGGAAGACGTGGAGTCTTAAACCTGGTCGAGTCGATTAAGACGCTTCAGGCAAAAAAAGCGGCACGGGAGACCCTGCCGCTTTTTTTATTGCAGAGCGCCCCAGCGCTCGACTGCCGGTTCCGCCGACGCCCACTTCCAGCCTTTGTCCTGCCGGCACGCGCTCGCCGTGTACCAGTCTTCGTGCGCGTTCGGGCCGTCGCCGTCCTGAACCGAGAACACGAAATCCTTGCACAGCGCGAGTGCCGAGCTGAACGCGCGCGTCACGCGCACCTGGCCGTGACCATTCTCGATCGGCAGCGTGTGTTTGACCGCCCAGGGCCGCGTCTCGCCAACCGGCATCGCACCCGCCAGCGCGGCGATCATGTTCTGCTGATCGGTGTGCATGGTGCG
Organism: Paraburkholderia sp. GAS348; assembly: GCF_050434205.1. NCBI lineage: Bacteria > Pseudomonadati > Pseudomonadota > Betaproteobacteria > Burkholderiales > Burkholderiaceae > Paraburkholderia > Paraburkholderia sp. GAS348. Next base: position 363,218 of record NZ_JBNPVT010000005.1, read on the forward strand.
CATATAGCGGCCGACGGCTTCGTCGGTCGCGGCCTGCACGGCGATACCGACGCCAATGCCGACTGCCGGGTTGGAAGTCACGAGGCCCGACGCGATACCGGCTGCGGCGCCGCTTGCCGCGCCGACCGACGAGCAGCCGCTCGCCAGCAGACTGGCGCCGACGCAGATCGCACCGGCCAGCACGAGCCGCAGACGTGGAAGCGACAGCGCCCTCATTGCAGCGCGCCCCAGCGTTCGGTAGCGGGTTCGGCCGACGCCCATTTCCAGTTGTCGCCGTCACGGCAGATCGACGCGACGTAGAACGCGCTGCTTGCCGGCACATTCCTGGTGGCGGTCTGATCGACCGAAAAGACGATTTCCTTGCAGTCGAGCGCACCGGCGCTGATCGTGCGGCTGACGGTGACGCGGCCGTGCTCGTCGTCTTCGATCGGCACCGAGTGGGTCACGCTCCACGCTGCGATTGCGCCGACGTCGAGCGGTCCGGCGATTTTGGCGATACCGTCCTGCGTATTCTTGTGGACCACGCGCTCCGAGTACTGCACGCCGGCGCGCGCGGCGGCCACTGCGCCGAGACCGATGCCGGTCGCGACGGCCGCATTGCTGGTGACTTTGGCTGCGAGCGCGGCGCCTGCGATACCCGCGCCGGCGGTGGCGCCTTCCGAATAGAGCGAGCTACATCCGCTTAACGCCGACGTGATCGCCACTGCCAATGCGGCGAGCGCCGCTGCATTCGGCCGTGCGCATTTGGCTGCCTTAGACGCTTTGGCTGTTTGTTTTGCCCAATCGGCCCAGACCTTACTTTTTTGCATTTCCCTGTCTCTGCTCCTGCAAGCGCCTTTCGCTCAGGCACCGTTGACACACGCGAAGCACGTGAGTGAATGATGTGTGAGCGAAAGGCAGGTCTTTCTCATCGTTGCACCGTGCGCTGCCGCATTTTGCAGGATGCCATTTGTAATTGGCAGTGGGAAAGTGCAAGCAATTGCAAAAGATGATGCGAGTCAAATCGCTTTCTGGTGAGAAGAAGCCGATTTGATTGGTGGTGCGAACGGATTAATTATGAGATGACAGGTGTGCAGAAAGGGCGGTTTCGGCAGAGAGGGACGCACAACAAGCGCACGAGGAGGGCGCAAAAGAGCAGACGGCCGGTACACGGGAAACACGCGCTCACGCGAACGAACCGCATGAGCGCCAGGCACGGCTTACTGCTCGGTTTCTTCTTCCGCGCCTTCGTCGCCGTACAAGCTCAAGCGGTTGTAGAGCGTTTTCAGACTCACGCCGAGCGCTTTGGCGGCGCGCCGCTTGTCGCCGCCGCAATACTTGAGCGTGCCGAGAATGATCTGCTTTTGCGCATCGGCGAGCGGGGTGCCGATCCACACGCTCATCGCGTCGCCCTGCGTCACCGGCTTTTTCACGCGCGAGGCGAGATGCGGATGCGGCAACTCGACCGTTTTCTCCGCGAGAATGAACGCACGATACACCGCGTTCTTCAACTCGCGCACGTTGCCCGGCCACGACCAGGTCCGCAGGGTTTCGATCGACCGTTTGCTGAAGCTCTTGCTCGTGCTTTCCTGCTGATTCAGCAAGGCAAGGAAGTGTTGCGCGAGCAGTTCGCGATCGCTCTCGCGCTCGCGCAACGGCGGCGCGCGCAACGGAAAAACCGCGAGCCGGTACATCAGGTCTTCGCGCAGACCGTTTTCTTTCACCGCTACCGCGGGGTCGCGATTGGTCGCCGCGATCACGCGCACGTCGCCGCTAATCAGTTCGTTGCCGCCGACGCGAAAAAACGTGCCGGTCTCGAGCGCGCGCAAGAGTTTGACCTGGCGCACCGGCGCCATTTCAGTGATTTCGTCGAGGAACAGCGTGCCGCCGTTCGCATGTTCGAAGTAGCCGACGCGGCCTTGAACCGCACCGGTGAAGCTGCCTTTTTCGTGGCCGAACAATTCGGCTTCGATGAGTTCGTCGGGAATCGCGCCGCAGTTCACGGCGACAAAGGGGGCGTCCTTGCGGCTGCTTTGATCGTGGATCGTGCGGGCAATCAGTTCCTTGCCGGTGCCGGATTCGCCGATGATCAGCGCGGTCGCGTCGGTGCCGGCGACGCGTTCGATCTGTTCGTACAGATCGAGCATCACCGGCGACGAGCCATACAGCAGCCCATACGATTTCAGTCCCGCGACGCCGTCCGCGACGCGCTGCTTCGTCTGTGCGGCGGAGACGGCGGCCGGGTCCAGATCGATTGACGCCATAAACGGGGTCCTGTGCAAATGGGGTTCGGTGTTGCGACGCGCAGAGTTTGAAGCCTTTGGCGCAAGACGGACCAGTGCGGTCACTATCTCACAAAAATTCGATTTAACCACTTTGACACCGCTTCCGGCAATTCATGTGACGGTCGGCGAAATAGGCCGCCGCACGCCTGGCCGAAAGTGCCCGAGCCCGTGAGGTGCCGAATGAGACTGGCAAATATATCGGGCACGGCGTTTGCGGAGCGGTTCCGACATGAATGTGCTCTTGAGCGACGCTGTTCAAAGCGCGCCGGCGGCGGATGCGGTTCTCCGATCGTTCGCCATGCGCCGGAAACAAGGCGCAATCAAGATGCCAACGCCGAACTCAGATACAGGAGTGAATGATGACTGACACCAGGCAACAGCTCGCACTCGGCGGGCAGAAGATGGTCGAGGATCTGAGAGTGCTGCTGACGGACTCCGAAGAGATGCTGCGGCTTGCCGCCAACGTGCCGGGCGAGGGCGTCGATGCGCTGCGCGAGCGCTTGGGGGCGCATGTCCAAACGCTGCAATCCGCGCTCGGCGATGCACAACAGAACGCGCAGCGCCGCTATCGGGCCGCGACCGTCAATACCGAACGCTATGTGCGGCACAACCCGTGGCGCTCGATCGGCATTGCCGCGGGCGCCGGCTTCCTGCTTGGCGTTCTCAGCGCGCGCTAACGCGCAGTGTGCGACGCCGATCCGCTTGACGATAACAAGGAGTTCACGATGGGACGACCCAAAATTGGCATCTTCGGCGCGCTGATGGCTCTCGGCGGCTTTCTGGCCGTGCGCCACGTGCAACGAAACCGTGCCGCGCAGGCTCCGGCGGCGCGTGAATTGAGCCGCTGGGAAGGCGAGGGCGGCACGGTGATGGCGCCGGCTACGCCGTCCGGCAGCGTGACCGCGGCGAGTGCTGGCCCGTCTGCGCCAGACATCGCACATGGTGCAAATGGCTCGGCGCAACCAAACGGCGAAGGCGACGCATGGCCGTTTCCGCGTAGCTGAGGGCTCAATTGTGACCTTGCGTGCGCCGCTGCGCCGGCGTGCCGCTTCGAGAAGCGGCGCCTGGCGTCCCTTGCAAGTTTATCTCGATAAAGCCGTATAATAGGCAAATAGACAACAATGTCGCGCAATTACGGGGAATTTTGCCGTTGATTGTTGCGATATTGAATCAAGTCAGGCGCTCGGCGCTGCCGTGGAACGTTAGCGTGTGCTCACGTCAGGGCGCGCGCGACGCATCGGTAAGCCGCCGGCGGGCAGTTCAGCATGCGCTTTGCATGTCCCCCATTCACGCTTTCGGGCTTTCGAGACGCGATGCCACACGTACTGATTGTCGATGACGATGCCGGTACCCGCGAGGCGCTTTCCGCCATCATCGGGGAAGACGGTCTGACGACCGCCACTGCGGGCGATTTGCGCGAAGCGCGCATTCAACTGGTCCGGCAGATGCCGGATGTCGTCTTTACCGACCTGAAGCTGCCCGACGGCAGTGGAGTCGATCTGTTTGAAGATCTCGATCCGCGCTCCGGCGTGGAGGTGATTGTGATTACTGGCCACGCCACGGTGGAGTCGGCGGTCAACGCGCTGAAGATGGGCGCCACCGACTACCTGGTGAAGCCGATCAACATGCAGCGCGTGAAGGCGATCCTGTCGCGCTTGCCGCGCGCCGGCGACCTGAAGGCGGAAATCGGCACCTTGCGCGGCGAGTTGCGCCGCATGGGCCGCTTCGGTTTGATGCTCGGCAATTCACCGGCCATGCAGGAGGTCTACGACCAGATCGGCCGCGTCGCACCGACGGCCGCCTCGGTCATGCTGATGGGCGAGTCGGGCACCGGCAAGGAAGTGGCCGCACAGACGCTGCATCAGCTCAGCTTGCGCCGCAAGCACGCGTTTCTCGCGGTGAACTGCGGCGCGATCTCGCCGAACCTGATCGAATCGGAAATGTTCGGCCACGAGCGTGGCTCGTTCACCGGCGCGGACCGCCAGCACAAAGGCTATTTCGAACGCGCGAACGGCGGCACCCTGTTCCTCGACGAAATCACCGAAATGCCGATCGAGTTGCAGGTGAAACTGCTGCGCGTGCTGGAAACCGGCATGTTCATGCGGGTTGGCACGACCCGGGAAATCGAAACGGACGTGCGCCTGATTGCGGCGACCAACCGCGATCCTGAGCAGGCGGTACTGGAAGGCAAGTTGCGGCTCGACCTGTACCACCGCCTGAACGTATTTCCGATCAGCCTGCCGCCGCTGCGCGAGCGGGGTAAGGACGTCGAGTTGCTCGCGCAGGCGTTCCTCGACGAGCTCAACGAGCGTCACAGCACGAAGAAGCATTTCCCGCCTGCAGTGAAGGACATGTTGATGTCATATCCGTGGCCGGGTAATGTGCGCGAGCTGAAGAACTATGTGCAGCGTGCGCACATCATGTCGGGTGCGGATTCGGATAGCACGGCAGCGGTGCCGCTGCAGATCACGTTGTCGAAGCCTGCCGCCGGCACGGCGATTACGATTCCGTTTGGCACCTCGCTTGCCGAAGCGGATCGGCAGTTGATTCTGGCTACGCTCGAGCAATGTGGCGGTGTGAAGACGCGGGCTGCTGAGATTCTTGGGATTAGTTTGAAGACGCTTTATAACCGTCTTGTTGAGTATGGCAATGATGCGCGCGATGGGGGTGATGTTGCTGATGAGTCGCGGGCTTTGAGGGGAGCGGATGTTTGAGGTTAGGCGGTTTTTTTGCCTTTGGCGGCGCTTGTTGGCTGTATGTCTGCGGCGCTGGCCTTCATTCGGCATAGGCCTTGCTGTGTTCCAAAGGAATGCAAAATCGAGGATAACCAACATGCCGGAATACGCCGCCGCTCCCGCACTTCCCCTCCCAAAGCTCGCTCACCGCCCCGAGCCAATCGAACCGCCATCGCCATCGCCATCGCCATCGCCGGATCCTGGCGAGCCCGACACGATTCCAGGTCCCAGTCCGACTCCAGATCCGATCGAACCCGTTGCGCCGCCAATCGGCGATCCGCCACCCCAGCCCACACAAACGCCACAAGCCAGGCGGCATCTGTCGTCGCAAGCGCCACCTATGCCACAAGCCAATCAGCGTCCGCCGTGGCGAGCGTCAGTCGTGCAACTCTGACATGCTCCGTGCGCTGCATCACATCAGGCGCAGCGAATTTATGTACTTGTTACAAAGCTGGCGCATCTTTTACCGGCAATTTACCGTCGTGACCCCTACACTGAATTGATGCCGTCGAGATGGCGGCGGGCTTCCCCGGAGGCATCGATCATGAGACATCCAGCACTGCGACGTTCCGCACGCCACTCCAAGCGCGATTCCCGGCCTGCCAGCAGCAAGAGCGCCCCGGCAGAGTCGCCGGACCCGGCGGCGCAGAACCGCGTCGCGCCCGATGCGCCCCCAGACGGCGAGCACAACCAGGGCGGCGTGCGTCGGGAAGGTCTGGAGTACCAGCGCGATCTCGGCTCGGAACAGGACGCGTGAGCCCTCTGACGGCCGGTAAGACGGGTCCCGGTTTCGTCATACAAAGCAGAAAAAATTTCTTCGCGGTGCTTCCATATCGCGTGTTTCTGCTCGTTCGTCACATTTGCATACATTTTTATTTCCGGCATCTCAAAAAACGGCACGCGATTTGCATGCACCTCTTTGGCACACATCCGTATGCAACGAAACAACTGACTAGGTGGAGCACCAATGAGCAGACTGATCGTGGTATCGAATCGTGTGGCGCCGACCCAGGAAGGCCGCCCCGCAGCAGGGGGCCTCGCGATCGGCGTGCTGGACGCATTGAAGGAAACCGGCGGAGTCTGGTTCGGCTGGAGCGGTGAAACCGTGAGCGAGCCGTCCGCTCCGGTGATCGAAAAGCAGGGCAATGTGACGTACGCGACGGTGGGCCTTACCAAGCGCGACTATGACCAGTACTATCGCGGCTTTTCGAACGCGACACTGTGGCCGACATTCCATTATCGCAACGACCTGTCGCGCTACGACCGGCAGGAATACGCGGGCTATCAGCGCGTCAACGCGACGCTCGCCAAACAGCTCAAGGAGCTGCTCAAACCCGATGACATCATCTGGGTACACGACTATCACCTACTGCCGTTCGCGCGCTGTCTGCGCGAGCTCGGCGTGAAGAATCCGATCGGCTTTTTCCTGCATATCCCGTTTCCGGTTTCGGAAGTACTCCGCACGATTCCGCCGCACGAGGAATTGGTCAAGGCGATGTGCAGCTACGACGTGGTCGGTTTCCAGACCGAGGCGGATCGCCAGTCGTTCGTCGACTTTATCGAGCGCGGCTTGCACGGCACCTCGAGCGAAGACGGCATGGTGCACGCCTACAACCGTTTCCTTAAAGTGGCGGCGTACCCGATCGGCATCTATCCGGACGCAATCGCCAAGGCTGCCGAACAGTTTACCGACCGCAAGCCGGTGCGCAGCCTGCGTGACGGCATGCGCGGGCGCAAGCTGATCATGAGCGTCGACCGGCTCGATTATTCGAAGGGTCTGGTGGAGCGCTTCCAGGCTTTCGAACGTCTGCTGCTGAATGCCCCCGGTTGGCACGGGCGCGTATCGCTGGTGCAGATCGCGCCGCCGACGCGCGCGGATGTGCAGACGTATCAGCGCATTCGTCAGACGCTGGAGGGCGAAGCCGGCCGCATCAACGGCCGTTTCGCGCAACTCGACTGGACGCCGATCCAGTACCTGAACCGCAAGTACGAGCGCAATCTGCTGATGGCGCTGTTCCGTCAATCGCAGGTCGGCTATGTGACGCCGCTGCGCGATGGCATGAACCTCGTCGCGAAGGAGTACGTTGCATCGCAGGATCCGGCCGATCCGGGCGTACTTGTGTTGTCGCAATTTGCCGGTGCGGCCGAGCAATTACCAGGGGCGCTCGTCGTCAATCCCTTCGATCTGTCGCAGATGGCCGAGGCGCTGGAGCGCGCACTGTCGATGCCGCTCGCCGAGCGTCAAGCGCGCCATGCGGACATGATGGCGCCGATGCGCGAGAACAATCTGTCGGTCTGGCGCGATACGTTCCTGGGCGATCTGCGCAACGTCGCGACCGCCTCGTCGGTGACGGCCAAAGCGGTAAAGCTCGCTGACGTGACGGCATCGTCGTCGTAGCCGCATCAGCGGTGGCGCGGTTTCTTCAAGAACCGCGCCTGCTGGTCACGTCGAACTGTTTATCACGCGCAACGTGCTGACCACGGCGGCGACCGCTGAAAAGCACGCGGCCACATACAGCACGATAGTCGGCCCATGCTGCGGCGCGATGCCGAAGATCAGCGCGACCAGCGCGGCGCCGAGCGTCTGTCCGGTCAGGCGCGCGGTGCCGAGCATGCCGCTCGCGCCGCCGCTGCGCTCACGCGGCGCGGCGGACAACATGGTCCGGTTGTTCGGCGACTGGAAGATCCCGAAGCCCGCACCGCACAGCGCCATGCGCCATGCGATCTGCATGGGCTCGGGATGCGCGCCGAGGGTGGCGAGCAGCAGCAGGCCCACGGTCATCGCAGCGAGTCCGACACCGCCCAGCCAGCCTGACGACACCTTGTCCGACAGCACGCCGGCAATCGGCGCGGCGATGATGATCACCGCCGGCCACGGCGTTATCAGCAAACCGGTCTCTACCTGCGAGAAACCGAGCGCGTCCTGCAACAGAAACGGCAACGACACGAAGGCCAGCATCTGCGCGCAGAACGAACAGACCGAGGTGCCGATCGAGAGGGCGAACACTGGAATCCGCAGCAAATCGATCGGCAGCAAGGGCGCGGGCTGGGTCAATTGACGGCGCACGAAGAAGTAGCCGATCACAACGGCGCCGAGTGCTTCTGCGGCGACCCAGCCGAAGCGCTCGCCATGACCGAGGCCGTCGACGGCGAAGATCAGCAGGCCGAACACGAACGCGTTCATTACCGCGCTCAGATAGTCGTACGGAGAGTCGTGGCCGGGATTCATCGGCAGTGCCTTGAAGCCGCCGACAATCGCCGCGATCCCGATCGGCACATTGATCGCGAACAGCCACGGCCACGAGGCTACGGCGAGTACGCCGGAGGCGACCGTCGGCCCGAGCGCGGACGACACCGCAACGACCATCGCGTTGATTGCGACGCCGCGCCCAAGCTGCGCGGGCGGATAGATCATGCGCACGAGCGCGGTGTTCACGCTCATGATGCCCGCCGCGCCGAAGCCCTGAACGACGCGGGCGAGCGCGAGCGTCGGCAGCGAGGTGGACAACGCGCAACCGAACGACGCCACGGTGAACAGGATCAGCCCGGCCAGATAGATGCGCCGGTAGCCGATGCGATCGCCGAGCGACGCGAGCGGCAGCAGTGAAATGGTGATGGCGAGCTGGTACGCGTTGACGACCCAGATCGAGCCGGCTGCGCTCGCATGCAGATTGCGCGCGATGGTCGGCAGCGCCACGTTGGCGATCGCGCTGTCGAGCACCGCCAGCGTGAGGGCGAGCGCGATAACCAGCATCGCCCAGTAGCGTTGCGGAATCGGCAGGCCTTGTTCGGTGCTGTCTGCGAGCGGCGTGCCGGCGGCGAGTGGGGTAGCCGAGGGGGCACCGGCCGGCATCGAACTGTCCTTGCGCAATGGTTGTGCGTGCATCGTTCTGTTGGATTCGGAGTGGGGCGGTTCATCGACCCTGCGACCTGCGATGAACCACGCGCGCTGCGTGCCGCCCTGGAAGACAAGACGGCACGCAGCGACGATGCCGGCGCTGCGACAGCGCAACGGCATCGTGTCTCATGCGTTATTTGAGCTCGTACAGGCCGGTGTGGGTGGTGGAGTCGAGCTCGTTAAGATGCGTCATGAAACGCGCGACCGCATTGGTGGTGTCCGCGTTGATCGGCAGGTGCGGCACCTTCAGCGCATGCAGGCGGAAGATGTAGCGATGCGTCCTGTCGCCACGCGGGGGCGCTGCGCCGCCGAAGCCGACCGTGCCGTAGTCGTTGCGCACCTGCAGCGCGCCTGGCGGCAGCAGCGAGCCATCGGCCTTGCCGGCGTTGCGCGGCAGTGAGCGGACGTCAGCCGGAATGTTGACGACAACCCAGTGCCAGAAGCCGCTGCCGGTGGGCGCGTCGGGATCGTGAACGGTGAGCGCGAAGCTTTGGGTGTCGGCCGGTGGCGCATCCCATTGCAATGAGGGCGAGATATTCTCGCCGTCTACACCGAAGGCCTTGTCGTGGTATTCGTGGGCTTTCGGCATAAAGCCATTGGTGGGGAAATCGTCGGACCAGAGACGGAAATCAGCCATCGTGTGCCTCCCTTCGTGAGTGGTTCTGGGATGGTCGGGGCGTGTTTTTTTGCTGCCGGCTTACCGCCCGATTTCTGCAAGTTCGGCTCGCAAAAATGCCCCGAGCTAGCCAATCGAGTGTATCACCAGCCGCTTGCGGATTCGTTCCAATCGGGCGGGCTACAAGCAGCTTTCAGCCGCGCTCCTCGAAGCGCGGCGCGTCGCTCTTCAACCACTCGACGAGCCGTTGCAACACGCCCTCGATATCGCGATTCGCGCCACGCAAAGCGCATTCCCATACCACCCCGACGCGCCAGCCGCTGGCGAGCAACGCCGCCTGAACCTTGTCGTCGTTGCTGCGATTTCGGCCGATCTTGTCGCGCCAGAACTCCGGCCGCGTTTGCGGCCATTTGAAAAGATGACAGTCGTGACCGTGCCAGAAGCAGCCGTGCACCAGTACGACAGCGCGGTAGCGCGGCAGCACGATGTCCGGGCGGCCCGGCAGGTCGCGTGCGTCCAGACGGAAGCGAAAACCCCGGCCATGCAGCAGGCTGCGGATCAGGATTTCCGGTTTCGTGTTGCGGCCGCGAATGCCGGACATCATCCGGCTGCGCGTTGCGCTGTCGACGATATCGACCATCGCTAGCGCCTGGGTAGGGGAAAGGGCCGCTCAGGAATAGAGCGAAAGGGCTTGCTTCGAACCATTGTGCGTTTCCTCGGCGAGCAGGGTTTGCACGTGCGGCAGCATGATGCGCGCCATTTCCCGCATCACCGGCATGACGACGCTGTTGCCGAATTGCCGGTAAGCCTGCGTGTCGCTGACCGGAATCCTGAAGGTATCGGGAAAGCCCATCAGCCGGGCGCATTCGCGCGGCGTGAGGCGTCGCGGCCGCAACTGTTCGCCCTGATAGACCAGAATTTCCGAGCCGTCCTTGTGATAACGCGCGGAGAGTGTGCGCGTGACGCTGTCGGGATAAGCCATGCCGAAGCCAAAGCCGTTCCCCGCTGCACGATGCTTCGCCGCGTAGTTTTGCAGATAGGTCCAGAGATTCGGCGTGAGCGTGTACTTTGCTTGCACGCGTTTGCCGGCATGGTCGAAGAAGCGATCGTGGTCCCACGGCAGCACCGGTTCGCTGCCGTCGGTGCGATGCAGGATCGAGCCGAGGCGCGGGCCGCTTTCCGGCAGACGCAGATCGTCCCAGGTGAACGACGTCTTGCCGCGAAAGCCGACAATGATGATGCGCTCCCGGTGCTGTGGCGTGAAATGCTGACCGTCGACCACGCGGTAGTGCACTTCGTAGCCGAGTTCGTCGCGCAGGGTCTGCAGGATCACGTCGAAGGTACGGCCTTTATCGTGCGAGAGCAGATTCTTCACGTTCTCCAGCAGGAACGCGGCGGGGCGCTTTGCCGCAATGATCCTGGCGACGTCGAAAAACAGCGTGCCTTGCGTTGTGCACTCGAATCCGTGCGGGCGGCCCAGCGCGTTCTTCTTGCTGACGCCGGCGATCGAGAACGGCTGGCACGGAAAGCCGCCGAGCAGCACATCGTGACTCGGCACCGCTTCGGCGGGAAACGAAACGATGTCGCCGATCAGCGTGTGTTCGCCGTCGGCCGGGTAGTTCTCGCGATAGGTTTTGGTGGAGAAATCGTTCCACTCGCTCGTGAAGACACAGTCGCCGCCGTGCGCCTCGAAACCCATGCGAATGCCGCCGATGCCGGCAAACAGATCGATAAAGCGGAACTGGGCGCCGCCCGTAGCCGCGCCGGCCTTCGTCCGGCCGCCGCTGTGCAGCAGATCGCGCAAGGCCGGTTCGAGCATGGACGGACACGGCGTTTCGCCTTTTTCCCAGCGGCGCACCGTCTTGATGTCCTTACCGACGTGCGCTGCGATTTCGCGTTGGGTGAAGCGGGTGCGCGCCTGTCTGAGCAGGTCGAGCGGTGGGGCGTGGGTCACAGAGGTCCTTGCTGGGGAATTTTTGCGGACATTATGACCTAAGGTCGTCCCATTTTTCCTATTTCCGCGGACAAGGGGCGGAATATTTCCGGCAAGCAAAGCCTGTTCTCGCCTAAATGCGGCTGTCACGGTTGGACGTGCAGGCTTGTCGTGTGACGCGAATTCCCCGCGTTGCGACGTGTTCAGGCCGCGACAGGGTTCGCGGCCTTTTTTTAGCGGATACGAGTCGGACTGGCCGGCGTGGAAGGCCGGCCATCAAGGCTTGCAGCGTGTCAGAAATGGTCGTCGGAGGTCGCGGCCTGTAGCGGCTGGGGCAGCGCGGCGTCTGCCGGGGGCAGCTCATCCAGAACTGGCTGGGGTGCGGCTTCGAACTGGTCGAGCTGCAGCAGGAGGCTGTCGACTCCGCACAATTGCGCGTGGGACAGATTGCCGGTGTCGAGCAACTGGTGCAGACGCTTGCGCCAGTAGGCGGTCGGCAGAATCGGTCCACCCAGGTCGCCGTGTAAAGACGGCCGCATCACACGCCCGATATGCGCGATGTCCTGGTCGATCAGCGCCGCCTGGGATGACCCCGTCTGCGTAATGGGTGTGCGTTCCATAGCTCCTCCATGGCGCCTTTACGGCAGGCTGCGGAGGGACTTTAGGGCTTTTTGAAATATTTTTCGCGACCGGCCTGACAGGGCGAAACCGGCTGGCGGCGGGCGCGGGCACACCCGTTGCTGAACAGGGATACTGGCGTAATGTCGCGCCGGCATTCCAGAAATCGGAGCTGAACATGAACAAGGACCAGGTAAAAGGCGTGGGCGAGCAGGTCAAGGGCAAGGTCAACGAAGCCGTCGGCAAGGCCACCAACAACCCCGGTAAGGAGCTCAAGGGCGACCTCCAGCAAGCCGCCGGCAAAGTGCAAAAGGCTTATGGCGACGCTAAGGAAGACGCCAAGGACAATGCAAAGCGCAACGCGCCGTAATGCGGCTCGCGGGGTCGCTTGATGGGAAAAGGCGCTTCGGCGCCTTTTGTGTTCTGGCCTGGGAGTAACCCGGGTTCGGCGCCGCAGACGCTCCGCGCGTCGTGCGCCGCCTTTAGACTGGGCGGATTCAACTAGGGGGAGGCGCCCATGACACCCGAAAAAGTGCTTTCGATGTTCGAACGGCAGTATCTGGAGGGCAAAGTACCCGTCGACCTCGAAACCACCTGTGCGAGTTTTGCCACCTGGCTGGCTGGGGCGTGGGAGCAACTCGATGGCGAGCAGAAGACCCTGCTGCTGACGGTCGGCGCGACGCTGTGGCGCGATGGGTATAACCTGCGCGCCGGTACGGCGACCAAAGATTTGTGGTGAGCCTTGCCGCCGCGGGCGGTTAGGCGATTAGGCGGTAAGGAGGCGCGTTGAGTGGCCACGTTCGCACCAGGGTGTTTTGAGGCGGGCTCGCACGCGTTGTGCTGAGTCGGTTTATATTTGGCGGTCGCGCGTTCGGGTCTTTCTTTTCGGCCTTCTGGCCGATCGCGGATTCCCGATTCCGATTTCCAGCCGAAGCTCTCGCACAAGGTTTACACCCGCACCATGACCGATCTCTCTACCTTCCCGATCACGAAGAAATGGCCTGCCGAGCATCCGGACCGGATTCAGCTGTATTCGCTGCCGACGCCCAACGGCGTGAAGGTGTCGATCATGCTCGAAGAAACTGGTCTGCCGTATGAGCCGCACCTCGTGCGCTTCGATGCGAACGATCAGATGTCGGATGCGTTTCTGTCGCTGAATCCGAACAACAAGATTCCGGCGATCATCGATCCGAACGGCCCCGGCGGCAAGCCGCTGCCGCTGTTCGAATCCGGCGCGATCCTGATCTACTTGGCGGAGAAGACGGGCAAATTGATTCCTCAGGATGCCGTTGGCCGTTATGAAGCGATCCAGTGGGTGATGTTCCAGATGGGCGGCATCGGCCCGATGTTTGGCCAGGTGGGTTTCTTCCACAAGTTCGCCGGCAAGGAATACGAAGATAAACGCCCGCGCGACCGTTATATCGCCGAGTCGAAGCGGCTGCTTGCGGTGCTGGATCAGCAGCTCGAAGGGCGTGACTGGATCCTGGGCGATGCTTACTCGATCGCCGATATCGCGACCTTCCCGTGGGTGCGCAATCTGATCGGCTTCTACGAAGCAGGGCATCTGGTCGGGATCGAAGACTTTCCGAATGTGAAGCGGGTGCTGGCGGCGTTCGTTGCGCGTCCGGCGGTGGCGAAGGGATTGGATATTCCGAAGCGGCCTTCGTGATGGGGGGGCGGCCGGGGGCGTGGATCGTTTCCGGCTGTTGTTGGCATCAGAGGCGCAACCATGACAGTCGAAGCCATCCGCGACGCCAAAGGAAGCTGTTGCGCCCGTGATGGCAACAAAAAGCCCCGTAGCGCAAGGCATGCGGGGCTTGTCTGGGCAAATTTGGGAGACGCTGGGACGCTGATTGGTCCCCCCGACAGGAATCGAACCTGTATCTAGCGCTTAGGAGGCACTTGTTCTATCCATTGAACTACGGGGAGAGGACCGAACCAAAATAATCGCTGTAATCCCGCCGACGAACAACCCCGGGCAGGGACCAGGCGAGTCCAAATTCGCCAGCGAGCGGCAGAGTATATCAAACACGCCCAGCCGCGAGGAGGGCTGCAAAGCCCGTCACACAAAGCAAACGGCCCAGCAGGCTTCACCCACTGGGCCGCGCGAACCGCCCGGCGCACTACATCAGACAGCGCACCCCCGGTTTAATCGAGCTCACTCAGAATTCCACCACCGCAAACTCCGCCTTGCTTACATCGCACAGCGGGCAGTGCCAGTCGTCCGGAATCGCGGCGAAGCGCGTGCCCGGGACGATACCTTCTTCGGGAAGGCCTTCTTCTTCGTTGTAGATCCAGCCGCAAATCAGGCAGACCCAGCTCTTATATTCAGTCACTTCAATTACTTCGCTCACGACGTACTCTTCTTTGGTTCAATGCAATGATCCGCCCAGTCTGCCCCTTTTTGGGGCACGGCGGCGACCCGCAATGTTACCGGAATTTGTCAAATGCACCGCGTCAAATGCATCGCTAACTACCCATGCGGCAGCGCCGCAAAGCGCCTGAGACGTGTCCGGGCCCGCGTGACGGACTCCGTCATACACAGCGTGTATGCTTTGATCCGCAACTCATCTTTTGGACAGGCGCGGCGGGCGCCTGGCATGCGTTGCGACGATCGGCCTCAGGCGACTTGAGCCGCCATCGACGCCTGCATGGCCGCGCATGACTCTCGTTTCCCAGAAAAAGGAGAAAAACGATGTTTAAGAACACATGGTTGGCCGGTACGGTACTGGCCGGCTTGCTCGCCGTATCGGGCGCGGCGCAGGCCACAGGCGTGTCGTTCGTGCAGCCGGCGGACGGTGCAACCGTCAGCAATCCGGTGCACGTGGTGTTCGGTGTCGACGGCATGAAGATCGCGCCAGCCGGCACGATGACGGAAGGCACGGGCCATCATCATCTGCTGATCGACGGCAAGCCCCTTCCCAAGGGCGAAGTGATTCCCGCCAACGACAAATCGCTCCACTTCGGCAAGGGCCAGACCGAAACCGATCTGACGCTGCCGCCGGGCGACCATACGCTGACGCTGCAATTCGGCGACGGTGCGCATCGTTCGTATGGGCCGGAGATGAGCAAGACCATCACGGTGCACGTGAAGTAACGTGACGGGTGAGACGGCTGGACGTGCGCGAGCGCCGTCCGGCCGCGTTTTCCGTTTTATATCCTGGCTTGCGCAGGGCTTGAACCCAGTCGGATCCGGTCTGCATCTGGCTTGCGTACGGTTCATCCCCGTTTTGCAAGCTGGCCATTCAGCCTATCTCTTCCGGCATACAGGCACCCGCCCGCGCGCCCGGTACAATGAGCAGTTCCGACTCATCGCTGTCTTCTCCAATTCTCCATGTCGCTTTACACCATTACCGGGGCCCAACTGGCGTTCGGTCACGTCGCGTTGCTCGATCACGCGGATTTCTCTCTCGAAGCGGGCGAGCGCGTTGGGCTGATCGGCCGTAACGGCGCGGGCAAGTCGTCGCTGCTGAAAATCGTCGCCGATCTGACCAAGCCGGACGATGGCCTCATCACGCGCCAACAGGGCCTGACGTCGGTCTACGTGCCGCAAGAGCCGGAGTTCGATACGGACGACACGGTGTTCGAAGCGGTCGCCGCCGGCCTGACTCACGCCCGCGAGCTGCTGGATCAATATGACGCGGTCGCCAATCAGCTGGCCGACGAGCCAGAAGGCCCGGAGCACGACGCGCTGATGTCGCGCATGAACACGCTGCAATCGGCGCTCGACCATTCGGACGCCTGGAACTGGAGCACGCGCGTGGCCACCACGCTGCAGCAAATCGGTCTGAATGGCGAGGCGCGGGTCGGTTCGCTGTCGGGCGGGATGCAAAAGCGCGTCGCGCTGGCGCGCGCGCTGGTCGTGCAGCCAGACGTGTTGCTGCTCGACGAGCCGACCAACCACCTCGACTTCGACGGCATCCGCTGGCTCGAGGAACTGCTGGTCTCGCTGCGCGCGGGTTTGTTCTTCATCACCCACGATCGCGCGTTTCTCGACCGTGTCGCCACGCGCATCGTCGAACTGGATCGCGGGCGTTTGCTGTCGTATCCGGGCAATTTCAGCGCCTACCAGACCAGGAAGGCGCAGCAGCTTGAAGTGGAACAAGTCGAAGCGGCCAAGTTCGACAAGCTGCTCGCGCAGGAAGAAGTGTGGATTCGCAAGGGCGTGGAAGCGCGCCGTACGCGTAGCGTCGGCCGGATCGCGCGGCTTGTGCAGATGCGCAACGAGCGCGCCGAACGCCGCAATGTGCAGGGCAACGTCAAGCTCGACGTGGGCCAGGGCGAGAAGTCCGGCAAGATCGTCGCCGAGCTGACCGACGTCACCAAGCGCTATGGTTCGCGCACGGTGGTCGACAACTTCACGGCCACGGTGATGCGCGGCGACAAGATCGGCTTTGTCGGTCCGAACGGTGCGGGCAAGACCACGCTGCTGAAAATGATCCTCGGCGAGTTGCCGCCGGACGAAGGCGCGGTGCGTATCGGCACCAATCTGCAGGTTGCGTACTTCGACCAGATGCGTGCGCAACTGGATCTGGAGAAGAGCCTCGCCGATACGATCAGCCCGGGCAGCGAGTGGGTCGAAGTCAACGGCCAGAAGAAGCACGTGATGAGTTATCTCGGCGACTTCCTGTTCGCGCCGGAACGCGCGCGGTCGCCGGTTAAGTCGCTGTCGGGGGGCGAGCGCAATCGCCTGCTGCTGGCGCGTTTGTTCGCGCGGCCGGCCAACGTGCTGGTGCTCGACGAACCGACCAACGACCTCGACATCCCGACGCTCGAACTGCTCGAAGAACTGCTCACCGAATACGATGGCACCGTGCTGCTGGTCAGCCACGATCGCGCGTTCCTCGATAACGTCGCGACTTCGGTGATCGCGTCGGAAGGCGGCGGCAAGTGGCGCGAGTACGTCGGTGGCTTTACGGACTGGCAGATTCAGCGCGACCGCTCGCAGCAGATGGCGCAGGACGCGCAGAAAGAAGCGGCTAAAGAAGTGGCGTCGAAAGACGCTGGCGTGCCGGCTGGCCGCAATACGCAGCGTGCCGCGAAGATGTCGTTCAAGGAACAGCGCGAACTCGAAGCGTTGCCAGCGCAGATCGCTGCACTGGAATCCGAGCAAAAGGCGATTGGCGCGCAACTCGAAGAAGGCTCGATCTTCGCGAAGGATCCGGCGGAAGGCACTCGGCTGACCGCACGCTACGCGGCGATCGACGAGGAGTTGCTGGCTGCGATGGAACGATGGGATGAACTGGAGAGTAAGCGGAAGTGATGGGTCGGGACGTGGGCCGAAAGGCGCGTGCCTCGCTTACGCGTTTTTCAGGCCCGAAAGCAGCTGATGGAGATCGGGTAGTTCACGTTGCAGGGTCTGCCACACGATTCCAAGGTCGATTGAAAAGTAACCATGCGCGACACGATTGCGCATGAGGTACATTTCCTCCCACGGAACTTCGGCGTAGGCGGCGGCGAATGCCGGGTGGTCGCGCTCAATGTTACGCGCCGCCTCTCCGACGATTTCCAGATTTCGAATCACGGCATCTTGTACCAATTCGTCGCCCAGAAACGTCGAATCAGTCATACCCTGCGTGTAGCGCTGAATCCGCTCGATGGCATTGAGCATATGGTCAACGTAGTCGGCCACCCGCAAATCGCTCTTTCTCACACCGGCACCGCTTCGGCAACGACGCGGGCGCGGAACGCTTCCGGAAGCGCTTTGGGAGTCAGGACGTCAACCGAAACGCCGAGAAGTCTTTGCAAGCGGCTCTGAATGCGGGCGATATCCAGCAACGTCGTTTCGGGGGTCGGGTCGACGAGCAGATCGAGATCGCTGTCGTCGCGGTCTTCGCCGCGAATCGCGGAGCCGAAGACGCGGGCATTGATGGCATGATGCTCGGCGACGATCTTCCTGACTTCGGTGCGATGGGCGCTAAGCGCTTCAGAAGGTCTCATTTCGGCACTCCGACAACGGCGTGGGGGAGAGTTCAGATTATATATGTGTGCCGTTCACCGCCGTCGCAATCTACCCGGATTAGCCTATCCGCCCTCTACCAAACGGCCGATCGGACATCCGGCAAATTGCTCCTAGTATCGAAATCAGTAAAATACCCCGCGAACAGGCTTCCCCCGGCGTTCGCACCGGCTGGCCGTTGCCGGGCTGTGGAGCCCGCATCGAGCCGCCGTCGAGCGCGCCCATGGGAAGCCAGGCGATAAAACACGTTGCCCGCACTGCGGGCACCCCACCTAACCCCGTTGTTTCGTTTCGCTTTTTTTGAAAACTCAACGCATTGTCCACGGACCTGTCCACAGGACCTGTGGACAACGATGAACCGACGCACCCGAGTCAACCATGTCTACGAAAAAGCCAAACGCCGCGTATAGCGAAGCGTCGATCAAGGTGTTGAAGGGCCTGGAGCCGGTCAAGCAACGGCCCGGGATGTACACCCGCACCGAAAATCCGCTGCACATCATTCAGGAAGTTATCGACAACGCGTCGGACGAGGCCCTTGGCGGCCACGGCCGGCAAATCACGGTCACGCTCCACACGGACCATTCGGTCTCGGTCGAAGACGACGGCCGCGGCATTCCGTTCGGCCTGCATCCGGAAGAAGGCGTGCCGGTTGTCGAAATCGTTTTCACGCGCCTGCACGCGGGCGGCAAGTTCGATAAAGCCGCCGGCGGCGCCTACACGTTCTCGGGCGGCCTGCACGGCGTCGGCGTGTCGGTCACCAACGCGCTGTCCACGCGCCTCGACGTCACCGTGTGGCGCGACGGCAAAGTCGCCGAATTGAGCTTTGCCAATGGCGACGTCGCGAAGCAACTCGAAGTGCGGCCCGCAACAAAGGCCGACAAGAAGTCCGGCACACGCGTCACCGCGTGGGCCAATCCGAAGTACTTCGATTCGCCGAACCTGCCGCTCGGCGAACTGCAACGTCTGCTGCGCTCGAAAGCGGTGCTGTTGCCGGGCGTAGAAGTCACGCTGATCAACGAGAAAACCGGCGAGCAGCAAACCTGGAAATACGAAGACGGTTTGCGCGGCTACCTGCTCGAAGGCATGAACGGCAGCGATCTGCTGATTCCACTGTTCGAAGGCGAGCGCTATGTCGAAAATTCACGCGCCAGCGAAGAGACGTTTGCTGAAGGCGAGGGCGCTGCATGGGTCGTCGCATGGAGCGAAGAAGGCACGCTGATGCGCGAGTCGTACGTCAACCTGATTCCGACGCCTGCGGGCGGCACGCACGAATCCGGTTTGCGTGACGGTCTGTTCCAGGCGGTGAAGAGCTTTGTCGAGTTGCATAACCTGCAGCCGAAGGGCGTCAAGCTGCTGGCGGAAGACGTATTCGCGCGCGTGTCGTTCGTGCTGTCGGCGAAGGTGCTCGATCCGCAATTCCAAGGACAGATCAAGGAGCGCCTGAATAGCCGCGATGCGGTGAAACTGGTGTCGTCGTTCTCGCGGCCGGCTTTGGAGCTGTGGCTGAACCAGCACGTCGAGCACGGCAAGAAACTCGCCGACCTCGTCATCAAGCAGGCGCAGGCGCGTACGCGCGCCGGCCAGAAGGTCGAGAAGCGCAAGAGCTCGGGCGTGGCCGTGCTGCCGGGCAAGCTGACCGATTGCGAATCGACGGAAATCGGCCGCAACGAACTGTTCCTCGTCGAGGGTGACTCGGCGGGCGGCTCGGCAAAGATGGGCCGCGACAAGGAATACCAGGCAATCCTGCCGCTGCGCGGCAAGGTGCTGAACACCTGGGAAACCGAGCGCGACCGCCTGTTCGCCAACAACGAAGTGCACGACATTTCGGTAGCGATCGGCGTCGATCCGCATAGCCCGGACGACAAGGTCGATCTGTCGAATCTGCGTTACGGCAAGATCTGCATCTTGTCGGACGCCGACGTCGACGGTTCGCACATCCAGGTGCTGCTGCTCACGCTGTTCTTCAAGCATTTCCCGCAGCTGATCGAACGCGGGCATGTGTGCGTGGCGCGTCCGCCGCTGTTCCGGGTCGATGCGCCCGCGCGCGGCAAGAAGCCGGCGCAGAAGCTCTACGCGCTCGACGAAGGCGAGCTCGAAGCGATCCTCGACAAGCTGCGCAAAGACGGCGTACGCGACACGCAATGGTCCATCAGCCGCTTCAAAGGCTTGGGCGAAATGAGTGCGGAGCAGTTGTGGGACACCACGATGAACCCCGACACGCGGCGCCTGACGCCGGTGGCGCTTGGCGAACTCGACTACGACACCACGGTGGCGCGCATGACGATGCTGATGGGCAAGGGCGAAGCGGCGTCACGGCGCAGCTGGCTGGAAGAAAAGGGCAACGAAGTGGAAGCGGATATCTGAGCGAGCGTTCTTAACAACGCTCTGCCTTCGCACGAAATTTCACGCCAAACACGGATACGGAATCTAGATGGACGACGATAACACTCTCGACCTTTTCACCGAGCCGCCGCCCCCGGAAGGCGACTTCCTGACGCTCGGCAACTATGCGGAACGGCAGTACCTCGACTACGCGGTGAGCGTGGTCAAGGGCCGCGCGCTGCCGGACGTATGCGACGGCCAGAAGCCGGTGCAGCGCCGCATTCTGTTCGCCATGAACGACATGGGCCTCGGCGACAACGCCAAGCCCGTCAAGTCGGCGCGCGTGGTCGGCGACGTGCTCGGTAAGTACCACCCGCACGGCGACCAGTCGGCGTACGACGCGCTGGTGCGTCTCGCGCAAGATTTTTCGATGCGCTATCCGCTGATCGACGGCCAGGGCAACTTCGGTTCGCGCGACGGCGACGGCGCAGCGGCAATGCGGTACACCGAAGCGCGCCTGACGCCGATCGCGAAGCTCTTGCTCGATGAGATCGACCAAGGCACGGTCGACTTCATGAAGAACTACGACGGCGAGTTCGAGGAGCCGAAGCTGTTGCCCGCGCGCTTGCCGTTCGTGTTGCTGAACGGCGCATCCGGCATTGCAGTCGGTCTGGCCACGGAAATCCCGTCGCACAATCTGCGCGAAGTCGCAGCGGCTGCGGTCGCGATGATCCGTAATCCGAAGATCGAGCACGCCGAGTTGATGCAACACATCGCGGGGCCGGACTTTCCGGGCGGCGGCCAGATCATTTCGAGCGACGCCGAGATTTCCGCGGCCTACGAAAGCGGCCGCGGCAGCCTTAAAGTGCGCGCTCGCTGGAAGATCGAAGAGCTTGCGCGCGGCCAGTGGCAACTCGTGATCACCGAACTGCCGCCGAACACGGCCGCGCAGAAGGTGCTCGAAGAAATCGAAGAGCAGACCAACCCGAAGATCAAACTCGGCAAGAAGGCGCTCACGCCCGAACAGCTGCAGACCAAGCAGACCATGCTCGCGCTGCTCGACGCGGTGCGCGACGAATCGGGACGGGACTCGCCGGTGCGCCTCGTGTTCGAGCCGAAGTCGAGCCGCATCGATCAAACCGAATTCGTCAATTCGCTGCTCGCCCATACGAGCCTCGAATCGAACGCGTCGCTCAATATGGTGATGGTGGGTGGCGATGGCCGGCCGCGTCAGAAGGGCCTGAGCGAAATCATCCACGAGTGGATCGCGTTCCGCTTCGCGACGGTCACGCGGCGCACGCGTCATCGCTTGAGCAAGGTCGACGACCGGATTCATATTCTTGAAGGCCGGATGATCGTCTTTTTGAATATCGACGAAGTCATCCGCATCATCCGCGAATCGGACGAGCCGAAGGCCGCGCTGATGGCCGCGTTCGGCTTGTCGGACCGGCAGACCGAAGACATTCTCGAAATCCGCTTGCGTCAGTTGGCGCGTCTCGAGAAGATCAAGATCGAGAAGGAGTTGGCCGAATTGCGCGACGAGAAGGCCAAGCTCGAAGAACTGCTCGGCAGCGAATCGGCGATGAAGCGTCTGCTCATCAAGGAAATCGAAGGCGACGCGAAACAATACGGCGACGAGCGCCGCACGCTGATCCAGCAGGAAAAGCGCGCTACGTTCGAAGCACGCGTGGTCGACGAGCCGGTGACGGTGGTGGTGTCGCAGAAGGGCTGGGTCCGCGCGCTGAAGGGTCACGGCCTGGATGTAGCCGGCTTCACGTTCAAGGCGGGCGATGGACTCTACGCGGCGTTCCAGTGCCGCACGCCGGATACGCTGGTTGCATGGGGCAGCAATGGCCGCGTCTATTCGGTGGCGGTTGCGATGCTGCCGGGCGGGCGGGGTGATGGCGTGCCGGTCACGTCGCTGATCGAACTCGAGTCGGGCAGCCACCTGATGCATTACTACGCGGCTTCCGCGGATCAGGCATTGCTGCTCGCGTCGAGCAACGGCTTTGGCTTTGTCGCCAAGGTCGGCGACATGGTGAGCCGCGTGAAGGCCGGCAAATCGTTCATGACGATCGACGCGGGTGCTGCGCCGCTCGCGCCGATGCCGATGCTGCCGGATGCGACGCAGATTGCCTGTCTGTCTTCAGGCGGGCGCCTGCTGGTGTTCGGCCTCGACGAGATGAAGACGCTCTCGGGCGGCGGACGCGGCGTCACGCTGATGGCGCTCGACGACAATGAAACGCTGCTGCAGGCGCTGTCCATCAACAAAGCGGGCGTGGTGTTGATCGGCACGCGTCGCGGTGGCCGTGTCGACGAAGAGAAGCTGAGCGTCGCCACACTCACGCCGCACATTGGCAAGCGGGCGCGCAAGGGGCGTGCGCCTGAGAGCAAGATGAAGCTCGACGGTATGCGTCCGGTGCTCGCGGCGTAATAGCAAATAGAAGCAGATAGAAGTAGAGTGGGGCCAGGCATGAACGCGGCGTGTGCTTCGAAACACAAGCAGCCACATCGTGCGCTTTAAAGCGCACGCCGCGCGTAGCAAAAATCCGGGGTGTAACGCCGTCGCGGCATCGGGCGCGTTGCAATAACAACTACAAGGAATGTTAAGACGCCGCCAGTACATGGAACTGCACGCATAGCGCGCAGTCGAATGCGCTCAATAGCCGCTACTAATATCACTCGTCACAAGCGGTGTGGCGTCGTCGGGAGAGGAAAACAACATGAACAAAGCTATCGAACTCGCACTCTTTTTGCATCTGCTCGCGGTCGCGGTGTGGGTGGGTGGAATGGTGTTTGCGCATTTCTGTCTGCGCCCGGCCATTGCCGATCTTTCGCCGCAACTTCGTCTGCCTTTGTGGGAGTCGGTGTTCGGCCGCTTCTTCAACTGGGTCGCGGCAGCCGTGCTGGTGATTCTACTCACTGGCGGTTTCCTGCTGATGCAATTCGGCGGCGGTCACGCCACGTGGCCGTTGCATGCCATGGCCGGCATCGGCATCGTGATGATGCTGATCTTCGGACACATTCGCTTCGCCGTGTTCCCGCGCATTCGCCGCGCGGTGCAGGCGCAGAAGTGGCCGGACGGCGCGCAAGCGGTCGGCACGATCCGGCGTCTGGTGCTGGTGAATATCGTGCTGGGCGTGGTGACGATCGGTGTGGCGGTGCTCTCGCGCGGGTTCTGAAGCCCGACTACTTACCGCGACATTCTGCTCGCGTCGTGGAGTACGGCTTCACAGCGCGAGCGTGAGTGACGGCTCTGAAGCGCGCGAATGAATACCGGTTATCAAGCGCGGGCCACCACCGACTACGGCATGGCGCCGCAGGCAAGCCACAGCCCACACACGATCGCCACAGTCCCGTACACCACATACACCGGCACCTTGAGTTTCGCGAAGCACATGGCGGAGAACAGCGCCGTCACCAGATACTCAGGTTTGAACGGCACATGCCCCGCGATGCGCAGTACCGCCACCGCCAGAAACGCGGTGGTGACCGCGCGCAGGATCCGCATGCCGTGCTCGAAACGCGGATTGGCCTTCAACTGATGCAGATGCCGCTGCGCCAGCACCACGAGGCAGCCCGACGGCACAAAAAGCGCGAGCGTAGCAATCAGCGCGCCCACCCAGCCATCCACCAGATAGCCGAAGAACGGCACCACGTTCAACAGCGGTCCAGGCGATAACGGCGATAGCGAAAACGCCAAGGTGAAGTCGTTATCCGATACACCGATGGCTGGCGTGACGAACAGCGTCTTGAGCACCGGCAACGCCGAGAAACCGCCGCCGAACAACGTCATGCCCGCACCAGCCAGTCGTGGCCATAGCAGCGCCAGCTCATAGCGATGCGGCAACGGCAGTGCGAATATCGCCAGCAGCACGCACAGTGCGGCCAGCATGTGCCAGTCGCCGCGACCGATCGACACGGCGATGCGTGCATTGCGATCCGTGCTGACCAGCCAGCCGGTGCCGAAAGCCGTGCTGAGCATCACCACGTACGCCGCGGGACTGTGCGCATAGAAGAGCGCTACACACCCGAGCACCGCCGCGATCCATTCGAGCTTGCCGCGCACCAGCGCGCGCGTCTGTTTGTACCAGGTGATCGCGATCAGCGTGGCCAGCACCACGCTGAAATGATTGAGCAAAGTTTGAGAGGCAGCGGCGCGCACGAGCGGCGTGCGATAGAAGATCGCGAACAGCGTCATCAGCATGAAAAAAGGCAGCACGCTTGCGACGCCGGCCACCCAGGCGCCGGCGCGTCCGCGCAGCGCATGTCCCAGTTGCACGGCGACGTTGCAGCCCACCGGTCCGGGCACCATCCAGGCAAGCGCGATCAGATCGGAAAAGGCCACGCGCGAGAGCCGCCCTTCGCGTTCCACGTAGTGGTTTTCAAGTTGCGCCATCAGCGCGAGGCCGCCCCACGACAGCGCCGACAGGCCGAACACGACCCGGAACAGCGTCCATAGCGGTTCTCGTCTTCCTCGCCTTGCGGCATCCTGGCTCGTGATCGTCTGCATGGCGCCGCGGGCGCCGGTACGCGGGCGGCCCGCCCCTTGGGATCATCGTTGTGTGTGTTGGTGCGCCGGCAGCCGGCATCGCACTGTAACGCGGTACAGCGTGAATGTAGCGGGTTTTGCGATGCTGCGGTTGGATAAGCGCGGGGCGCCGCTTATCCGTCTAAAGGCTGGGCGCTGCGCCCGTGTGCTAGGCGCGCCACAGCCGGGCCGCGCTCAGCTATTGGTGCTCGCGCTGGTGCTGGACACGCTGTTGGTGCTGTCGGTTTCATGCGCGGCGCGGTGACCCTTCATGCCGCATACGCCGAAGCGTTCGAGCAGTGCCGGAATCGCGTCGACCGGCACCGGACGCGAGAACAGGAAGCCCTGCGCCTCGATATGGCCGAGCGCGGCGAGCCACGCGATCTGCTCTTCGGTCTCGGTGCCTTCGACTACTACCGTGAGCCCGAGCGAACGCGCCAGGTTGACGATCGCAGTGACCATCACGCACACGCTGCGGTCACCGGGAATCGCCTGGACGAACGAACGGTCCACCTTCAGCGTGTCGACCGAGAAGCGGTTCAGATAGGAGAGCGACGAATAGCCTGTGCCGAAGTCGTCGAGCGCAATGCGCACGCCGAGGCGCTTCAACGCGAAGATCTTCTCCGAGACGAGTTCGGGGTATTCCATCATCGCCGTCTCGGTGATTTCAAGTTCGAGGCGGCGCGCGGAGATGCCGCTTTCCTCGATTGCGTGCGCGATGGTTTCGTATAGATCGCCGCGCCAGAACTGCACCGCGGAGATGTTCACTGCAAGCGACAGCGTGTCGTAGCCCTGTTGCTGCCACAACGCCAGTTGACGGCAGGCGGTTTCGATCACGAAGTCGCCGATCGGCACGATCAGGCCGGTCGATTCGGCGACTGGAATGAATTCGTTGGCCGGGATCAGACCGTGTTGCGGATGGTTCCAGCGCACCAGCGCTTCAAACCCGGTGATGCAGCGGCGCGTCAGATCGATCTTCGGCTGATAGGCGAGAAACAGCTGGCCTTCGGCGAGCGCGACGCGCAACTGCTGTTCCCACTTCATCAAATGGTCCGCGCGGTGCGACAACTGCGGCGAATAGAACTGGTAGCAGTTCTTGCCCGCGTCTTTGGCGCTGTACATCGCGAGGTCGGCTTTTTTCAGCAGGTCGATTTCGTTCTCGTTGGCGACCGAGTAGAGCGCGATGCCGATGCTTGCATGCAATACGAACGAGCTGCCGCGCACTTCGAAAGGCTGGGCGAATACTTCGGCCGCCGCTTCGGCGAGTGTGACCGCGCGCTTCTCGACGTCGTCGCCCTTGATCACCACGACGAACTCGTCCCCGCCGATGCGGCTCAGCGTGCCGCAGTCGCCGACCGCGGCGGCGAGGCGCGAGGCCGTCATTTGCAACACGATGTCGCCGGCGTTGTGGCCAAGCGTGTCATTGACGGTCTTGAAGTTGTCGAGGTCGATGAAAAGAATCGCGAGGCGGCCGAGATTGGCGGGCTGAACCACGTCGTGCCGCAGCGTTTGCAGCGTCGCATAGCGATTGCGCAAACCGGTTAGCAGATCGTATTCGACCAGATGCGTCATTTCCCGCTCGCGCCCGAGCAGCTTGCCGATCAACCCGGTGGCCACCGCGAAGAAGCTCAGCATCGCGAGCGAGACGAAGCTGGCCATCAGCAGATAGACGTTGCGCGTGTGGTTGTAGTCGGCGAATTCTTCGGCTTGCGACAGGCCCACCAGCACGCCGAGCGGATAGCCGTCGATATGCCGGTACGAGACGATGCGCGTGACGTTGTCGATCGAATCGACGTAGGTGCCCGACACATGCTCCGAGGTCGGATACGAACCGCTCGCCGAGAATGCACCGTTGGCGCTTTCGGCGCTGCCCGTGCGGCGCGCCAACACCGTGCCGTTGTCCGAGATCACCGCGATCACGCCTTCTCGGCCGATGGCCGCGTTGTTGTAGAAGTCGCTGGTGAAATAGCTGGGGTCCTCGGAGACCACCACGACCCCCGCGAACGAGCCGTCGGGATGATTCAGGCGCCGCGTCATCTGCAAGGTCCAGTGGCCGGATATGCGGCCGAGCACCGGCTTGCTGATGTACAACTGGTCGTCGTTCTCGTGTTCGTGGACCTTGAAGTGTTCGCGGTCCGACAGATCGATGTGTTTGGGATTGAGTTCGGCCGTGTTGGCGATCAGCCTGCCGTGCTCGTCGATCAGCGACACCTGCACCAGTGTCTCGCTTTGCACCACGCCTTTTTCGACTGTGCTGGAGAGATCGAAGTGATTCGGCGTTTTCTCGAACTCGTATTTGACGAAGCGGGTGATCTGGTCGACCTGGTGAATCGCCTTGACCGTATGCTGCTCCAGCGCCGCGGAGAGAATCGCAGCGGAGGCCATCGCTTCACGATTCGTGGCTTCTTTCTCAACCGACAGACGCGCGAAGATCACGGTCCAAAGCAGGATCAGGACCAGCACGCCGAGCGCGGGAATGACGAGCAAGGCACGGCGGCGCGACACGGCAGGGTCGCGGCGGGGCTTGGCTTCGTGCTGGTCGGAGAAGCGGGACTGGCTCATCGTGCGGCCCGTGCCCTGGTGCCGGCCAGCTGCAACTGCGCGAGCATCGACTGCGCTAATTTCATGGGTGGCTGCATGGTGACCAAGGTGCCGGAACTGCTGCGCAGGGGAAGGGGGCGTGGCGTCGTGCCTGACCGTCCGCAGGTCGTCGGGTACGTTTCGATATTACTTAATGCCACTGGATTAAGGAAGGGTCCGGGCATCGGGTATACGCGGGCGCGGCCGACCGTCCCATCCGGGTGAATTCGCAGCCGGCGCGGCCAGCCTTGGGGCCGCAGCCTGGCATTCGTATTCGAATATTTCATCGGGATCCGGAATTCAGGTGTGCCAGGCCTCTCATCATGCATAGCGCATTAATCGCGCCGTTCATGGCAACCGGAACGTGCCGTCGACGATCGTCATCGACGGCCCACCGATCCACGTCTTGCCGGCTGCGTCGTCGTAGTGCACCGAAACGTTGCCGGCGCGGCCCAGTACGGTGCCTTGGCGGGCCGTGTAGTGTGAGCCCGGGCGTAACTGCTGGGCGCTCAGGAGGCCCGCAAGCGCGGCGTTCGCGCTGCCCGTTACCGGATCTTCGCCAATGCCGAAGCCACCGCCTGTCATCAGGCAGCGCACCTCGAAGGTGGCCGGGCCGTCAGCGCCGTGCGCGCCGTAGACGGCGAGACCATGGGTACCCATCGCATGCACGAGATCGGCGAGCGCAGCGGCGTCGGGTTCCAGCGCGAGACAGTCGCGCGCTGAATTGACGCGTACTACGAGCCATGGTGCACCATTGTCGACCGCGCAGGGCGTTGCACTGAAATCGATTGCGTCACTACGCAAAGCTGCAGCCAGTGCCGCGTACCGATCTTGAGGGAGCGCCGTGACGCGCGCGGGAGGCGCGGCGAAAGCCCAGCCGCCTTGCACGTTGCCGGCCGATCCAGATTCAGTCAGTGCTTGCAATTCGACAAGACCCACGCCGCATTGCTGCACCAGTTTGCCGGCCTGCTTCGGTCGATACCCGCTTTCGAGCAGCGCATGCGCGGTGCCGAGTGTCGGATGACCGGCGAACGGCAGTTCGCCATGCGTTGTGAAAATACGCACGCGATAATCGGCCGCCCGGTCGGTCGGTTTCAGCAGGAAGGTGGTTTCGGACAGATTGGTCCAGTGCGCGATCGCCTGCATCTGATTCGCATCGAGCGCGTCGGCGTCGAACACGACAGCAAGCGGATTGCCTTTGAACGGCACCGACGTGAATACGTCGACCTGTTTAAAACGAACGGTGTTGGCGGGCATCGGGCGCAATCCGGCGAATCCAGCAGGTGGGTAGGATTCGCGGATTCTATCCGGTGACAAAGGAACGATCCACCTCTTCACACATGCAAAACGCGCCGCGGGTGACCGGCACCTCGCGACGCGTTCAGAATGTTCAGGACGACCCGCTGGGCAAACCAGCGGCCGAACCTGTTGGCGTGCGTTACTCGACCTCGGCGATCATCTCGATCTCGACGCATGCGCCGAGCGGAATCTGCGCCACGCCGAACGCCGAGCGCGCATGCTTGCCGCGCTCGCCGAACACGTCCGCGATCAGTTCGGACGCGCCGTTGGTGACCAGATGCTGCTCGGTGAATTCGAGCGTGGAGTTGACGAGGCTCATCAGCTTGACGATGCGCGTGACGCGATTCAGATCGCCCACATGCGCGTGCAGCGTGGCGAGCAGGTCGATCGCGATCGAGCGTGCGGCGGCCTTGCCTTCTTCGGTGGTGAGGGTGGCACCGAGCTTGCCGGCCCACACCTTGCCGTCCTTCTTGGCGATGTGACCGGACAGGTATACCGTGTTGCCGCTTTGCGCGCTCATCACATAGGCGGCTGCCGGAGCGCCTGCGCTCGGCAGTTCGATGCCCAGTTCCTTAAGCTTGTCGTACACATTCGTTTGAGCCATGGTGTGTCCTTGGTCAGTAGTGAAATTCGGTAACCCGGCGAGGTGGCCGGGTCGCTTAGACCTTCGCGCGGATCAGCGCCGCAAGACGCGACACGCCTTCGTCGATCTTGGCCGGCGGCACCGTGACGAACGACAGGCGCAGCGTGTTGTGCTGGGCTTCGCTCGCGAAGAACGGACCGCCCGGCACGAACGCCACATTCTGCGCGACGGCTTCTTCGAGCAGCTTCATGCTGTCGATCTGTGCGGGCAGATTCACCCACACGAACATGCCGCCTTCCGGCCGGTTCCAGCTTACGCCTTCGGGCATGTAGCGTGCGAGCGAGGCGAGCATCGCCGCGCATTGATCGCGATACAGCTCGCGAATGGTCGGCACGTGCGTGTCGAGGAAGCCGTCCTTGATCACTTCGTACACGATGCGCTGCGTGAAGCTCGGCGTGTGCAGATCGGTGGCTTGCTTGGCCTGCACGAGCTTGAAGATCAATTCTTCGGGCGCAATGATGTAGCCGACCCGCAGGCCCGGCGCCAGCACCTTCGAGAACGAGCCGAGATGGACGATGTGATCCGGCGCCATCGACAGCATGGTGGGCAGCGGTTCACCGGCGTAGTCGAGCGCGCCGTAGGGATCGTCTTCGATCACCGGGAACGGTGCGGTCTTCGCAAACGCGGCCAAGGCGCGGCGGCGCTCGACTGGCAGGCGGCGGCCCGTCGGATTCTGGAAGTTCGGTTGTGCATACAACAGGCGCGCGCCGGCCGTCAGTTCGGGCGTAAGCGCTTCAGGAATCAGGCCTTGCTCGTCGGTCGGCACCTGCACGTAGCGCGGTTCGTACATCGAGAACGATTGCAGCGCGCCGAGATAGGTCGGCGTTTCGACCAGCACGGGGCTGTCCGGGCACACCAGCACTTTGCCGAGCAGGTCGAGCGCCTGTTGCGAGCCGGTCGTGATCAGTACCTGCGAAGGGCGAATCTGCGCGCCGTTCACCGAATAGCGTTGCGCGATCCATTCGCGCAGCGGCAGATAGCCTTCAGTCGCGCTGTATTGCAAGGCCGCGGCGGGCGCGTCGCGCAAAATGCGGTCGGATGCTTCGCGCATGCGCTCGGCCGGGAAGGTCGCCGGCGAGGGCAGGCCACCCGCGAACGAAATGACTTCGGGCCGTTCCGTGACCTTCAGGATCTCGCGAATCGCCGAGCTCGTGAGCTTGCGTGCGCGTTCGGACAGTTGCCACGTGGGGGCTTTCAAGTCGCTTTGGTCCATGGTCTCCTCTGCTGGTATGTCTGGAACCGGTCAAAACTTCAATTATCGCGCGAGTTGATGACCCGCGCGCGCTGCTTATTTAAGGGTCCGTAGACCCTCGGGTGTTTCAAACTCGGCGACGAGCGCCGCTGCGCCTTCCGTGGGTTCGAGTGCGATCAGGTGCGCCGCGCCCAGCCAGTGCAATTGCGCGGCAATCACGTCGGCTTGCGGATGTACTGCTTTCAAAGCTTTCAGTGCGATGCCTGTTTCCGGCAACGCCGCCGACGGATGCCGCGGCGTGTCCCACTGGATCAACGACGGCAGCACGCCGTCGCCGGCGCCTTGCCATGCGGGGAACGCGCCGTCGTCAGGCACCGAGAGGCCCCAGCTGAAATCGCCGCGTGTCATTGGCACGATCGGCGCAATGCGCTGTGGATACTGCGTCTGCCACGCCGCGAGCCGCTTCGGGGGGGCGACCCGGGCGACCCAGTGCGACAGGTACGGCCCTTTTTCGAGCCGCGCGTGCGTCGCCGGGTCGTCGAGGGCGAACAGGCGGGCACGGGGTGCGGCACCCTCCGCGGGTTCCGCGGCCTGCGGGTCGACCGCGATCACCTCCAGATACACGCCGCCCCACAGGTTCAGCAGGCGATTGTGCGTGCGCATCAGCGGATGCGCGCCGCCGCCGGCCGGTGCGACGCCGAGCGTGTCGGCCACGTACTGCGTGCCCTCGTCGAGGGTGCGGGCGGAAATTACGAGGTGATCGAGACGGAGCGAATGGGCAGTCATGGCGGATCAGGAAAGCGGTTTCTGCGGTAAGCCGGAACGCGCGCCGGATGCGGCAGCAGCGTGGCCGGGGGCGTAAGCATAACCGTTTGCCGGGTCGGCGGGACAGGCGGATGGCGTTTGGGCTGGTCTGGTCCGAGGTCGCTCGTGTGCAATGCATGCCGCTCGGGCCGCTTCGCCATCTGTTGCTTATCTTGAATGTAGCCTTGAATGTAGCGGTGGCGACCGGCACAGTAACGGTACAATCGATTCGATACCGTTCGGTACAGTTGGAGCCCGTTATGTCCGTCCCGCTTGCCCAGATTCCCACCCCGCACGATACGGCCTCGCTGACGTTGGTCGAGCAGCTCGTCCAGTGGGCGCGCCGCCGCATCGAGGAGCGCGTGTTCCGTCCCGGCATGCGCATGCCGTCGATCCGCAAGCTGGCGCTGGACAAGGGCGTATCGCGCTTTACCGTGGTCGAGGCGTACGAGCGGCTGGTGGCGCAGGGCTACCTGGAGTCGCGGCGCGGTTCCGGTTTCTATGTGCGCGAACGATTGGGCTGCGCGCCGACGGCTGAGATCCGCACGATCGCCGCGGCGGCGCCCGCGCCGGCGACGATCGACGTTGTCTGGCTGCTGCGCAATATGCTGCATACGGGCGCGCGCCCCGAGCGCAGCCCGGGCCTGGGCTACCTGCCGGGACGCTGGCTCGACGGCGATCTGATTACGAACGCGCTGCGCACGCTCGGCCGGCAAAGCGGTGCGCAGATGCTCGGCATCGGCACGCCGCAGGGCTTTTTGCCGCTGCGCCAGCAATTGCAGACGCGGCTGGAGGAGCTCGAAATCGGCGCTTCGCCGGATCAGATCGTGATGGTCTCCGGCATTACCCAGGCCATCGACCTGATTTCACGAATTTACGTGAAGCCGGGCGATGCGGTGATCGTCGGCGATCCCGCCTGGTTTCAGATGTTCGGGCGCTTCGCGTCGCAAGGCGCGCGGCTAGTCGGCATGCCATACACGCCGGATGGGCCGGACCTCGACGCGCTCGAGTCGCTGGTGGAGACGTGGCGGCCGAAAATGCTGGTGATCAATTCGGTGTTGCAGAATCCAACCGGCACGTCACTCACGGCCGCGCAGGCGTTCCGCATCCTGCGTCTCGCTGAGGCCTACGACTTCATCGTCGTCGAAGACGATATTTACGGCGATCTGTGCCCGCCGAGCTATCCCGGCACGCGGCTTGCGAGCCTCGACCAGTTGAAGCGCGTGATTTACCTCGGCAGCTTTTCGAAGACGCTGGCGCCCAATCTGCGCGTGGGTTTTATCGCCTGCGCCCCGGAGGTGGCCACGGCCGTCGCCGATCAGAAAATGCTGGTCGGCATGACGAGTCCCGAATTGAACGAGCGTGTGCTCTACAAGATTCTCACCGAGGGCCACTATCGCCGGCATGTCGAGCGGCTACGCGCGCGGCTCGACGGTGTGCGCGAAAAATCCGTGCGGATGCTCGAGAAGACCGGCCTGAAGCTGTTCCTGACGCCCACGGCAGGCATGTTTCTATGGGCCGACACCGGCGTCGATGCGAGCGCGCTCGCGGCCGCGGGCCACGAAGAAGGCTTCCTGCTGACGCCGGGGAGTCTGTTTTCTCCGCAGCAATCGCCGACCACCTGGATGCGCTTCAATATCGCCAACTGTGGCGATCCTGAGCTGTCGACATTCCTGTGCCGCTATCTGGACGGCGTCGCGCGGCGCGCCTCTTGAAACCGCGCCGGCCCGCCCCAATTTAGCGCGCAATATGGCGATCCGGCGACACGGCCTCGGCGGCCCATATGATCCATGTGGCCCGCGGCCGAGCGCCACGCCAGACTAGAACCCATTCGTAACAGAGAGGAAGTCCGACCATGGCACAAGAAACCATGAGCTTTCAGGCAGAAGTTAAACAACTTCTGCACCTGATGATCCATTCGCTGTACAGCAACAAGGAAATTTTTCTGCGCGAGCTGATTTCGAATGCGTCCGACGCGGCCGACAAGCTGCGCTTCGAAGCAATCGAAAACAGTGCGCTGTACGAAAACGATCCGACTCTGCGGATTCGCGTGTCGTACGACAAGACCGCGCGGACCGTCACCATCGACGACAACGGTATCGGCATGAGCCGCGACGAGGCGATCTCGCATCTCGGCACGATCGCGCGTTCGGGCACCAAGGAATTTTTCGGCAAGCTCTCCGGCGACCAGCAGAAAGATGCGGCGCTGATCGGCCAGTTCGGCGTGGGCTTTTACTCGGGTTTTATCGTCGCGGACAAGATCACGGTGGAAACGCGCCGCGCCGGTTTGCCGGCCTCGGACGGCGTGCGCTGGGAAAGCGCGGGCGAGGGCGATTTCGCGGTGGAGCAGATAGAACGCGCCGCGCGCGGCACGACCATCACGCTGCATCTGCGTGCGGACGAAGACGACCTGCTGTCGTCGCATCGTCTGAAGTCGATCATCCAGAAGTACTCGGATCACGTCGCGCTGCCCATTCTGATGGCGAAGGAGGAGTGGGACGCTGAAAAGAGCGAGATGGTCACGAAGGACGAGGAAGAGACCGTCAACCAGGCGAGCGCGCTGTGGACCCGTTCGAAGAACGACATCACCGAAGAACAGTACAAGCAGTTCTATCAGCACCTCTCGCACGATCATCAGGATCCGCTGACGTGGACACATAACCGCGTCGAAGGCCGCAGCGAGTACACGCAACTGCTGTATGTGCCTACGCATGCGCCGTTCGACATGTTCAACCGCGATCATCGCGCCGGCCTGAAGCTGTACGTGAAGCGCGTGTTCATCATGGACGACGCGGAACAACTGCTGCCCGCGTATCTGCGTTTCGTGAAGGGTGTGGTCGATTCGGCCGATCTGCCGTTGAACGTGTCGCGCGAAATCCTGCAGGAAAGCCGCGACGTGAAGGCGATCCGCGAAGGCGTGACCAAGCGTTCGCTGTCGATGCTCGAAGAACTGGCCAACGCCGAGAACGATGCCGACCGCGAAAAGTACGCCGGCTTCTGGAAGGAATTCGGTCAGGTGCTGAAGGAAGGTGTCGGCGAAGACTTCGCCAATCGCGAGCGTATTGCGAAGCTGGTGCGTTTTGCGTCGACCCATACGGAATCGCCGGAGCAGACCGTGTCGCTCGCCGACTACGTCGCGCGCATGAAGCCCGAGCAAACGAAGATCTATTACGTGACCGCCGACGCCTGGCAGGCCGCGACCCACAGCCCGCATCTCGAAGTGTTCCGCAAGAAGGGCGTGGAAGTGCTGCTGCTGACCGATCGCGTCGATGAATGGATGCTGTCGTTCCTGAACGAATTCGACGGCAAGCCGCTGCAAAGCGTCGCGCGCGGCGATCTCGATCTGGGCGCGCTGAACGATGAAGAAAAGCAGGCGCAGGAGAAGGTCGGCGAGGAATTCAAGCCGCTCGTCGACAAGATGAAAGAAGCGCTGAAGGACAAGGCCAAGGACGTGCGCTTGACGTTCCGCCTGACCGATTCGCCGTCCTGCCTCGTGGCCGACGACGGCGAAATGAGCGGCTATCTGCAGCGCATGCTGAAGGCCGCGGGCCAGGACGCACCGTCGTTCCATCCGATTCTCGAAGTGAATCCGGAGCATGCGCTGGTGAAGGGCTTGCATGCGGACAGCGCGAGCTTCGACGACTGGTGCCATCTGCTGTTCGATCAGGCGCTGCTTGCCGAAGGTGGCGCGCTGGAAGATCCGGCCAGCTTCGTGAAGCGTACCAACGCGTTGTTGTTGGCGCGTGCGGGTTGAGTTTTCGAGTTTGAATTGAGCCTGGGCCGGCGTCGATTTGACGCTTGTGGTTGAAAAATGCGCTGCTTCGGCAGCGCATTTTTTTGCCCAGTACCTTGTCGCCTGACTGCCCGGAGGAGGTTTTGCGACGGTGCTTAGGTGGGCAATGGCGAGGCCTTAGCGCGCGGGCGCTTGACCGTGCAAATGCCGCACTTGCGATAGCACGGACCCTGCGAGTTCCTTTGCCTCCAGGCAGGTGAGGTGATCGGCCAGCACTTTCGCCGCGAGACTGCCGATCACCGCGCTGGTCTGCTTCGACGTGTGATGCTGCGCGAGCGCCGAACCGGCGAGTTCCTTCTCCAGATACAAGGCGCTCGGACGCCGTAGGACAACCGCCGCCAGATGGGCAATGCGGTCAGAAGTTTCTTTTGTGTTCGTAGTATTCAAGCCTTTGCTCCTTTGTGTTGGTTGTCGATCCGGACGATTTCGTGACCCGCTAGAAGTCGACCGGAAAACAATTATGGTTAACTAATCAAATCTGTTCAATAAAACTAAATCGAGATTGATTTGTGGGATGCGAAATCGCGCAATTGTCTTATGCTCGTGCGATCGAAATTCGGATGCTTAAAGGATTATTTGCAATCTCTAAGCCATTTATGCACCGAGTCTTATTTCTGCGATTGCGCGCGTCTGCGTGCGACAACCTCTCTGTATTCTTATGTCCGATTCCATCCTGGTGAAATCCGCCGATCCCGTGTATCTGCTGTGGTCGATCTTGTGCGAGCAAGGTTTCGACGCCGCCGAGCGACGAGCCCTCGAACTCATTGCAGAGGGTGTCACGCCGCAATTGCACGCCGACCTGTGCGCGAGCGCAGGGCGTTTTGAAGCGGCATACCACAGTGCCTCGCAAGCGCAGGCGGCAGAAAGCGGTACGCGTCATGCCCGCGTGGCGCTGTTCGCCGACGCACTGGGCCGTGCCGACGCTGCGCAGCGCAACAGCGAATTGGCGGTAAACATGCAGCCGTCGGCTGCGACGGTCGAATGGATCGTCTGGCTGATCGACCACTGCAGCGCGCCTTCGGCGGCGGCGCACATGTTGCGCGCGTATGAGCAGCACGCGCCGCAAGACGCCCGAGCGCCCTGGTGGTTGGCGATTGCGCTTGCGGCGTTGCCGGATGCGGGCGCGCGAGCCGAGCGTCGCGCGGCGCTGTTGCGGGCCTATGCGCTCGACCCGGCAATCCACCCTGCGTTGCCGCTGCAGCTCGTGCTGGCTTTCCGGGAGCTCCGCGATTGGCTCACCGTTGAACGCGTGTGTCGCGAGGTGCTGGTGCGCCATCCCGCCGATGCCGAAATCGCGTGGCAACTGAGCCATGCGCAATGGCAGTGCAACGACCCAACTGCGGCAGAGGCGACCATGCGCGCTGTCGACGCCGCCGCACCCGGCAATGCCCACGTGCTGGCCGCGATCGGTATGTATCTTGCCGAGCAGGCGCGGTTTGCGGACAGCGAAGCGGCGCTGCATGCGGCCCTCGCGCTCGACCCGTCCGTGCCGCAGGCGGCCGTCGATCTGGCCGATCTGAAGTTGCGGCGCGGTGACTGGCCGAACGCATGGCCGCACTTCGCGGCGCGTCTGACGCGCGACGACCGCGAGCCGAACAACGTCGTGACGGTGATGGAGCGGCTGTGTCCGCGCTGGCAGGGCGAACCGCTGGCCGGCAAGACCCTGATCGTGCACAGCGAACAGGGCAACGGCGACGATATCCAGATGGTGCGCTTTGTACCCGAGTTGGCAGCGCGCGTACGTGACGAGGGCGGCCGGCTGGTGCTCGCGGTACGCCGGGCGCTACAGCCGCTGCTCGTGCGCTTTTACGCGGATTGCGTGTCCATCGAGGACGGGCCCCTCGGCAAGCCGAACTTTGGACTGCCAATGATGAGCGTGCCGTCGATGCTTGGTTTGCAGCCTGAGCAGGTGCGCGGCGCCGCCTATCTGTTTGCCGATGCAAGCCGAGCGGCCGCATGGCGCGAGCGGATCTGTGCATACAGTGGGGAGCCGGCGCGATTGCATGTCGGCCTCGTTTGGTCGGGCAGCCCGACGCATCGTCGCGACGCGAAACGGTCGATTCCGCTTGCAGCGCTGGCTCCGGTGCTCGCGTTACCCAAGGTGGTGTTCCATCCGCTGACGCCGGGCCGTCACGCCGACGTGGCGGCTTTGAGCGCGCAGGGATATTGCGTTTGCGATCTGACTGCGCACTACCAGGCCGGTTTCGATGACGTGGCCGCGCACGTGGCCGCGCTCGACGCAGTGGTGACCATCGATAGCGCGCCTTTGCATCTGGGCGGCGCATTGGGGCGTCCCGTGCTGGCCATGCTCGATCACGTCTCACACTGGTGTTGGGGCAATGAGGAAGCGCAGCCCTGGTACGACACGGTCGAACTGTTCAGGCAGCCGCAGCCGGGGGGGTGGGAGCCGGTGGTCGAACGCGTGGCGGCCCGATTGCGGGCGATGCCAGGCGCGCGATAGTCGTTCGCGCGCATGGCGCGAATGGCGTGAATCGCGCGGAAACCGGAAAACCGCATCTATAAGAGCACACACGTAAAAAACGCCCGCATGACTGAACTGCATCCAAGTTGTTGGACGGGTGTCCAACTTTGCGGGGTCAGCTCATGACCGTGGGCGCTTTTACGAACCTGGCGTCAGGCGGTGCGCCTACTTTTGTCCCATCAGCGTATCCATCGTTTCGCCGCGCACCACGATCTCGGTGCGCCGGTTTAGCGCGCGCCCTTCTGCTGTGTCGTTGCTGGCGACGGGGTTGTTGTACGCGTAGCCCTTTGTCCGGATCCGGTCCAGCGCCACGCCGCGCGCCACGAGCGCATAACCTACCGCCGTGGCGCGCGCTTCGGAAAGCTGCTGGTTATAGTCGAGCGTGCCGACATTGTCGGTGTAGCCCTCGACCAACACCGGCTTCTTGCTGCGCTTGAGCAGAACGGCTGAACGATTGATGACTGCCGCCGCATCGCCGCGCACTTCGGATTTGCCGAACTCGAACAGCGCGGCTTCGGGCAGCTTGACCGAGACACCGTTGGCAACCGGCGTCACTTCGATGCCGACGGCCTTGTTCAACGATGTTTCTTTATCGCGGCTCAGCGGCGCCGCGCACCCCGCCATCAGCAGGACAGACATTGCGCACGCGGTGACGCCCAGAAATGTTCTCATGTTTTCATTTTCTCTTTCAGAATCCAATCACATGGCACGCCCTTCGATTGCGGGCGAACCGCCGACTTTGCAATGCCCGGAGGTTGTATCGCGCGTCAGCGGGCAGGGAGAATCAGAACTATCTGAAATCGACATCTGGTTAAAAAGCAGGTCAGCGTCCGAATGGCTGTCAATGGAACTGCCTGAAGGGAAGACGGGTGTGGGGCTGGCAATCCTCTGACGGCGTCGCCGTTATAATCCGACACCATGCCTATCCGTTTCGATGCCGCCGACGCCCACTGGCGTGTCGCGCCCTTACCCTGCTTTAGCGCCGCCCAGAAAGACTGGTTGACCCGCGGTGGATCGCTGACCGCGCATTTGCGCGCGCTCGGCGAAGTCGCGGTGCGCGTGACGCGCGAAGCCGTCGCGCTGCCATGGGCCGACGAGCACGCTGCGCTCGGGCTCGTGCCGCGCGCGCCGGTGTGGGTTCGGGAAGTGGTGTTGTCGGTGGACGGCGTGCCGTTTGTCGCGGCGCATAGTATTGCGCCGCTCGCGGCGAGCGTCGGCGTATGGCAGGCCATACGCCGACTGCGCACACGGCCGCTCGCCGAGTTGCTCTACAGCGATAGCAGCGTCGCGCGTTCGTCGCTGGTAAGCCGGCGACTGACGGCACGTCATCCCCTGTACCCGTTAGCCGCGCGTGAGATCGGTGAAACGCCGCCGCACGCGCTGGTCGCGCGCCGCTCGGTGTTCGAGCGCCACGGCGCGCCGCTGATGGTGACCGAATGCATGTTGCCGGCGCTGTGGGCGCAGCTTGCGCACCTGGCGAATCTAGTCAATGCGGCGAGCACAACGTCTGCGCACCC
This sequence comes from Paraburkholderia sp. GAS348, assembly GCF_050434205.1. Lineage (NCBI taxonomy): Bacteria > Pseudomonadati > Pseudomonadota > Betaproteobacteria > Burkholderiales > Burkholderiaceae > Paraburkholderia > Paraburkholderia sp. GAS348. The sequence continues at coordinate 402,404 of NZ_JBNPVT010000005.1, forward strand.
GGCGCCCGCGCACGCGCCGCAGCGTACTCATATGCGCGAGCACGGCCGGCCGCTCGAGCATACGGCGTCGCGCGCCCACGGCGCGTCGCGTGCGGAGCAAGAACACCTTTCCGAACCGGGTGCGCGAGAATCCGGGCACACACCGGCATCAGACAATCAGGCGAAGCGCTGATGCTGCGTGGCTTTCCCCCCGTTGTCGCGGCGGATACGCATACGCTGATTCTCGGCAGTTTTCCCGGCGAGGCGTCGCTTGCGGTGACGCAGTATTACGCGCATCCGCGCAATCAGTTCTGGCGTTTGCTCGGCACCGTGCTCGACGAACCGCTTCCCGAACTCGCCTATGAAGAACGGCTAAGGCGTTTGCTATCGCACGGCATCGGCGTGTGGGACGTGCTCGCCGCCTGCGAGCGCGAAGGCAGTCTTGACGCCGCGATCCGCAACGCCAGCCCCAACGATTTCGCTTCGCTGCGTGCCCATGCGCCGGAGCTTGCCAAAGTCTGCTTCAACGGCAAGACGGCGGGCCGCTTTGCGCCGGTGATCGGCGAAGCCGGCTACGCCACCCTCGTATTGCCTTCGTCGAGTCCGGCGAATGCTATGCTCTCGTTCGACCAAAAATTGCGTCTCTGGCGCGACATCCTTACATGACGAAACTGATCAAGCGCGCCTCGGCTGAAGCCCGTGCATTCCGCAACAAAGACGCTGACGCTGCCGACCACACGCCGAACAAACAAAAAGCAGTGCGCAACAAAAAGCGCGCGCTGCACGACGACGGTCTGCACGACGCGCCGCAAATCGAAGCGCCGCGCAAGCCGCGTTTCGCGCCGGTCACGTTCTCGGAAGAGGGCGGCGTGCGCTTCCTGCACTTCGGCACGGAATGGGTGCAAGGCGCGATGCGTCTGCGCAAGCCGGATCACATCGAACTCGAATACGCGCAGCAGATGATGGCCTGGTTGCTGTTCATCGAAACACCCAAGCGGATCGTCCAGCTCGGTCTGGGTGCGGCTGCACTGACCAAGTTCGCACACCGCTTCCTGAAGCGCGCCAAGGTCGAAGCGGTCGAACTGAACCCGGCCGTGGTCGTGGCCGCGCGCACGATGTTCGAACTGCCGCACGACGACGCACGTCTGACCGTGCACGAAATGGACGCATGGGACTTCGTCAACGACCGCGCCAACCACGGCACGATCGGCACGTTGCAAATCGACGTCTACGATGCAACCGCGCGCGGCCCGGTGCTCGACAGCGTCGGCTTTTATCGTGCGGTGCGTGCATGTCTGACCGAGGCGGGCGTGGTGACGATCAACCTGTTCGGCGATCATCCGAGCTTCGTGCGCAACATGAAGCGTCTGAACGAAGCGTTCGACGGCCGCGTCGTCGCATTGCCGGAAGTGCATGACGGCAACCGCATCGCCATCGCGTTCTCGGGCCCGGCGCTCAGCGTGCCGTTCACGGCGCTGCAGGCACGCGCGAAGCTGATCGAAGCGGAACTCGGCTTGCCGGCGCGCAAGTGGATCAAGGGTCTGCAGGAATCGACCGGGCAGAACAGCGGCTCTTTCTCGATCTGATGAGTGAAGCGGTCGGGCTGGCGAAGCCCGGCCTTCGTTGCGCCCACGCGACGGTCCTCAACGTCACAACCCATCGCGCATCGCACAGCCTCCGCGTCGCGCTCAAGGGCTCGCGCGCGAGCCCTGCATCGGTCACCCGGTCCCGGGCCCGCTGCTGCACGGGGCTCGCGCCGTGCGTTGAAGCAGTGTCCCGCCCGCGTCAACGCCCCGTCCCACTAGCCTCAAACCACTGTCCCGCCTCGGGTCGCCCCGGCTTGACCGCACGTTCGCCGCTCCTATACTCTTTCGAAGCTTTCGGGGCGCCCCTGGCTATCCGCAGGGCGGCAACCCGCTGTGGGATCCACCACCCGTCAAAACACGGGCCAACATTTCAATAATAGGGAAGAGGAGACGTCATGGCTCACGACGCCGACGCGAACAAGGCCAGCAAACGTTGGTTGTGGTTGCTGCTGTTGCCCTGGATCGCAATGATCTGGGTGCCGTCATATAACAAAGTCGAACCGCAGCTGTTCGATTTTCCGTTCTTCTACTGGTATCAGCTCCTCTGGGTGCTGATCAGCGCGATCATCACGGCGCTCGTGTACTTCAAGACCAAGACCCGCTCATCGGGCAACCCGGGCAGCTCGCAAGGGGGCGCACGATAATGAACGCCACCGCAACTTTCGTCTTCGTCCTGTTTTTTATCGGCGTCACCATTCTCGGTTTTATCGCGGCCCACTGGCGCAAGGGCGACCTCGCCCATCTGGAAGAGTGGGGCCTCGGCGGCCGGCGCTTCGGCACCATCGTCACATGGTTTCTGCTGGGCGGCGACCTGTACACCGCCTACACCTTCATCGCCGTGCCGGCGCTGGTGTTCGGTGCGGGCGCAACCGGTTTCTTCGCGCTGCCGTACACGATCCTGATCTATCCGTTCGCGTTCGTCGTGTTCCCGAAACTGTGGAGCATCGCCAAACGTCAAGGCTACGTGACATCGGCCGACTTCGTCTCGGCTCGCTATGGCAGCCGCATGCTGGCGCTGGCGATCGCCGTGACCGGGATTGTCGCGACCATGCCGTACATCGCGCTGCAACTGGTCGGTATCGAAGTGGTGATCGGCGCGTTGGGTTTCGACACCAAGGGCTTCGTCGGCGATCTGCCACTGATCATCGCGTTCGCGATCCTGGCGGCGTACACGTACACGTCGGGCCTGCGCGCGCCGGCCATGATCGCGGTCGTCAAGGACGTGCTGATCTATGTCGTGATCTTTGCCGCGGTCATCGTGATTCCGCCGCAACTGGGCGGCTTTGGCCATATCTTCAGCGTGGTGCCGCCGGCCAAGCTCCTGCTGAAGGCACCGGACGTGTCGAGCCTGAACGGCTACAGCGCGTACGCGACGCTTGCGGTGGGCTCGGCGCTCGCGCTGTTCCTGTATCCGCACTCGATCACCGCGGTGCTGTCGTCGAAGTCGGGTAACACGATCCGCCGCAACATGGCGATGCTGCCGGCTTACTCGCTGGTGCTCGGTCTGCTCGCGCTGCTGGGCTTCATGGCTTTGGCTTCGGGCGTGAAGGACATGCCGGAATTCGCGCCGTATTTCAAGGCGTTCGGCCCGAACTTCGCGGTGCCGGCGCTGTTCCTGCACTTCTTCCCGTCGTGGTTCGTCGGCGTGGCGTTCGCGGCGATCGGTATCGGCGCGCTGGTGCCGGCGGCGATCATGTCGATTGCGGCAGCGAACCTGTACACGCGCAACATCCACAAGGAGTTCGTGAACCGCAACATGTCGCATGAGCAGGAGACCAACGTCGCGAAGCTGGTGTCGCTGATCGTCAAGGTCGGCGCGGTCGCGTTCATTCTCGGTTTGCCGCTTACGTACGCGATTCAGCTGCAACTGCTGGGCGGCATCTGGATCATCCAGACGCTGCCGGCCATCGTGCTGGGTCTCTACACGCGCGTGCTCGACTACCGTGGCCTCCTGATCGGCTGGGCGGTCGGCATCGCAACCGGCACGTGGATGGCGATTTCGCTGAAGCTGGCGGGCTCGATCTTCACGATCCACCTGTTTGGCATGGCGATTCCGGGCTACGCGGCGGTGTGGTCGCTGATCGTCAACCTGGTGGTGGCGGTGGTAGTGAGCCTGCTAGTGCGCGTGTTCGGCATGCAGCGCGCCGAGGACCGTACCCGTCCGGAAGATTATCTGGACGTGGTCGAAGGCTAAGTTAGCCGTTCCATCTCGCCGGAAAAGCAACGCCCGCAGACAAAAGTTTGCGGGCGTTTGTCTTTCCGGGGCACTCCAGGGCACGATAGCGGAACCGTCCTTCAAAGCGCCCGTCGCGCGAGCCATGGCTTCTGCCGATTCCCCCCGCGTAATCGCCCCCCGCTCAGCCATTAGCCGCATGGTGCGCACGATCACGTCGCCGTACTACCGCTATCGCCACGCGAAGATGCTGCATAGCCTGCGCGTCGGCGTCGCCATGCTGGTATCGATTCTCGCGACCACCGGTATCAACATTCCTCACGGCATCTGGTCGTCGGTGACCCTGCTGGTGGTGATCGGCGGCTTGCAGCATCACGGCAATATCCGCAAGAAGGCTGCCGACCGGGCGGCCGGGACACTGCTCGGCGCGGCGATCGGTCTTGCGCTGATCCTGTTGCAGAACCTGACCGGCTCGCTGCCGCTCACCTATGTGCTGATGTCGATCGTCGCGGCGGTCTGCGCATGGTTCGCGATCGGTTCGTCGGGGTATATCGGTCTCTTGACGGCGATCACGATGTGCATCGTCGCGGGTCATGGTGACAATCTGATCGACGTCGGCCTCTGGCGTACGCTGAACGTGCTGATCGGCATCGTGATCGCGCTGGCGTTTTCGTTTGCGTTGCCGCTGCATGCGACCTATTCGTGGCGCTACGGGATCGCCGACAACTTGCGGGCCTGTGCGCAGATTTACACGCGTTTGCTGGTAGGCGAGACGACTAGCGAGGAGGATCAGGTCAAACGCTTCCTCGCGATCAACAAGCGGCTGGTTCAGTTGCGCTCGCTGATGCCTTCGGTGGCGAAGGAGATCGATGTGCCGCAGGCCAGGCTCGAAGAGATTCAGCGGCTGCATCGCTCGGTGCTCAGTTCGCTGGAATTGCTGGCGACCGGCCCGCTGATGCGCGCCGATGCCGCGGCGCGCGCTGCGTATGCAGAGGGGTGCGGCATCGAGGTGCACGCCGTGCGCGGTATTCTGCTGGCGATGGCGCGCGGCCTGCGCTTTGGCCGCGCGCCACACTTCGGCATTCCGGCCGCGTTGCCGCTTGCACAGGCGCGTCGCGACGCGGCGCTTGAATTGCCGCCCGACTTGCAAGGGCCGTATTGGCTCGGGCAGCGGCTTGCTGAACAGATAGAGCGATTGCGCACTTTGCTGCTGGAGACCGAGCCGAACTGGAACATCGAGCGGCATTCGCGGACTTTGCTGAAGGCTTAGCGCGCAACGGTCAGGACGGCGCGCTCATTCTCGACCGGCTGCCGCGACTGCGGCAGCCCGATCGGCCACGCACAATGGGCTTACTCTTCCGGCACCGTCACCATCCAGCCGAGACCGAAGCGGTCCACCACCATGCCGAAGCCTTTACTCCAGAAGGTGGCCTGGAACGGCATCATGACCTGTCCGCCATCGGCGAGCGCATTGAAATACTTTTCGGCCGATGCGGCGTCGTCGGCCGTGAGCGACAGGCTGAAACCGTTCATCGGGGCGGCGTCGGGGTCGCAGTGGCCGTCGGACGCCATCCACACCGTCGAGCCGAGCTTGATAGCCGCGTGCATGATCTTGTCTTCCGTGCCGGGGCGCAGCTGGGCTTGCGCGTCGGGCGGCGCGTCCTTGTAGCGCATCTGGAACGTGACTTCGGCGCCGAGCTTCTCGCCGTAATACTTGAGCGCTTCTTCACAGCGGCCGTTGAAAAATACATAAGGCTGAACGTACATGATCGTCTCCCGGGATATGGGTCAGCGACGCCGCTTTCCTTCGGCGAAGGGTAGCGAGGGAGCGGGCGTGCAGACGATTGTAGTCGTCCGTTGGGGCAGCAATTGTGACTTTATTTCGTAAGAAGCGGCGGCGCGGCGGCGTAGCGGACGCGCGGCTGTAAACGGCACGCGGCCTCGAACCGGGAGGCTCAGGGCCGCGTATTCGACCAGATGCACGACCAGACGCACGACTAACTGCGCGACCGCGTACTTAAGCGGCGAAAGCGAAGCTTAACGCAGCGCCTCGATCAGCTTTTCCAGCTTGACGGCGTCCGCCGCGAACGCGCGGATGCCTTCAGCGAGCTTTTCGGTTGCCATGGCTTCGTCGTTGACGAGGAAACGGAACGACGATTCGTCGACCGGCACGCGTTCGATGTCCGTACCCGAGGCGAGGTCAGGAGACAGCTTGCGCTCGACCTTGTCGGTGCTCTCCTGCAGCTTTTGCAGCAGATCCGGGCTGATGGTCAGCAGATCGCAGCCGGCCAGTTCCAGAATCTGGCCCGTGGTGCGGAAGCTCGCGCCCATCACCTCGGTCTTGTAGCCGAACTTCTTGTAGTACGCGTAAATGCGGCGCACCGATTTGACGCCCGGATCGTTGGCGCCGCCGTCTTTCGCTTCATCCCACGCGCTGCCGGCGTTCTTCTTGTACCAGTCGTAGATGCGGCCGACGAACGGCGAGATCAGTTGCGCACCCGCTTCGGCACAGGCGGCGGCCTGCGCGAGCGAGAACAGCAGCGTCATGTTGCAGTGGATGCCTTCCTTTTGCAGCACTTCGGCCGCGCGGACGCCTTCCCACGTGGAGGCCAGTTTGATCAGCACGCGTTCGCGGCCGATGCCGTGGTCTTTGTACAGGGCAATCAGTTCGCGGCCCTTGGCGATCGACGCTTCGGTGTCGAACGACAGGCGCGCATCCACTTCGGTCGACACACGGCCCGGGATGATCTTGAGAATTTCGCTGCCGAAGGCGATCAGCAAGTGGTCGATGATCGCGCCGACCGGCTTCGACGCGTGGGCTTTCACGGTCTTTTCGAGCAGCGGCTTGTAGTCGTCTTTCTGGACGGCCTTCAGAATCAGCGAGGGATTGGTGGTCGCGTCCTGCGGCTTGTACTGGGCAAGCTGCTGGAAGTCGCCGGTATCGGCCACGACGGTGGTGTACTGCTTGAGTTGATCGAGTGCGGTTGTCATGTTCGAGCCTTCATGGCGCGCGTGCGCCGTGGTTCAGGAGAAATGAGGTCGCCACCGGACAGAAAAGACAAACCACTTCCGGCGGCCGCGGGTCACGCTGCAGCGTTTCCCGCCATGTCGCCGGGAAACGCTGCCGGATGCTTCTATTCTATGGCGGATTCAGGCGCGCCGGGCGTTCAGCACCAGCTGCGTCAGCACGCCCGCCACCAGCCCCCAGAACGCCGAGCCGATCGATAGCAGGGTGAGGCCCGAGGCCGTCACCATGAACGTCACCAGCGCCGCCTCGCGCTGCTTCGTGTCCTGCATCGCGTTGGCGAGACCGCTCATGATTGAGCCGAACAGCGCCAGCGCCGCGACGGAAACCACCAGCGCCTTTGGCAAGGCGGCGAACAGCGCGGCGATGGTTGCGCCGAAAATCCCGGCGATCAGGTAGAAAATGCCGCACCAGACCGCTGCGGTGTAACGCTTGTCGCGGTTTTCGTGCGCCTCAGGGCCGGTACAGATCGCCGCCGTAATGGCCGCAAGATTAATGCCGTGCGAGCCGAATGGCGCGAGCAGTAGCGAGGCGATGCCGGTTGTCGAAATCAGCGGCGCGGAAGGCGTGGTGTAGCCGTCCGCGCGCAGCACGGCGATCCCCGGCACGTTCTGCGACGCCATCGCGACCACGAATAGCGGAATGCCGATGCTGATGCTCGCCGCGGCCGAAAACGCCGGCATCGTGAACACCGGGTGGGCGAGCGCAACGTGAAAGCGGCTGAAATCGAGCAGCCCTAGCGCACCGGCGGCGGCCGTGCCGACGATCAGCGTCGTCACGATCGCGTAGCGGGGGGCGAGGCGTTTGACGATCAGATAGGTGAAGAACATCGTCAGCACGAGCGCGGTCTGGAACTGCGCCGCGCGGAAAATCTCGATGCCGATCTCGAACAGAATGCCCGCCAGCAACGCGGAGGCGATGCCTGCCGGGATTTTCTTCATCAGCGTGTCGAACCAGCCGGTCAGGCCGACCACCGTCAGCAGCGCCGCGCAGACGATGAACGCGCCGATCGCCTCAGGGTAGGTCACATGCGGCAGCGACGACACCAGCAGCGCCGCGCCGGGCGTCGACCATGCAATCACGATCGGCGCGCGAAAGCGAAGCGAGAGGCCGATCGTGCAGAGGGCCATGCCGATCGACAGCGCCCAGATCCACGACGAAATCTGCGCATCGGTGAGATGCGCGGCCTGGCCTGCCTGGAACATCAGCACGAGCGAACTGGTATAGCCCGTCATCATCGCGACGAAGCCGGCGACGACAGCGGACAACGACGTATCGGCAAACGGTCTGAGCGGTCCGGGGCGTACGTCGGCAGGGGACAAATCGGGCGATGAAGACGGATTCATGCGGCAGCTTTCTTATAGTTGGAGCGAAAACGCGGGGTGCTCATTTGCTCAACATGCGCATCGCCGTTTCGAGTCCGGCGAGGGTGAGCGGATACATGCGGTGGCCGAGCACTTCCCGGATCGCGCTGACCGACTGCCGGTACGCCCACAAACCTTCCGGTTCCGGATTGAGCCACGCGTAATGCGGGAAATGATCGGCTAGGCGGCGCAGCCAAACGGCGCCGGCTTCAGCGTTGTTGTATTCGACCGAGCCGCCCGGCTGCAGCACTTCGTACGGGCTCATGGTCGCATCGCCGACGAAGATCAGCTTGTAGTCGGGCGTGAACTTGTGCAGCAGGTCCCACGTCGGCATGCGCTCGGCGTGACGGCGGCGATTGTTCTTCCACAGGAAGTCGTATACACAGTTGTGGAAGTAATAGAACTCGAGATGCTTGAATTCGGCCTTGGTGGCGGAAAAGAGCTCTTCGGTGCGTTTGATGTGATCGTCCATCGAGCCGCCCACGTCGAGCAGCATCAGCACTTTCACCTTGTTGTGCCGCTCCGGCACCATCTTCAGGTCGAGCCAGCCGGCGTTTGCCGCGGTGCTGCGGATCGTGTCGGGCAGATCGAGCTCTTCGGCGGCGCCTTCGCGGGCAAAACGGCGCAGGCGGCGCAGTGCGATCTTGATGTTGCGCGTGCCGATTTCGACCTGGTCGTCGTAATCGCGGTAGGCGCGCGCTTCCCACACCTTCACCGCCGTGCGATTGCCCGCCGCGTCGCCACCAATGCGCACGCCCTCAGGGTTATAGCCGCCGTTGCCGAACGGCGAGGTGCCGCCCGTGCCGATCCATTTGTTGCCGCCTTCGTGGCGCTCTTTCTGTTCGTCGAACAGTTCCTTCAGGCGCTCCATCAGCTTGTCGAGGCCGCCCATCGCTTCGATCTGCGCTTTTTCTTCGGGCGACAGATCGCGTTGCAGCTTGTTCTTCAGCCAGTCGAGCGGGACGTCGAAGGCGAGCTCCGAGGCCTTCGCGACGCCGTTGAAATACGCGCCGAACGCCTGGTCGAACTTGTCGAAATACTGCTCGTCCTTGACCAGCGTGATGCGCGCGAGATAGTAGAACTCGTCGAGCGACGGCGCGATCACATTGGCTTTCAGCGCTTCGAGCAGCGTCAGGTATTCCTTCACCGACACCGGCAGTTTGGCGGCGCGCAGCGAGTAGAAGAAGTCGATCAGCATGCTGTGTCCTCGGCGGCGGGTGGGCGGTGCGCCGCGCTTATCAACGGGTAGTCGCGGTCAATCAACGGTTCATCAACGATTATTGCGGTTCATGAAGATCAGCCGCTCGAACAGGCTCACGTCCTGTTCGTTCTTCAGGAGCGCGCCGTGCAGCGGCGGGATGATCTGCTTCTGGTCGGACGAGCGCAGCGCTTCGGGCGGAATGTCCTCGGCGAGCAGCAGCTTCAGCCAGTCGAGCAGTTCCGAGGTGGACGGTTTCTTCTTCAGGCCGGCGACGTTACGCAACTCGAAAAAGCTCTGCATGGCCGCGGCGAGCAGTTCCTTCTTGATGCCGGGGTAATGCACCTCGACGATCTGCTGCATCGTCACCGGGTCGGGGAACTTGATGTAGTGGAAAAAGCAGCGGCGCAGAAACGCGTCGGGCAGTTCCTTCTCGTTGTTCGACGTGATGATCACGAGCGGGCGCTTTTTGGCGCGGATCAGCTCGTGGGTCTCGTACACGTAGAACTCCATGCGGTCGAGTTCGCGCAGCAGGTCGTTCGGAAATTCGATGTCGGCCTTGTCGATCTCGTCGATCAGGAGCACCGTTTGCTCGTCCGACTCGAACGCCTGCCACAACACGCCCTTGACGATGTAGTTGCGGATGTCCTTGACGCGCTCGTCGCCGAGTTGCGAATCGCGCAGGCGTGACACCGCGTCGTACTCGTACAGGCCTTGCTGGGCCTTGGTGGTGGACTTGATATGCCACTGCAGCAGCGGCATGCCGAGCGCGGCGGCGACCTCTTCGGCCAGCATGGTTTTGCCGGTGCCGGGTTCGCCCTTGATCAACAACGGGCGCTTCAGCGTCATCGCGGCATTGACCGCGAGTTTGAGGTCGTCGGTGGCGACGTACTGCGATGAGCCTTCAAAACGCATGGCGAGATGCTCTTTTTTGAGAAAAAACCCAGTATAAGTCAGAAGGCCTGTTGTGCTGAAACGGGCTCGCGTATGGTTTCACCCGCGACTACGGGCAAGACCGGCCGGATCGCGGCGGGTTGGCACACAGCCATGCGGACGAGGCGCGGCGGAGCAAGAATGGCGCTGGCCGTGGCTTTGCGGTGGCCGGATGCGCCGCTGGCCCCGCGCGGTGGACGTTCGGCGCGGCGTCGCGGTACAATTAGCCCGATTTTTTTGGCCTGCGTGGCTACCCTATAAGAATAACGGCGCGGGCCGTTGCCTTTTCGGGCGCCCGTTTCCCCTCAAGCCAGGTTACATGCTATGAATAAATTCGTCGGCAAACACGTCGTGATCGCAGCGCTGTCGGTGCTCGCGGGCTATGCGGCCGGTGCGCAGGCAGCGGATGTCGTCGGCAACGCGAAGGCGGGCCAAGGCAAGGTCGCGATGTGCATTGGCTGTCACGGCATCCCCGAATACCGCACGGCTTACCCTGAGGTCTACCGCGTGCCCATGCTGGGCGGCCAGAATCAGGCGTACCTCGAGAACGCCATGCACGGCTACAAGAAGGGCGACCGCCACTTCGAAACGATGCGCGCGATCACCACGTCGCTGTCGGATCAGGACATTGCCGACATCGCCGCCTACTACGCAGCGCAAAATTCCTCTTCGAAGAGCAATCCCGACAAGTGATCGGCTGCGGTCATCCGTCCGGTCACTCGGCTATTTATATTCGCGGGATAGGAGAATTCATGAATAAGCCCCAACAGGCACTCCACACGGTGTTCAAGGCTGCATGTGCGTCGGCGGCAGTCATCGGTCTGCTTGCAGCGAACGTCGCGCACGCCGCCGACGCCGGCAACGGCAAGGTGCTGGCGGACAGCCACAACTGCGCGGCTTGCCACGGTGTCAACCTGAACAAGCCGGTGAGCCCGGAATATCCGAAGCTCGCCGGTCAGCACGCCGATTATGTCTACTGGGCGCTGCGCCAGTACCAGATGGGCAATGGCAACCCGCACCTCGGTCGCAACAACGCGATCATGCAGGCGCAGGTGCAAAGCCTGTCGCAAGGCGACATGAAGGACATCGCGGCGTACGTCGAATCGCTGAACGGCGATCTGGTGCAGAAGAAGTAATAGCGTCGCGCTGTTTTTGCGTTGCTAGCAGATTGAACGGCAACACCCCGCTTCGGCGGGGTGTTGCGCTTTTGAGGCCGTGATTCGTGCGGTGTGGCGAACGGTTCAGTCGCGCGTGGCGCGCTGCTCGATACGCTGCAAGTAGGCGTCTGTGTCCGGCGGGGTGCCGGTGCGCTGGGCTTCCCAGATGGTTTCGCCGAGGCAGTCCATGATCGCGTGCTGCGCCTCGTGAGTGGAGCCGAGCCGGGCGGCGAGCCGCTCATGTGCCGCGCGGATGCCCGGCGGCTGGTCGATCGACAATTGTTCGGTGATCGCCAGATGCATCGACAGATGCAGGAACGGGTTGGTCTGGCCGCGTTCGGGCGAGTAGTCCTGAGCCTGGGCGGCGTCCGTGTTGGTTAGATCCGCGTGATATTCCGGATGCTCGACAATCCAGTCGGCCGCGATCGCTTCGAGCGGCGTCAGAATCTCGCCTTGACGCTGTTTGCGCCAGGTGTCGGTGAAAAATTGACGGACTTCGTCGCGGCTGGGATTGAACATCGTGGGAACGGGGCGGTTAGTGTCGGGCGCTTGGGGCGGGCGTGCAGTGCGTCATTTTACGCCGGGGCGACGTAGCTTGCTGGCGGCGCGCCACCCTCAAAGATCCGGCGGCGGCGTCTTCGGCCGGAATTCGCACAGTGGCTCGATCACGCAATGCCAGCATTCCGGCCGGCGCGCTTTGCATACGTAGCGGCCGTGCAGAATCAGCCAATGGTGGGCATCCTGCTTGAACTCGGCGGGCGTGAATTTCTCCAGCGCCGCTTCCACCGCGCGCACGTCTTTGCCGGGCGCGAGCCCGGTTCGATTCGCAACCCGAAAGATGTGCGTATCGACAGCGATGGTCGGATGGCCGAACGCGGTGTTCAGGATCACGTTCGCCGTTTTACGGCCGACCCCCGGCAAGCTTTCGAGCGCTTCACGATCTTCCGGCACGTCGCCGCCGTGCTGGTCGAGCAGAATGCGGCAGGTTGCGATCACGTTCTTCGCCTTGGTCCGATACAGGCCGATCGTCTTGATGTAGCCGGCAACCCCTTCTTCGCCGAGATCGAACACCTTCTGCGGCGTGTTCGCGACCGGGAACATCTTGCGCATCGCCTTGTTCACCGAGACGTCGGTGGCCTGCGCCGACAGCAGCACGGCGATCAGCAGTTCGAACGGTGTGGTGTACTCGAGCTCGGTGGTGGGATGCGGGTTGAGACTCTGAAGCGTCTCGTAGATGGCGCGGCGTTTGTTCGCGTTCATGCGCAGCAAAAGTAAAGGGTTAGCGCTTCGTTGGTGGCGTATCGGGGGCGTCCGCAGCGAGTCCGAGACGGCGGCGACGTGCTTCGGCAGCGTCGATCTGCGCCTGCACGTCGGCGCTGACGCGTTCCGTATTTTGCGGGCCCTGGCCCTTGGCGGCCAGTTCTTCTTTCTTCTGGCGCGCACGCTCTAGCGCGGCCTGGATGATCGCGCGTTTTTTCGCTTCGGCGTCGTCCGTTGCGGGCGCGGAGGGCGTTGCCGCGGCACCGGTTTCCATTGCTTGAGCGGGCGGGCTGCTGACCGCTCGCCGCGCTGCAGCACGCGCTTCGGCCGCTTCGCGTTCGCGTGCGAGGCGGGCTTCACGCCGGTTGTGACGCTCGCGCGCGGCGTCGGCCTGGTCCTGGCTCCATGCGTCCCAGCCGGTTGCGTCGCCGGTGACCGGCGGCATCGCGATGCAATCGACCGGGCAGGGGGGCACGCAAAGGTCGCAACCGGTACAGAGCTCGGCGATCACCGTATGCATCTGTTTCGGTGCGCCAACTATTGCATCGACCGGACAGGCCTGCATGCACAACGTGCAGCCGATGCAAACTTGTTCGTCGATAACCGCCAGCAGACGCGGCCGTTCGACACCGTTGGCGGAATTGAGCGAAATCACCGGCTTGCCGAGCAGTGCGGCGAGGCGCGCGACGCCTTCGGCGCCACCCGGCGGGCACTGGTTGTAGTTGGCTTCGCCGTTGGCGACAGCCTCGGCATACGGACGGCACGCCGGATAGCCGCACTTGGTGCATTGCGTTTGGGGCAGCAGATCCTCGATGCGGTCTGCGAGTGTTTTGGAGTCGATCACGGTCACAACATTGGTGCTTGCCTTGCGGCCGCGTAGCTTGAACTAAATAGCACATTATCGCCGATTTCCCCAATTGCCATCCGCAATCCATGTGCCATAATCGAAGCGCTTTTTCGAAAGACCGCCATAAGGGTGTTCCCCCAACCAGCCCGTTCAGTGCTGTCGGTGCAAGGCCCGAGGAGAGGCCGGCGGCGCGATCCGGATAACGCGGCTCACGAAGACGATGCCACCATGAATCAGCCGAAAATCAAAAGAGATCCTGAAGGCACGCGGCGCCGCATTCTGCTTGCGGCGGCCGAAGAGTTTGCAAATGGAGGGTTGTTCGGCGCGCGCGTCGATCAGATCGCCCGCCGCGCGGAAACGAATGAACGCATGCTCTATTACTACTTCGGCAGCAAGGAGCAGCTTTTCACGGCGGTACTCGAGCACGCATTCAGCGCGCTCAATGAAGCGGAACGAACGCTCGAACTGAACGGTGTCGCTCCGGTGGAGGCGGTGACACGTCTCGCGCATTTTGTTTGGGATTACTACCGCGATCATCCCGAGTTGCTGCGTCTCGTCAACAATGAGAATCTGCACGAGGCACGCTACATGCAGAAGTCGACGCGCATCCGCGAAATGATCTCGCCGATCATCGCCACGCTCGGCAGCATTCTTGAGCGGGGTCAACGCGCGGGGCTGTTTCGAGCTAACGTCGATCCGCTGCGCTTTTACGTGACGCTGTCCGGCATGGGCTACTACATCGTGTCGAACCGCTTCACGCTCGAAGCGACACTCGGTCGCGACTTCAGCAGTGCGAGCGAACGCAGCGAAGTCATTCAGATGAACACTGAGTTGCTGCTTGCGTATCTGTTGCGGAAGTAGGCTGCGGCGCGGCTGCGCATCTACCGCACAAGAAGCAGCATAGAAAGCGTTAAAAGCGACAACGGCCTCGGAAGAAGAGGCCGTTGTTTTTATCCGCGCGCGGTGCTCAGGCTTCGACTTTTTCCTTTGCTACCTTCGGCGCCTTGTTGTGCTCGAGGATGAAGTCGCGCAACTGCGGATAGATGATGGTGCGCCAGCGGCGGCCCGAGAAAATGCCGTAGTGGCCGCATTTTTCCGCGGTGAAGTGACGCTTGTCCTCTTCCGGAATGCCACTGCACAACTCTTGCGCGGCGAACGTCTGACCGTCGCCGGAGATATCGTCCAGCTCGCCTTCAATCGTGAAGAGCGCGGTCTTCGTGATGTCCTGCGGACGCACCCGTTCTCCGGCGACGTCCCATGTGCCTTCGGCCAGGCGGAATTCCTGGAACACCACGCGGATTGTGTCGAGGTAATAGTCCGCGTCCATGTCGAGCACGGCGTTGTACTCGTCATAGAAGCGGCGATGTGCTTCCGCGTCGTCTTCGTCGCCGCGCAACAGGCTCTGGTAGTAGTCCCAGTGGGATGCCGCGTGCCGTTCCGGGTTCATTGCGACGAAACCGGTGTGTTGCAGGAAGCCCGGGTAAACCTTGCGGCCCACGCCCGGATAATTCGGCGGCACCGTGAAGATCACGTTGTTTTCGAACCACTCATACGAGTGCTGCGTGGCGAGCGAGTTGACCGAGGTCGGACTCTTGCGCGCGTCGATCGGGCCGCCCATCATCGTCATGGTGCGCGGCGTGTCTTCGCCGCGGCTCGCCAGCAACGAAATGGCGGCGAGCACCGGAACAGTGGGCTGACACACCGAGATCACGTGCAAATTCTTTGCGCCGATGTGACGGATGAATTCCTGGATGTAGGCGATGTAGTCGTCGAGGTGAAACTCGCCTTCTTCGAGCGGTACCATGCGTGCGTCGATCCAGTCGGTCAGGTAGACCTTGTGGTCTTGCAGCAACGTGCGCACGGTGTCGCGCAGCAGCGTGGCGTGGTGGCCTGACAACGGTGCGCACACCAGCACGACCGGTTCATCTTTCAATTGGGTGACAGCGTCGCTGTCGTCCGCGAAACGCTTGAAGCGCATCAGGCGGCAAAACGGCTTTTCGATGATTGTTTGTTCAATGATCGGAATGTTATGACCGTCTTTGACAATCTGATGCAGATTGAACTCAGGCTTTTCGTAATCCTTGCCGAGCCGGTAGAGCAGTTCGTAACCGGCGGACAGGCGTGTGGCGCCGGGCACATAGGCCAATGGGCTGGCGGGATTCGCGAACGATTTCGACGCGGCCTGGGCCCAGGCGGTAAGGGGGCTCAACATCGCCCGTTGGAATTCGTGCAGTTGGTAGAGCATAGGTGCTCCGTTTAGGCGGTTCGCATGGGGCTTGGCAAACACGCGTGTGGCGTTGCGGCAGGCCGTACTGGTTGTGGGCACATTGATTTTCGGCCAACAGTCTGCTGGATCATACTGAACAAAGCGTGCTTGTGCAACGCAGCAATTTACGCGAACTGCGGCGCAAAGTGTCATTAAATCATGGTACTGGCGATGCTGCCGCGCCGCTATCGGGGGTTGCCACAGCCTCAAGTTCTGCTGCCACGCTTTCGTTATGCGGCGGCTGCCCGGTCGCCTGGGCCATCGCCTGTTCGTGTTTCATCAGGTTCAGGCCGGTGTGCACCAGCGCCACATGCGAAAACGCCTGCGGGAAATTGCCGACGAGGCGCTTCGCGGCCGGATCGTACTCTTCCGCGAGCAGGCCGACGTCATTGCAGAGGCCGAGCAGGCGTTCGTACATCGCGACGGCTTCATCGATGCGGCCCTGCAATGCCAGGTTGTCCACCATCCAGAACGAGCACGCGAGGAAGGTGCCTTCGCCGGGCGGCAGGCCGTCGTCGTATTCGGTGGTGCGGTAGCGCATCACGAAGCCGTCGTGCATCAGGTCCTTTTCGATTGCAGCTACCGTGCCCGTGACGCGCGGATCCGCGGGCGGGAGGAAGCCGACCAGCGGCATCAGCAGGACGCTCGCATCGAGCTGGTCGCTGCCGTAGGACTGGGAGAACGCGTTGAGCGCCGGATTCCATGCCTTTGCGCAGATTTCCGCGTGGATTGTCGCGCGGGTTGCACGCCATTCATCGAGTGGGCCTTCCAGCTTGAACATTTCGGCCGACCGAATGGCGCGGTCGTAGGCGACCCACGCCATCACCTTCGAGAAGGTGAAGTGCTGGCGGCCGCCGCGGGTTTCCCAGATGCCTTCGTCCGGCTCTTGCCAGATCGTGTCGAGATGGCTGAGCAACGCGCGCTGCACGTTCCATGCGGTGTCGTCCGCCTGCAGGCCGCCGACGCGCGCGAGATGCAGCGCGTTCATCACTTCGCCGTAAACGTCGAGCTGGCGCTGCCCGACCGCGTTGTTGCCGATCCGCACGGGTTTGGCATCCTGATAGCCCGGCAGCCAGTCGATTTCGAACTCGGGCAGGCGCCGCTCGCCGGCGATCCCGTACATGATCTGCAACTGATCGGGCGCGCCGGCCATCACGCGGCCGAGCCAGCTGCGCCACGCGCGGGCTTCGTCGTAGTAGCCGCCGCGCATCATCGCGAGCAGCGTGATGGTGGCGTCGCGCAGCCAGCAGTAGCGGTAGTCCCAATTGCGCGTGCCGCCCAACTGTTCCGGAAGCGACGTGGTGGGCGCGGCGACGATGCCGCCGGTCGGCTCGTACGCAAGCGCCTTCAGCGTAATCAGCGAGCGGCGGATCGGCGCGGCCCATTTGCCTTCGACGGTGCTGCGCGCCGACCATTCGAGCCAATGGTTCTCGGTGCGGGCGAGCGACGTGTGCGGATCGCGGCTCGGCGGAATGCGTAGGTGCGACGCGGCATAAGCCAGCGAAAACGGCACGCGTTCGCCTTCGGTCACGGTGAACTCCGCAACGGTCTTCATCTTCTCGCCGCGCAAGTCGACCGGCGTGCGCAGCACCGCGGTGTCGGGGCCGACAATCGCCTTGATGCCGCTGTCGTGCGTCAGGCGGTCGACCCACGGAATCGAAAAGCCGTAGTCGAAGCGCAGTACCAGTTCCATCTGCATACGCACCGTGCCGCGTTTGCCGACCACGATCCGCACCACTTCCGACCAGCCGTTGCCCGGCGGCATGAAGTCGATCAGCGTGACCGCGCCTTCGGGCGTTTCGAAATCGGTTTCGAGAATGAGCGTTTCGCCGCGATAGCGGCGCGTGATGCTAGGTGGCGTATCCGAAACTGGCGCAATCAGCCAGCGGCCGTTGTCGGGTGTGCCGAGCAGGGCGGCGAAGCAGGCGCCGGAATCGAAGCGCGGCCAGCACAGCCAGTCGACGGACCCATCCCGGGAGATGAGCGCGGCAGTGTGGCCGTCGCCGATGAGCGCGTAGTCTTCGATGAGTGCGGGCATGGAGGAGCGTGTCGGTTTTACGCGAGGCGGGGACCGCCGCGCAAAAGGTGGCTATTTTTACCGAACCCGTGCGATGCGCTTTGGTTCAGCACGCAATACGGCAAAACGCGAGTTGGTAATTGTCAAATCACTGCCTACAATCGTTTTTCATGCCGATGCGCTGAGCTCTCCGGATCATGCACCGGCCTTCCCCTTGGCGCATAGAGACGCCACTTTCGAGGACCCAAGCAATGCTGAACCCGTCGAAATCCGATTGCATCACGATTCTCTCGGCCGCCAGCGAATTGGCCGACGATTCGATGTTGCCGCTCGATCATGGCCGGCTGGGCCTGAGCCGCAACGGAATGCTGGCCGCTGCGGCCTTTCTGATCGAACGGGCCTGCTTCCGCCGTCATCATGAAGGTGACGGTCATTATGCCGTCGGCGGATTGTCGTTGCAGGGGCGTTTGCGGCTCGACCAGCTTTCGAACGGCTGACTGTCCGCTGCGCGGCTGTCTTGCACGCGGCACGCCGCGTCTGGCGCGCATCTGGCGCGCACTTGTCGCTTTGCCATGCCGCTTGTTGCGCTGCTGCAACCGGCGTCGATACGCGTGCCATTTTTCATCGCGGTACCCCGTTCGTGCGAGACGTTGCCGGGCCGGCACTGCGCCCGGCCGCGCGCCCTTTCCTGCTCATCTTGCCGACTGCCGTCGCCTAGAAGTGCGACGCTCCCACGCCGAAAATCCCAATGATGCCGATGATGATCAGATAGAGCGCGACGATGTAGTTCAACAGGCGCGGCATGACGAGGATCAGAATACCGGCGATCAACGAAACCAGCGGGCCCAGGCTGAGTGTGACGTTCATGAAGACTCCGTAGTGTGAGTGGGGTGAGACGCGATTGAAAAAACTTATACTTGCCTCGATAAAACAATTCGACCGATTGCGCGGCAGACCGGAGACACCGTTACGAACGAATCCACCGAATAACCGATGTCCAGGAGGTCATATGCTTCGTCGTCACCGGGCTGCCGTGTGTGCCGTTTCAAGCTCTCCATTGCTTTCTGCTCAATCCACCTCATGGCGCGGCGGGCGGCCAACTCCTCTGCGCTCCGCCCGCTCGATAATAAAAGGTTTCGTGCTCATGGTCTCGATCGTTGCTTCGCATGCGTTTGCCCAAGATTCCGGCCCGGCTCCCGCCGACGGCGTCTATGACATGCTGGTCGGCACTTACACCGGCGGCAAGAGCGAGGGCCTGTACGTCTATCGCTTCGACACGAAGACGGGCGAAGCGACTCGCGTGTCGGTCGCGCAGACAGTCAACCCGTCGTACCTGGTGGTGAGCCGTGACCGGCGCTTCGTCTATGCGGTGAACGAATTGCCCGGGGACAACGGCCCGGCCACGCAGCGCGGCGGCATCAGCGCGTTTCGCTTCGACGCCGCGAGCGGCCAGTTGACCTTTCTCAACAAGGTCTCGTCGGACGGCAATGATCCGTGCTATCTGAGCCTGTCGCCGGACGGCAAATATCTGCTGACCGCGAACTACTCGGTGGCGGCCGATCCGGGCGGCAGCTTCGCGGTGTTCCCGTTGCAGGCGGATGGCCAGGTGGGCGCGTCGGTGCTCACCGTGCACCATGAAGGCGGCGGTCCGGTGAAGGGACGCCAGGACAACTCGCACGTCCACTCCACCGTATTCTCGCCGGACGGCCACTACCTGTTCGCGCAAGACCTGGGCGCCGACAAGCTGTACTCGTACCGCTATACGCCGGACGGAAGCCGTGGCTTGCTCGGCCCGACCGACTGGCGTTACACCCAGGAGAAGGCCGGCACGGGCCCGCGTCACCTGGTGTTTGGCGCGGACGGCAAGCATGCGTATCTGACGAGCGAACTGGCCGCTACGGTCAGCACCTTCAACTACGCCGACGGCAAGCTCGCGCAGGTGCAGACGATCTCGCTGACGGAACCGGGCTTCAAGGGCGCAGTGGGCGCCGCGGCCATTCACCTGTCGCCGGACGGGCGCTTCCTGTACGCCACCAATCGCGGCGATGCGAACGAGATCGTGATCTTCTCGGTGGATCCGGCCAACGGTCATCTGAAGAAGATCGGGCGTCAGCCGAGCCTCGGCAAGTCGCCGCGCGAATTCGCGATCGACCCGACCGGCAATTGGCTGGTCGTCGGCAATCAGAACAGTGGCACCGTGTATGTGTTCAAGCGCGATCAGCAGAGCGGATTGCTCGAAGCGAATCCGAAGCGTATCGAGATCGACTCACCGGTGGACTTCAAGCTGGTGTCGCCGTCGTGAATCGCGATTGCGCGCGCAATATGAACGGGTGTGAGCATGCGTTTGGCGCGTGATCTGAATGCGCACAGGCATTTGAATTGTTGCCGTGTGACTTGAACACGCGCGTTGCATGAAAAAACGGGCCGCTTCGAGCGGCCCGTTTTTTTCGGCTGGCTTTGGTCGAGCGCTGCCGGCTTTGCGTGCTTATTTGCGTGCTATTCCGCCGGTCCCGGCGCGAGCACTTCGCGGCTGCCGTTGATGCCCATTGCCGACACCAGGCCCGCCGTTTCCATCTGCTCGACGAGGCGTGCCGCACGGTTATAACCGATGCGCAATTGCCGCTGCACCGACGAGATCGACGCGCGCCGTGTGCGCACCACGAAGGCAACGGCTTCGTCGTAAAGCGGATCGGCTTCGGCATCCGGCGTGTCGCCGAACAGGTCGGGCGAGGCGCCTTCGGTGGCCGGGCCGTCGAGAATGCCTTCTTCGTATTGCGGTTCGCCGAACTGCTTCAGATACTCGACGATCCGATGCACTTCCTCGTCGGCGACGAATGCGCCGTGCACGCGCTGCGGGTAACCCGTGCCCGGCGGCAGGAACAGCATGTCCCCCTGGCCGAGCAGCGATTCGGCGCCCATCTGATCGAGAATCGTGCGCGAGTCGATTTTCGACGATACCTGGAACGCCACGCGCGTTGGAATGTTCGCCTTGATGAGGCCGGTGATCACGTCCACCGACGGACGCTGCGTCGCCAGAATCAGGTGAATGCCGGCGGCGCGCGCCTTCTGCGCGAGACGCGCGATCAGTTCTTCGATCTTCTTGCCCGCGACCATCATCAGGTCGGCCAGCTCGTCGATCACCACGACGATCAGCGGCAGCGGCGCGAGCGGCTCCGGTGCTTCCGGCGTCAGCGAGAACGGGTTGCCGAGCTTCTTGCCCTTGGCTTCCGTATCGCGGATCTTCTGGTTGAAGCCGGCCAGGTTGCGCACGCCGACCGCGGACATGAGCCGATAGCGCTTTTCCATTTCGCCGACACACCAGTTCAGCGCGTTGGCCGCCAGCTTCATATCGGTGACGACCGGCGCGAGCAGATGCGGAATGCCTTCGTACACCGACAGTTCCAGCATCTTCGGGTCGATCATGATGAGCCGCACTTCTTCGGGCGTCGCCTTGTAGAGCAGCGAGCAGATCATCGCGTTGATCGCCACGGACTTGCCCGAACCCGTCGTGCCTGCCACTAGCATGTGCGGTGCTTTTGCCAGATCGGCGACCACCGGATGGCCGGTAATGTCCTTGCCCATCGCCAGCGTCAACCGTGAATGCGAGTTCTGATAGACGCTTGCTTCGAGAATTTCGGACAGGCGGATCGTCTGCCGCTTGGCATTCGGCAGCTCGAGACCCATGCAGGTCTTGCCGGGAATCGTCTCGACCACGCGAATCGACGTGAGACCGAGGCCGCGCGACAAGTCTTTCATCAGGCCGACGATCTGACTGCCGCGCACGCCGAGCGCCGGTTCGATCTCAAAACGCGTAATGACGGGGCCAGCCGAGTGGCCGACCACTGTCACCGGCACCTTGAATTCCTGCAGACGCTGCTCGATCAGCAGGCCGGTTTCGATGAGCTTTTCTTCGGAGACGGGTTCGACGTCGGTGTCGGCGCGCGCGAGCAGGTCGAGCGTCGGCAGCTCGACCATCGATGCCGCGGGCGCGCGGAACTCGAAGCCGTTGGCCTGGCTGTGGCCGCGCAGCGGCGTGCGCTGGACGGCGGGCTCGGCGGGTTCGGCAGGCGCGGCGCGTTCGGCGCGTTCGGCAGGTTCGGCAGGTTCGGCAGGTTCGGTCGAGGGTTCGGTTGTGAGGTAGGTTGCAGATGGTGCGGTTTGGATGGCGGGGAAGCCCGGCGCTGCCGGGGCTGCCGGTGCTGCCGGTGCGCTCGGTGCGTAACCCAGCCCGTTGGCGGCTTCGTCGACGATGGCGGCAGAGGTCACTGCGGCCTGAACCGCGAAACGCGGGAAGCGAACCACGTTCGACGCGTGCGATGTGGTGCTTTGCGGCTCTACTGCGGCGACGGTCGAAGCGTCCAGGGCGGCTGACGCGTTCAAATCGTCCGATACGTCCGATACGTCCGATACGTCCGATAGGGCAGGCGTGTCCATCTCTTCTACGTCGACTGGCGCGGACGCTTCGCTCACGCTCTCGACGTGCCACGGCGGCGTGGCGTGATGCACCGGCACAGGCGTCGCGGTGTGCGCGTGCGTGGGGGTGAACTGTGCAACGTGCGTCGTCGCGTCCTGCGACGGCGCGGCGGGCGGGCGGGACGAAGGCACTTCTTCGGCGCGCATTTCGCCAACCTGCGCTACGGCCGCTGTATCAGCACCAGTAGCGTCATTCGACGCCGCAATTTGTGAATACGCTGCCGGCCGGTCAAACGGCTGCCCCTGCTCAGTGCGCAATGTTTCGGGACGCGCTGCTTTTGCGGGAACGGCGATGTTGGCGACATCCGATGCCGCAACCTGCGACGGTGCCGCAGCCTGATTGATCGGCTGCTCGCGCTCAGCGGGTGCGTTTGCATTGCCGCCGCTCTGACTCGCGAATTGCGTCGGTTCGTTTTCGACGAACGGCGACATGTCCGTTTGCGCGCTGCTCGCTTCCAACTGGGCTGCAAAGATTTGAAACGGTGTGGGCGTGGGCACCGGGGCTGCATACTGCGCGGCTGGTGCTGGTGCTGGTGCTGGTGCTGGTGCTGGTGCTGGTGCTGGTGCTTGTATCGGTGCCAATGCGGATCCCGATGCCTCCACCAGCGCCACTGCATCTCCTTGGGCCGGTGCCAATGCCAATGCCGGTGCAGGTGCAGGTGCAGGTGCCGATGCCGATGCCGATGCCGATGCCGATGCTGGTGCAGGTGCAGGTGCAGGTGCAGGTGCAGGTGCCGGTGCGGGTGCGGGTGCCGGTGCCGGTGCCGGTGCGGGTGCGGGTGCCGGTGCCGGTGCCGACGCCAATGCCGATGCCGACGCCAATGCCGATGCCGATGCCGATGCCGATGCCGATGCCGACGCCGACGCCAATGGAATCTGGATAACCGGCGGCTCAATCGGCCATTGCACGACGGGCTCGGTGTCTTCTTCGACCGACGCCGCGAATGCGGCATCGATCTGCGGCGTTTCAACTGGCAACTGCGCCGGCGTAGAGTCCGGCGCAGCCTCGGCTACGTCCTGCAAAGGCGCGCTTACGCTCGGTACCGCGTCCATTCCAGCTTCGCTTGCGAGCGACAAAGCCACGCCCGTGTTCCCGGCCTCGACCGGCGGCTCGGTGTTCAAGGGCGTCGTCGCGGTCATCGTGTTTTCCGCGCCGCTGCTGCGCGCGAGGCTGACGCCGGCGATGTCGGTCCAGCGCGCGGCGTTTTCTGCGATGCTGCGAAGCGTCTCCTGGACGCTGGCGGGCGGCGTGACTTTCTGTGCCGTGGCCATCGGCCGGGTATAGCTGGGGGCCGGCGCGCTGAACGAAGCCGGGCGTCGCGTGGGCTGCACGGGCGTGATGGCGGGGTTCGCGCGCGAAGCGGACGAGAACGGCTGCGGGGCCGCCGTGGAGCGACTTCCCTGAGATCCTCCTGCGGCTGAACTCTGGGGCGTCGACGGACGAGCTGCGCCAGCGGAGGCGTTTGGCGCCAAACCGGCTGTCGAACCTGGCGCCATCCGCGTTGGCACCATCGCGTGCGTTGCATGTATCGCTTGTGCTGCAGCAGCCGCAGCAGCCGGAGCAGCCGGAGCAGCGATTGCGCTCGCGGAACCAGCCACACCCGCCATGCCCGAGCCGGCCGCCAACGATCCCACCGGACGTTGCTCGCCAGCCGAGCGCCGGCCAACCTGGGAAGCGCTCTCGCGAGCCGGACTCGCGGTCGTTCCTGATGCCGCAGTCGAAGCGGCCGGCGCGGTGGACGCGCGTGGCGCCGTTGCCGCCTCACGCAACCATCCGGCCGGCGCAACCGGCTCGGCCGGCATCCATGCAGCCCGGTCTGTGTTCAGCGAGGGTGTCGGCGCCTGCATCGGCACTTGCAGTGGGACCTGGCGCGGCGGCGTGCCAGCGGACGTACGCAGCATCGGCTCTGCCTGCGCGGCCCGGCTGCGCGTTTTCACCGCGCCGGCGCGCCAGCTCTCCCCGGCGCCGCGTGACGCCGCGTCCCTGGCAGTCGTTGCACCCGCCGCGCCGCTAGCCGCAGCCGCGCCGCGGCCACTCGCCGGCGGCCGCCAGACGGTTGGGCGCGCATAACGTCCATTGATTTTCGGCGCCATCGTATTGGTGGACGGCGATACATGCGACGGCAAACCGTCATCGACGCTGCGATGGCGGCGCGCTTCCTCGTCACGTTTGGCGAGGCCGCGTGACAGCCCGAGGCCGAATGCACCATCGGCCCACACGGCGACGTCGCGCCAGCGGAAGTCGATCAGCCAGGGCAGGCTGATCACGAGCATGGCGAGCGCCGCGAGCGGCGTGCCGATATGCCCGAGCAGATGACCGAAGCCCGCCGCCAGTGCATGGCCGAAGCCGTTCACGCCGGCCGCGCCGATCAGCGACGCCTCCAGCGTGCAGCTCGCCACCATTACACAGACGAAGCCGAGCCAAAGACGGATCGTGCCAGGGCCGCGCAACCCTGCGCCGCCTGGCAGCGCCGACTTCACGAGACGCCACAAAAGAGGAATAAACCAGACGGCTGACCCGCCGAACCAGCCGAAAACTACCGTGTGCATACTAGACATCAACGAATGACGGACGCGCCAAAACGCAATCCGTCGAGTTTAACCGGCGAAGCCCGATGCTTCGAAGGCGGACGCAAATATGCTTGCGTCAAATCGGAAAGCAGGCCGGCATGCGACCCGCCGTCGGTGAAAAACAACTGCCGCGACTGTCGCTGGGGCGCGCTATGCGGACAGGATTGCTTGCTGCCGTGCAAGCCCGGGTGTCGGCGATTTCGTCGTCCCGTCGTGCCGGCCGGGTTGCCACCTGATTCATATCGATCCCACCGCTCCATGTACCCGTCATTTGGCGTTGCGGTCGAACGTGAGCGTGTCGCCGTTATCGAGCACCAGTTGCATCTGCTGCGGCGCGCGCATCTGCACGCCGGTGCGGTCGATGTGCGTCAGCGCGTCGAGATACGAGCCTTCGATCTGGCCGCCCGGCGTCGTGCACGCCATGCGCGTGCCGCCCAGGGTGCCGAAGCTCAGCTTGCCGTCTTTCAGCGCATACGAGCCCATGTAGCGGTTGCAGCCGGAAAAGCCGCTGGCGTGACGCTGGCCTTTGTCGGTGGAGAGCACGAGCGTGATCGGCGCGCCTTGATCGGCGGCTGGAATCGCGCGTGCCGTGCCGTCGGCCTGTTTCCAGCCGGTGAGCACCCAACTGGTGTCGTCGAGCAACTGGGTGGCGGCCGGATTGAACGGATCGGGCGGTGCGGCTTCCGAATCCGGATGCTTCGGTATGGCGCACGCACTGCATAGCGCGGCGACGCTCAACGCGGCGATGGCCGTGCGCGCATAGGGGATGAAGCGCGCAACACCTCGCGCGGAGGAGCTTTGGAGCATGGCGTCGTTCCTCTTCAAACTGGCGAAGGCGTAAGGGTAACGCACTAAGCTCGCCGCACGCGAGCGCAACGGCGTGAGAGCGGACTTAAACACGTGCGTTGCAGTTGGCGCCGCGGCACCTTCTGCGCACCTTACGCACTGATAGCAACGCGGACCCGGCGAGCAAGGCGCGGCGCGGTGCGCGCGGCGTCGGCGCATCGGGTGCGGTGCGGGGTGCGCATGTTAACATCGTGTTCCACCCAATCCCACCCTCATCCGACTTTTATCTGGAGACCCCATGCAGATCGGCCAACGGATCGGCACGCCCCTTTCTGAATCCGCTACGCGCGTCATGCTCCTCGGCGCCGGCGAGCTTGGCAAGGAAGTGATCATCGCGCTGCAACGGCTGGGCGTCGAAGTGATCGCCGTCGACCGTTATCCGAATGCGCCAGGCCATCAGGTCGCACATCGCTCGCACGTGATCGACATGACCGATCGCGCCGCCTTGCGCGCACTGGTCGAACTGGAACGTCCGCACCTGATCGTCCCCGAGATCGAGGCGATCGCAACCGACGCGCTTGCCGCCATCGAAACCGACGGCCTCGCCGAAGTGATCCCGACCGCGCGCGCCACGCAACTCACCATGAACCGCGAAGGCATCCGCCGTCTGGCCGCTGAAGAACTCGGCCTGCCGACTTCGCCGTACGCGTTCGCCGATTCGCTCGAGGAGCTGCGCGCGGGTATCGCCAAGGTCGGCTATCCGTGCGTCGTGAAGCCGGTGATGTCGTCGTCGGGCAAGGGGCAGTCGGTGTTGAAGAGCGACGCGGATGTCGACGCCGCCTGGCAATACGCGATGGCGGGCGGCCGCGTGAATCACGGCCGCGTGATCGTCGAAGGCTTTATCGACTTCGAATACGAAATCACCCAGCTGACCGTGCGCGCGATCGATCCGGCGAGCGGGCAAGTCAGCACGTACTTCTGCGACCCGATCGGCCACGTGCAGGTGGCGGGCGACTACGTCGAATCGTGGCAGCCCCAGCCGATGAGCCCGCTCGCGCTGCAACGTTCGCGCGAAGTGGCGCACAAGGTGACCGCGGCATTGGGCGGCAGGGGCCTGTTCGGCGTGGAACTTTTCGTGCGCGGCGATGACGTATGGTTCTCGGAAGTCAGCCCGCGTCCGCACGATACGGGCCTCGTCACGCTGTGCTCGCAACGCTTCTCGGAGTTCGAGCTGCATGCGCGCGCGATCCTCGGCTTGCCGGTGGACACGTCGCTGCGGGCGCCGGGCGCGTCGGCGGTGATTTACGGCGGTCTGGACGAGGCGGCTATCGCTTTCGAAGGTGTCGCGGCAGCGTTGGCCGTGCCGAATGCGGATCTGCGTCTCTTCGGCAAGCCGGAGAGTTTCGTCAAGCGGCGCATGGGCGTGGCGCTGGCTACCGGCGAGACCATCGACGAAGCACGCTCGCGTGCGAAGCAGGCCGCGGCGGCGGTGCGGCCGGTTTCCACGAAGTAACATGCGTCGATGCGCGCTGCCTGGCGGTGCCGCAGTGCATCGATGCGCAGTGAAGTGAAGTACTCGCGCGCCGCGCAAACTCGCCGCGCGCGAAACCAGACTGATTGAAGTTCGTTGAAGTAGAGGTACGTATGGCCCTGGAGTCCCGCATGAACATGCGGTCTGGAAGGTTCGGCCGTCTTGGCGCACTTGGCGTGCTGCTCGCGCTGTGTGCCGGGATGACAGGGTGCGGCCTCGCCGCTGCGCCATGCCGGGTCGCGTCGGCCGGCTTGAAGATCGTCCCGCTCGTCGGGCACGTGGCGGCCGCGCCGACCGACGCGTGCGCCGCCGTGATCGATCCATAAGCACAGCCGCAACCCCAACCGCAGAGCAAGGCGCGCCACCTATGCTTGATGTGCAACAACGATCGAGGCATCTCATGAAGAAATGGCTTGTCGCAGTCACGACGGCAGCGGGGCTCGCGGCGCTGTACGGCAATGCATGGGCCGAGCCATCGCGCCTCGCCGAGATTCAGGCCAGGAATCGCCAGACGCACAAATACACCTGTGCGACCGGCAAGATTCTGCAAGTGACCTACTGGAACACGGCGAACGGCCAAAGCTTCGCGCTCGTGCCTGTCAAGGGCCAGCAACTGCTGTTCGTCAACACGATATCGGCCTCCGGCGCGAAGTATCAGGCCGGCAGCTACACCTGGTGGACCAAAGGCCCGCGCGCCGATCTGTACGACGCGACAGCCGGCGAAAACGCCCCGCCGATGCTGTCTGATTGCGTCACCATCACTCGGTGAGCATGATGCGGTGGCTTTCTTCAGACACGCCGCCTGCCCACCTTACGTTTGCCTCCGTCTTGCGGCGCTGCCCGTCTGCGCGCATCCTTTCCGTTCGAGTAGTAAGCTGTCCGGCGTGGCCTCTGCCGTGTCCGCTGCCCTCGCCGTCGCCACTGTTGCCGCTATCGCCGTAATGTCAGGCCGCGCATGGCTGGCGCGGTTGCCGTCGTCTTCGATCGACCGTTACCGGACCTCGGACCTCAACGGGCGGGGGCTCATGGCCCGTGTCCGTTTCATCAAGCGAGACCCTCCATGAAAGCATCGGACCTGTTCGTCAAATCGCTGGAAGCCGAAGGTGTCGAGTACGTGTTCGGCATCCCCGGTGAAGAAAATCTCGATCTGCTCGAATCGCTGCGCCGCTCGAAAATTCGCCTGATTCTTACGCGTCACGAACAGGCTGCCGGGTTCATGGCCGCCACGTATGGGCGCCTCACCGGCCGCACCGGCGTGTGTCTGGCCACCTTGGGGCCGGGTGCGACCAACTTCGTGACCGCTGCCGCGTACGCGCAGTTGGGCGGCATGCCGATGCTGATGGTGACTGGGCAGAAACCGATCAAGACCAGCAAGCAGGGGCATTTTCAGATCGTCGACGTGGTGCGGATGATGGAGCCGCTCACCAAGTACACGCGGCAGATCGTGTCGATCGGCAATATTCCGGCCACCGTGCGCGAGGCGGTGCGTCAGGCGGAAGAAGAACGGCCCGGCGCCACGCACCTCGAATTGCCTGAAGACGTCGCGCACGAAGAGGGCGACGGCCACCCGATTCCGAAGAGCTTCAGCCGCCGTCCGGTCGCGGAAGAAAAAGCCGTGGCGCGCGCAGTCGAGGCGATCAAGAAAGCGAAGCATCCCTTGCTGATGATCGGCGCGGGCGGCAACCGCAAGACCACTACCAAGATGTTGCGCGAGTTCGTCGACCAGATCGGCATTCCGTTTTTTACGACCCAGATGGGCAAGGGCGTGATCGATGAATCGCACCCCATGTGGCTCGGCAACGCGACTTTGTCCGACGGCGACTTCGTACACCGCGCGATCGACCACGCGGATTGCATTATCAATGTCGGCCATGACGTGATCGAGAAGCCGCCGTTTTTCATGCGCAGCGGAGAGGCCGGCGAGAAGACGGTGATTCACGTCAACTTTCTCGGCGCGGAAGTCGATACGGTGTATTTCCCGCAGATCGAAGTGGTCGGCGACATCGCCAACGCCGTGTGGCAGTTGAAGGAGAGTCTCAGGGAGCAGCAGGAGCATTGGGACTTCACGCGTTTCAAGGAGATCAAGCAGCACTTCGAGGCGCATCTGGTCAAAGGCCAGCACGACGACCGTTTCCCGATGTACCCGGTGCGGATCGTCAACGACGTCTACGAGACCACGCCGGTGGACGGCATCGTGTGTCTGGACAACGGCATGTACAAGATCTGGTTCGCCCGCTACTACCGCGCGCACGAACCGAATTCGCTGCTGCTCGATAACGCATTGGCGTCGATGGGCGCCGGCTTGCCGTCGGCGATCGCGACCAGGATCGTGCACCCGGATCGCAAGGTCATGGCTGTGTGCGGCGACGGCGGCTTCATGATGAATTCACAGGAACTGGAAACGGCAGTGCGCCTGAAGCTTGATCTGGTGATCCTGATTTTGCGCGACGACGCGTTCGGCATGATCCGCTGGAAGCAGGAAAACATGAACTTCCCGGACTACGGCATGACGCTGAACAATCCGGATTTCGTTGCATATGCAGAGAGTTACGGCGCGAAGGGTCATCGCATTGAATCGGCCGCGGAATTCGCGCCGCTGCTGCGCGAATGTTTTGCGACGCCGGGTGTGCATGTGATCGATCTGCCGATCGACTACTCGGACAACGAGCGTGTGCTGAATCGCGAGATCAAGCGGCTGTCTGCGCAACTATGAGTGGAACAGTGATGGACGGAGCAGCCATGAGCGGCAACTGTGCATAACCCTTGCTGGCTGCATGGCTGATGTCAGGCATTGGATCAAGGAGAATGCGTCATGTTGAACAAGAGTTACCCGTACTACCTCGCGAACGAAGCGGTGGCCGCTAACACCGATCTCGAAGTGACGGATAAATTCAGCGGCGAAGTGGCGACCCGTGTGGCGATGGCGGACGCGGCGGCGATCGACAAAGCGATCGGCTATGCCGTCGACGCGATGCCCGCAATGCGCGCGTTTCCACCGTTCAAGCGCCAGGCCGTGCTCGAACACTGCGTGAAGCGGTTTCGCGAGCGATACGACGAATTGGCGCTCGCGCTGTGTATCGAAGCGGGCAAGCCGATCAACGACTCGAAAGGCGAGGTCACGCGTCTGATCGATACGTTCAAGGTGGCGGCCGAAGAGTCGGTGCGCATCGACGGCGAGATCATCAATCTGGAGATTTCGCCACGGGCGAAGGGCTATCACGGCTATGTGAAGCGTGTGCCGATCGGTCCGTGCTCGTTTATCTCGCCGTTCAATTTTCCGCTTAACCTGACCGCGCACAAGGTCGCGCCGGCGATCGCGGCGGGCGTGCCGTTCGTGTTGAAGCCGGCGAGCCGCACCCCGGTCGGCGCGCTTATCATGGGCGAGATTCTGGCGGAAACCGACTTGCCGAAAGGCGCGTTCTCGATTCTTCCGGCGCATCGCGACGGCGCCGATCTGTTCACCACCGATGAGCGTTTCAAGCTGCTGT
Source organism: Paraburkholderia sp. GAS348 (assembly GCF_050434205.1). NCBI lineage: Bacteria > Pseudomonadati > Pseudomonadota > Betaproteobacteria > Burkholderiales > Burkholderiaceae > Paraburkholderia > Paraburkholderia sp. GAS348. The sequence continues at coordinate 433,058 of NZ_JBNPVT010000005.1, forward strand.
CCTTCACCGGCTCGCCCGCGGTGGGTTGGGAACTGAAGAAAAAGGCCGGCAAGAAGAAGGTGATTCTGGAGTTGGGCGGCAACGCGGCGGCGATCGTCGACGGCGATCAGGGCGGGAAGCTCGACTATGTGGTCGACCGGCTGGCGTTCGGCGCGTTCTATCAGTCGGGGCAAAGTTGTATCGGCGTGCAGCGGATTCTGGTGCATGCGACGCTTTACGACGCGCTGCGCGAGAAGCTGATCGCGAAGACCAGGTCGCTTGTCATGGGCGATCCGAAGGACGAAAAGACCTTTGTCGGGCCGATGATCTCCGAATCGGAGTCCAACCGTCTCGCCGGCTGGATGGAAAGCGCGGTGCAGGCGGGCGCGAAGATTGTCGCCGGCGGCAAGGTGGAGGGCGCGATGTTCGAGGCCACGCTGCTCGAAGGCGTGAAGCCCGACACCGACCTCTATCGCAAGGAAGCCTTCGGCCCGGTGGCGATTCTGGAGCGTTTCGACGATTTCGATGCCGCGCTGGCTACCGTCAACGACAGCGACTTCGGCCTGCAAGCCGGCGTGTTCACCGACTCGCTCGCCCATGCGCATCGCGCGTGGGATCTACTCGACGTGGGCGGCGTGGTGATCAACGACGTGCCGTCGTTCCGGGTCGACAACATGCCGTACGGCGGCGTGAAAGATTCTGGGCTGGGGCGCGAGGGCGTGCGCTACGCGATTGAGGATATGACCGAAATGCGCTTGATGGTGATGCGCGAGACGTGGTGACAGGGCGTGAGCGGCGGCGCATGACGATGATGCGGGCGCCTTCCAGACCTTCGCGTCTTCTTCAGGTATTCGGGGCTCCGTCGTGGTGTGCGGTATCCGCGCGCCTGCGTCGGGCGTTCCGCGGCGCGGCTGGGGCGAACCGAACTGTCATGCATCTGTCGCACTCACGCACTACGCTGCCAGCGAGGCGTTCCGACCCTCGCAGGCCGTCTTCCAGAGCCGGCACGGACGGCCTGACGAACTGCTCGCCGTTGGGCTTTCGGCAGCCTACGCAGAAAGCCGGCGGATGCGCCATGAGTGTTTTTGCTGAAGTGCTACAATACCGGCCTTTCCGGCGGGTGTTTCCGCCGGCCGGAGCCGGCCGCATTTTTCCCGTAGTACTGACGGGTCCCGTGCGGAACGCCGTGGCTCCGCCTTCATCCTGATGCCCTCTGCGGTTCCGACCGCTGCCGCGCGCACCGCGCCAAGCGCATTTTTAGCGAAAGCCACCATGTCCGACACAGCCGTCACGCCCAGCACTGCGACTTTTGATCAATTCGGTCTCGCGCCCGACATCCTGAAAGCCGTCAAAGAATCGGGCTACACCATCCCTACGCCGATCCAGGAGCAGGCGATTCCCGTCGTGCTGGCCGGCCGTGACATGATGGGCGCCGCGCAAACCGGCACCGGCAAGACCGCCAGCTTCTCGCTGCCGATCATCCAGCGCTTGCTGCCGCAAGCCAGCACGAGCGCATCGCCCGCCCGCCATCCGGTGCGCGCGCTGATCCTCACGCCGACCCGCGAACTGGCCGACCAGGTGGCGGCGAACGTGCAGTCGTATGCGAAGCACACGGCGCTGCGCAGCGCCGTGGTGTTCGGCGGTGTCGACATGAATCCGCAGTCCGAGCAGCTGCGCCGCGGCGTCGAAATTCTGATCGCCACGCCGGGCCGTCTGCTCGATCATGTGCAGCAGAAAACCGCCAATCTCGGCCAGGTGCAGATCCTTGTGCTCGACGAAGCCGACCGGATGCTCGACATGGGCTTTCTGCCGGATTTGCAGCGCATCCTGAACCTGCTGCCGAAGGAACGTCAGACGCTGCTGTTTTCGGCCACGTTCTCGGGCGAAATCAAGAAACTGGCCGCCACGTATCTGCGCGACCCGCAGACGATCGAAGTCGCGCGCAGCAATTCGACCGCGACCAATGTGACGCAGATCGTGTATGAGGTCGCCGAGGGCGACAAGACGGGCGCGGTTGTTAAGCTGATTCGCGACCGCGGCCTCAAGCAGGTGATCGTGTTCTGTAACAGCAAGATCGGCGCGAGCCGTCTGGCGCGGAGCCTGGAGCGCGACGGCGTGGTCGCCACGGCGATTCACGGTGACCGCACGCAGAATGAACGAATGCAGGCTCTGGATGCGTTCAAGCGTGGCGAGATCGAGGCTTTGGTGGCGACTGACGTCGCCGCGCGTGGTTTGGATATCGCTGAGCTGCCTGCTGTGATCAATTTCGATCTGCCGTTTAACGCGGAAGATTATGTGCACCGGATTGGACGCACTGGGCGTGCTGGGGCTTCCGGTGATGCTTTGTCGCTGTGCAGCCCGAATGAGCGGAAGCAACTGGCCGATATCGAGAAGCTGATCAAGCGGCCTTTGGATGTGCAACACCTGACCGTGGATACGCCGGTGCGGCATCACCATGAAGAGCGTCCGCCGCGGCGTGAACGCGTTGATGGCCGCGCAGAGGGCCGTGACGAGCGAGGTGGTCGCCGGCGTTCGGGGGCTTCGTCCTCGGGTTCGTTCGATCGGCCGCATCATCATCGCGCACAGCCTGTGGATGATTTTTTCTTTAAGCCTTATGAGCCCTCGGCGGCTTCTGTGAGGAAGGTTGAGGAGGCGGCTGCCGCTTCTGCTGGTGCTCCGCAGAAGTCTTCGTCCAAGCAGCCGTTGGCTGCGTTGCTGGGTGGGTTTGGGATGCCGAGGAAGTCGCCGTCGTCTACCTGATCACATTCGCACGCCCGTGCGCTGCGCCCACGCTGCCGTCGCGGCAGCATAAAAGCCCTCTAGCGTAGTATGCGCAGTCCCGTCTAATCCAAGGCCCAGATGACGAGCGGCTGCGCTCAGCGCTTCAAACGGCTTGTCATTGTCAAGCGCGGTTGCGCCGTTTTGCTTGCTGAGCTTTTCACCCTGATCGTTCGTCACCACCGGTACGTGCAAATACGCCGGCGTCGGTACGCCAAGGCAACGCTGCAGGTAAATCTGCCGGGCCGTTGAATCCATCAGGTCCGCGCCTCGCACAATGTGCGTAATATCCGCGTCCGCATCGTCGACCACCACCGCCAGTTGGTATGCCCACTGGTCGTCGGCACGTCTCAGGACGAAGTCGCCGACCTCGGTGGCCAGGTTCTGCGTCTGCTTGCCCTGCCAGCGGTCCTCGAATGTGATCACCGCAGCATCGCCATCGGGTACGCGCAGGCGCCATGCGCGCGCCGGTTTGCCATGCAGGCCGTTGCGGCAGGTGCCAGGGTAGGCGAGCGTGGTGTTGCGCGCGTGCGCATGCAGCAGCGAGTCGGCAATCTCCTTGCGCGTGCAGCCGCATGGATAGACCAGGCCGGCAGCCTTCAATTGCTCCAGCGCTTCCTGATAGCGCGCAATACGATCGCTTTGCCAGGCGGGCGGCTCGTCTGCATGCATGCCGAAGTGTTCGAGGGTGGACAGAATCTCCTCGGCCGCGCCAGCGACGGTGCGGGGTCCGTCGATGTCTTCGATCCGCACAAGCCACGCTCCGCCATGCGCGCGCGCGTCCAGCCAGCTTGCGAGCGCGCTCACCAGTGAGCCGAAATGCAAGGGTCCGGTAGGCGACGGAGCGAAGCGTCCACGATAAGTCATGGGTCGGATGGATTAGTGCGGAAAAAACGGGGCGTCTTGCTTATCTTCGTCGCGCATGTCAGCAACCGCGCATGGCTCGATCTCGTTCGAAGCCCATGCGACCGCTAAACGCGGCGCCGCAGCGCTGGCGGTCGCGGCGCACCCGGCCCGTGCTCTTCGCGTTTGCGGTGGCCGGAGCCTGTGATGCGCTGAGCACGACCTGCGTGCCTCGCCGCGATCGCGCGAAGGCGCTTGCGCTTATCACGCGGCGCGCGTCGCCTTGCTGTCCGGATGGCATTCCGGACATGTCTTGCCCGCCACGTACATCGGCGATTGTTGCGCCCCGGGCATCACCACCGCGCGGCAGCCGAAACATTGCACGGTCGCGGTCGGTTCCAGTTGTGGATTCAGCGCGGTACGGTAGTCGAATACGAAGCAGTCGCCGTGATAGTGCGCGCCGCCGACTTCCTCGAAATACTTCAGGATGCCGCCTTCGAGCTGGTACACGTTCTCGATGCCGACTTCCTTCATGTGGATCGCCGCCTTCTCGCAGCGAATCCCGCCTGTGCAGAACGACACGACCGTCTTGCCTTCGAGATCGGCGCGGTTTTGTTCGATGACTTCGGGAAACTCGCTGAATTTCGTAATGCGGTAGTCGAGCGCGTCGTCGAACGTGCCGACGTCCACTTCAAATGCATTGCGTGTGTCCAGCATGACGACGGGGCGGCCTTCGTCGTCATGGCCGCGGTCGAGCCAGCCTTTCAGCGTGGAAGCGTCGACGAATGGCGCGCGGCCAAGCTCCGGCCGGATCGCCGGCTTTTTCATCGTGATGATCTCGCGCTTGAGCTTGACCAGCATGCGGGTGAACGGCTGCTTGTCCGACAGGCTTTCCTTGAACTGCAGGTTCGCGAACTTGCCTTCGAACAGCGCGTCGTGACGGATGTAGTCGATGAACGCGTCCGTGGCTTCGCGCGTGCCCGCGACGAACAGGTTGATGCCTTCCGGCGCCAGCAGGACGGTGCCGCGCAAGCCGAGCGTAGTGCAGCGCTCGGTGACGAGCGGGCGCCATGCGGCGGTGTCTTCGATAGTCGCGAAATGATACGCGGCGAGATTGACGATACTCATGTGTGTCCAGCGGTAAGAAATGGCGGCGCGGAAAACGGGGGCGCATTGAAACGCCCGCATTCAAACTCCATGCGGCGCGGCCACGTCGAAAAGGGCGAAACCCGTATTATCCCTCAAGCCGGCGCTTTGGCCGACTCGGCCGAATGGCCAACCCCTTGCGGCAGCGCAAATCGCTCGCAAACTCGCATGGCGCTTGCTTGCGCGCTCGCACCGGGCCACGCGCTCTGGCGAGCGAAATACCGCCGAATTTTCTCCGGCAGGTCCGTTCGAGCATATGAAGCGCACCGCGCGCGCCCGACCAACGAAACCGTCCACCGCCTGCACAACGCCGGTGTACGGTGCGTTCGCGTTTCCGTCCTAAGCCGAACGGCTAACGCGCGGTTTTGGCCTGAAAACTCCAGAAGGGTGGAGTTACAATGTCGCCCATGTCAGATCCCCGCTTCGTTCATCTTCGCGTCCACTCCGAATTCTCGATTGCCGATGGCATCGTGCGTCTTGACGACATCGTCAAGGCCGCCGCCAAAGACGGTCAGGGTGCGCTCGCCCTTACCGACCTCGGCAACGCGTTCGGCCTCGTCCGTTTCTACAAGGAAGCCCGCGGCAAAGGGGTCAAACCCATTGCCGGCTGCGACGTCTGGATCACCAATCCGGACGACCGCGACAAGCCTTCGCGTTTGCTGCTGCTGGTCAAAAACCGCCGCGGCTATCTGAATCTGTGCGAGCTGCTCAGCAAGGCATCGCTCACCAACCAGTATCGCGGCCGCGCGGAAGTCGAAGCCGGCTGGCTCGAGTCGGGTCTGGGTGAAGGCCTGCTCGCGTTGTCGGGTGCGCAACAGGGCGACATCGGCCTCGCGCTCGCCGCCGGTAATGAAGAAGCGGCCAAACGCAACGCATTGCATTGGGCGAAGGTATTCCCCGGCGGCTTCTATATCGAACTGCAACGATGCGGCCAGCCGGGCGGCGAGCAGTACGTGCAGCAGGCGGTTGCGCTCGCGGCGTCGCTGAAATTGCCGGTGGTGGCCACCCATCCCATGCAGTTCATGACGCCGGACGATTTCACCGCGCACGAAGCGCGCGTGTGCATTTCCGAAGGCGACATCCTGGCGAATCCGCGCCGCTCGAAGCGCTTTACGTCCGAGCAGTATTTCCGCACGCAAGACGAGATGGCAGGGTTGTTCGCGGACATTCCGTCGGCACTCGCCAATAGTGTCGAAATCGCCAAGCGCTGCAATTTGACGCTCGAACTCGGCAAGCCGAAGCTGCCGCTCTTCCCGACGCCCGACGGCATGTCGCTCGACGACTACCTAGTGCAATTGTCAAAAGAAGGCCTCGAAAAGCGTCTCGAACAGTTGTACCCGGATGCGGCCGAGCGCGAGGCGCAGCGCGAAACGTATTACCAGCGCCTCGAATTCGAGTGCGGCACGATCATCAAGATGGGCTTTCCCGGCTACTTCCTGATCGTTGCGGACTTTATCAACTGGGCGAAGAACAACGGCGTGCCGGTAGGTCCGGGCCGTGGCTCGGGTGCGGGTTCGCTGGTCGCGTATGCGCTCGGCGTAACCGACCTCGATCCGCTGCGCTACAACCTGCTGTTCGAGCGTTTCCTGAATCCGGAACGGGTCTCGATGCCCGACTTCGACATCGACTTCTGCCAGCACGGCCGCGACCGTGTGATTCAGTACGTGAAGGAGAAGTACGGCGCGGACGCCGTGTCGCAGATCGCCACCTTCGGCACGATGGCGGCGAAGGCAGCGGTGCGGGATATCGGCCGCGTGCTCGATCTCGGCTACATGTTCACCGACGGCATCGCCAAGCTGATTCCGTTCAAGCCGGGCAAGCACGTGACCATCGCCGACGCGATGAAGGAAGAGCCGCTGTTGCAGGAGCGCTTCGACAACGAAGACGAAGTGCATCAGCTGCTCGAACTCGCGCAACGCGTGGAAGGCCTCACGCGTAACGTCGGTATGCACGCCGGCGGCGTGCTGATCGCGCCCGGCAAGCTGACCGATTTTTGCCCGCTCTATACGCAGGGCGACGAAAGCGGCGTCGTGAGCCAGTACGACAAGGACGACGTCGAAGCCGTCGGCCTCGTGAAGTTCGACTTTTTGGGCCTCACCACGCTAACTATTCTGGATTGGGCCGAGCGCTATATCCGCCGTCTCGATCCGTCGAAGAAAGACTGGTCGCTCGCGCAGGTGCCGCTCGACGACGCGGCGTCGTTCTCGATCCTGAAAAAAGCGAACACGGTCGCCGTGTTCCAGCTGGAAAGCCGCGGCATGCAAGGCATGCTGAAAGACGCGCAGCCTGACCGCTTCGAGGACATCATCGCGCTGGTGGCGTTGTACCGTCCGGGCCCGATGGACCTGATCCCGAGCTTCTGTGCGCGTAAGCACGGCCGCGAAGTGGTGGAGTATCCGGATCCGCGTGTTGAATCTGTTCTGAAAGAGACCTACGGCATCATGGTCTACCAGGAGCAGGTGATGCAGATGGCGCAGATCATCGGCGGCTACTCGCTCGGCGGCGCCGACTTGTTGCGTCGCGCGATGGGTAAGAAGAAGGCCGAGGAAATGGCCGAGCATCGCGAGCTGTTCCGCCAGGGCGCCGCGAAGAACGGGCTGGCCGGCGAGAAGGCCGACGAAATTTTCGACTTGATGGAGAAGTTCGCGGGCTACGGCTTCAATAAGTCGCACGCGGCGGCGTATGCGCTGCTCGCGTACTACACGGCTTGGCTGAAGGCGCACCATCCGGCCGAATTCATGGCGGCGAATATGTCGCTCGCCATGGACGACACGGACAAGGTCAAGATCCTGTTCGAGGACTGCCTCACGAACAAGATGGCCGTGCTGCCACCGGACATCAATCTGTCCGCATACCGTTTCGAGCCGGTTGCGGAAGCGGACGGCAAGCGGTCGAAAACGATTCGCTACGGCCTCGGTGCGATCAAGGGAAGCGGCCAGAACGCGATCGAAGAAATTATCCGCGCGCGCGAAGAAGGTCCGTTCATCGATATCTTCGATTTCTGCAACCGGGTCGACCGTCGTATCGTCAATCGCCGGACGGTGGAAGCATTGATCCGCGCCGGTGCGTTCGACACGCTGCATGCGAATCGCGCACAGTTGATCGCCTCCGTCTCGCTGGCAATGGAAGCGGCCGAGCAGGCAAGCGCCAACGCGATGCAGGCGGGCCTGTTCGACATGGGCGACGCGCCGTCGCAAGGGCACGAGCTGGTCGACGAGCCGGAATGGCCGAAAAAGAAGAAGCTGCAGGAAGAGAAAGGCGCGCTCGGCTTCTACCTGTCGGGCCACCTGTTCGATGCCTATAAGGACGAAGTGCGCCGTTTCGTGCGCCAGAAAATCGGCGAACTGAAGGAAGGGCGCGACAAGCTGGTCGCGGGCGTGATCGCGTCGCTGCGCACGCAGATGACCCAGCGCGGCAAGATGCTGATCGCGTTGCTCGACGACGGCACCGGCCAATGCGAAGTGACGGTCTTCAACGAGACTTTTGAAGCGCACAAGCAGTTGTTCAAGGAAGACGAACTACTGGTCGTGCAAGGCTCGGCGCGTAACGACGCGTTCACGGGCGGCATCCGTTTCACCGTCGATACGGTGATGGATCTCGGCCGCGCGCGTTGCCGTTATGCGGAAGCCGTGAAGGTGCAGATGAACGGCAACGCGGACGCGTCGGCGTTGCGGCGCGTGCTCGAAGCGCATAGCGCGGGTAAGGACGAGCCGCAAGCTGCGCCGGCACCGGCGGCGTCATCGCGCGGTGGCAATGGAGGCGGCGGTGGCCGCAACGGCGGGGGCTATGGCGGCGCTGGCGGTCAGCGGCAGGCTGTGCAGATTCCGAACGGTCTCGCCGTGCAGGTGGTTTATCGCAGCGAGAATGCGCAAGGTGAAATGCGTCTGGGCGACGCGTGGCGCGTAAAGCCGACCGACGAATTGCTCGCGGCATTGCGCGGTGAGTTTGCCGGAAGCTCGATCGAAATCGTTTATTGATGGCTGGTTTGCTCACGCGGTGCGCGTGGGCAAACCGTTGGCGAGCCGTAGCCACTAGCGCTGCGTCTTCTCCCCCATCCGCGCCAGCTTCAAAAACCGGTAGTACACCGTCTCGGCATTGAACAACGCGATCATGAAACCCGCGCGACCGTCGAGAAATCCACGCCGCAGCACATAGGTCCTCACGAAGGCCCAGGCGCCGCGCCCGAGCGCCTTGCCGAAACTGCCGCGCTTGCCGGCCGCATGACGTTGCTGGGCACCCGCTGTCGAATACGCGTCGAGCTTGCGCAAAACGCCTTCGAAGTCCTCGTAAGAGTAGTGCATCAGCTTGCCGGTCAGGCGCTGCGAGGGCGTGTCGAACACCAGGCGCTCATGCACGAGGTCGTCGGAGAAGCGCGCGGCGCCACGTTTGAACAGGCGTGGAATCCAGTCCGGATACCAGCCGCTATGATGAATCCAGTGGCCGCAAAAGCTCGACAGCCGGTCCACCGCGTACACGTCGGCGGTGGGAGCGGCCAGCGCCGCGCGGATCGCCGCAGCCAGTTCTGGTGAGACGATCTCGTCGGCGTCGAGCGAGAGAATCCAGCTGGTGGTGAGCGCATCCACGGCGCGGTTCTTTTGCGGACCGAAGCCCGGCCAGTCGGTTTGCTCGAACACGCGCGCGCCGTGTGCTCGAGCGATGTCAGCGGTGCCGTCGGTGCTGCCGCCGTCGATCACGACGATCTGATCGGCGAAGGCTACGGCCTGCAGGCATTCGGCCAGTCGCGCCGCCGCGTTTTTGGTGATGATGGCGACGCCGAGGGTGGTTTCTTGCATACCTGAATTGCGTGGGGGGGCAGGGTGGCGGAATGGGTCGCGCAAGTATACAACCCGGCGCAACCCGGCCAATCCATAACCCCCGGCCGCCGCCCCCGACCGTTTACAATGCTGTTTTTTGATATTCCGCGTGTGAGGCATTCCGCCCGCCGTGCGGATGCTGTCCCGCATTCTCAGAGGATTCCTTGAGCGCGAAGCCTACGTTAAGCAAACCCATCGGTTCAGGTGAGACATCGTCGCCCGCCGTCGTCTTTCGACGCTTGTGGCCTTACATCAAGCCGCTGATGTGGGTGGCGATCGGTGCGATCGTCGCCATGGCCGTGAGCGCCGGCACTGACGCGGCGATTCCCGCATTGCTCAAACCGCTGCTGGACAAGGGCTTCGGCGCGCACGCCAGCGACAATGCCAAGTGGTTCGTGCCGGTCGCGGTGACCGGCCTCGCGCTGATTCGCGGCGTGTCGCAATACGCTTCGGGTTATCTGCTCGCCTACGTATCGAACAAGATCCTGCTCGATCTGCGCCTGACGATGTTCGACCGCATGATCCACACGAGCGTGGCGTTCTTCCAGCGCGAAACCGCGAGCACGGTGATCAACGCGATCGTCTTCGAGGTCAACCAGATTCTCAACGTGTTGTTGGGCGTGTTGGTCACACTGGTGCGCGATTCGCTGACGGTCGTCTTCCTGCTCGGCTATCTGTTCTATCTGAACTGGCGCCTGACGCTGATCGTCGCGGTGCTGCTGCCGGGGATCGGCTGGCTGGTCGGCAAGATCAACCGTCGCCTGCGGCGCCTGAACCGCGAGCATCAACTGCTGACCAACGAACTGTCGTACATCGTCGAAGAGACGGTGGGGGGCTACAAGGTCGTCAAGGTGCACAACGGCGAGCAGTACGAGACAGACCGCTTCACGGCCATGAGCAAGCGTCTGCGTGGCTACGCCATGCGCATGACCGTCTCCGGCGGCCTCGCACAACCGTTGACGCAGTTCCTGGCGTCAATCGCGCTCGCGGTGGTGATTACGATCGCGGTGGTGCAATCGTCGTCGGATCAGACTACCGTCGGCGGCTTTGTGGCGTTCGTCACGTCGATGCTGCTGATCATCTCGCCGCTGAAGCACCTGATGGACGTGAACCAGCCGCTGCAGCGCGGCATGACGGCGTGCGAGCTGATTTTCGGCCTGATCGACGAGCCGTCCGAACCGGCGGGCGGCGGCGTGCCGCTCGAGCGCGCCCGCGGCGAAGTCGAATTCCGCGACGTATCGTTCACCTACGGCAGCAACGCCACGCACAACCGCCACACGCTCGACCACGTGTCGTTCAAGGTGGCACCGGGCGAAATGGTCGCGCTGGCGGGCCCGTCGGGCAGCGGCAAGACCACGCTGGTGAATTTGTTGCCGCGCTTTTTCGATCCGACCGGCGGCGAGATTCTGGTCGACGGCGTTGCGCTGCCGGAATACAGCCTGCACGCGCTGCGCAGCCAGGTCGCGATGGTGAGCCAGGACGTGGTGCTGTTCAACGACTCGGTGGCCAACAACGTCGCTTATGGGCAGACGGCCGATCCGGACAAGGTCAAGGCGGCGCTGCGCGCGGCGAACCTGTGGGATACCGTCGAGGCGATGCCCAATGGCATCGATACGCTGGTCGGCGACAACGGCATGATGCTCTCGGGCGGTCAACGCCAGCGTCTGGCGATCGCGCGCGCGATCTACAAGGACGCGCCGATCCTGATCCTCGACGAAGCCACCTCGGCGCTGGATTCCGAATCCGAACGCCACGTGCAGGCGGCGCTGGAAACCTTGATGAAGGGCCGCACTACGCTCGTGATCGCGCACCGTTTGTCGACCATCGAACGCGCCGACCGGATTCTGGTGATGGAAGCAGGGCGGATTGTCGAGCGCGGCAGCCATCGCGAGCTGCTGGCGCAAGGCGGGCTGTACGCGCATCTGCATCGCATCCAGTTTCAGCAAGACGCAGCGTGACGCGCGGCGGGATTTTCAATGCATTTCCGTCTGTATCCGTGTCGCGCTGCGCACGGACAGCGCCGCCGTCCGCGTGACCTGGTCACGTCTGTTCGCTTTTCCTTTACGTTTGACCAGGCGCTCGCGCGCCGTCGCCTGAATCATGAAAATTGGACTCTCCAGCAATGCGCTGAAGCATAGTGGCGGTCTCGAGCGCTACGCGATGGATCTCGTGCGCGGCTTCGCCGCGATGGGCATCGAGCCGGCGTTTTTTGCCCGCCGCTTCGACATGTCGGTTCCGGAAAGCCGCATGGTCGAGCCGCATCGCATCCGCGTCTCGCTGCTGCCGGGCAAGTTTCGAGATAGCTGGTTTTCACGCCGTTTGCGCAGCGCGCGCCGGACGGCGCAGGTCGATGTGCTGATCGGTTGCAACCGGGTCGATTCGTCCGAAATCGCGATTTGCGGCGGCACCCATCTCGGTTTTTTGCGTGCTATCGGGCGAGAGCAACGGCGTTCGGACCGTTGGCAGATCGCGCTCGAGCGCCGTCAGTATGAGCAGGCGAGCGTCATCGTCGCGCACTCGAAGCTGATGCATGACGAACTGCGCGAGCTGTATGGCGTGGATGAGGCAAAGATTCGCGTGCTCTATCCGCCTGTCGATGGCGCACGCTTCACGCCGGTGGACAGCGCGCAGCGCGCTCTGCTACGGCGCAAGCTGGGCTTCGCCGATCACGAGATCGTGCTGCTGTTTCCGTCGAGCAGTCACGAGCGCAAGGGTTTGCCGCTGATCGAAGCGGCCTTGCACGATACGGCGCTCCCGGTGGTTGTCGCCGTCGCGGGCAGGCCGCCGGAGCGCACCTCCGGGCGGCTGCGCTACGTCGGCTATGTGAAGGAAATCGAAGACGCCTATCGTGCCGCCGATTTCACAATTCTCGCTTCGAAGTATGAGCCGTTTGGACTGGTCGGCGTCGAGTCGGTGATGTGCGGCACACCGGTGATCTTTCCGTCGAGTATCGGCTGCTGCGATGCGATCGCGGAACACGCAAAGTTCGTGTTCGCACCGGACGACGTCGCCGACTTGCGGGCGACCATCGAGCGCGCGGTACAACAGCGGCTCGCCGACCCGACGCCGCTGTCGTCCGGGCTGGCGCGTGATGCGGTCCTCTATGATGCGCGGGTGACCGGTCACGTCGATGTGCTTCTGGCATTGGCCACGCGCATTTTCGACAGCAAATAAGCCCGGACGCGCACCCGAGCCACTGGCCGACGGCCGCGCGGGCCACCTTGCATGATTGCCGCGTCGCTGCAGCATCCTTTCCGCGTCGGGAGGCGAAAACAGCAAGATATCGACGCCGTTCTTCACAACGGTCACGCCGCTTTGGTGATAGGGCATATCCGGCGTGGAAGTTTGTGAGTAAGATTTTTTTTGACGGCAGTGGCTTATGCGCTATTTTGCGGGCCTGTCATATGGCTTGACGGCGCCGCTTTGGGTGAAGTCTTCAGGGCGGTCCAGCACTGCACCGATGGCTTCACGCACTTCGTCAACCGATGCCGGACGTCCCTCGTCGCCGACCGACGTCGACAGGCCGGGCACGTTGATGCCGAAGTGGCCGCGCGAGGTCGCCGTGAAAATCATCACGGTGGGCTTTTGCAGGGCGCTCGCGAGGTGGACGAATCCAGTATCCGTGCCGACGATCAGCGCGGCCATTTCGATGTGCTGCGCGACCGCTTCCACGCTCAGACGGGGCAACACGATTGCACCCGGAATTCCTTCGGCGATCGCGACCGCGTCCTTATGTTCCGCTTCCGAACCCCACGGTAACAAAGGTGTAATCCCCTGATCCACCAGAGAGCGGCCGATACTGTGCCAGTGACCGACGGGCCATTTCTTTTCGTCGCTTGAGGTCGCATGGAAGAAGAGGGCAAACGGTGCGTGTTTCGCTGCTTCGAGCGCCATGGCCGGCGCCGGAATGCGCAGGCCGAAACGCGGCGTGCCTTCGAGCGAATAGCCGAAGACCTGGCTGACGGTGTTTCGCAGTCCGTCCAATGCGTTGAGATTGCCTCGTGGCGCGTACCGCTCGGTATAGGCGAACGCAGCGCCGCTCTCGCCGAGATCTTCCGCACGGTAGCCGTAGCGGCGGCGCGAGCGCGCGAGAAAGGCGATGATCGCGCTCTTGTAGACGCCATGCAAGTCGAGCACGGCGTCGTATTTCTCACGCCGCAATTCGCCGATCGATGCCGCAATCGCCTTCAGATCATCAAGGCCGCGCCGCTTCTTGAAACCACGCAGCGGTGCGCACAAGACACGGTCGATGCCGGGATTCCAACGAAGGATGTCTGCGAACGCCGAGTCCGCAGCCCAGTCCACTTTGATTCCGGGAAAGGCTCGATGAAGGTCCGATACCACGGGCTGGCCGTGAACGATGTCACCCAGCGAAGTGACCTTAACAATTAGGATTCTGTTCATTAGCGCAGATTTAGGGGCATTTCGGCTGCGGCATGTTCTGTCAGGACATATGTCTGTGGCTGCTTCGCCGCATCTCGGATAAGAACGCTTCGGGTCGGCGTGCCGCACCGCGCATTCAGATGATCAGCTTCGAGATGGAATCAGGATGATCTGTGTTAGCTAGAGCTTTGGCCGAAGCGATTATACCGGACCCGCCTTCTGCGCAGCGTCTGGATGCGCAGCGCCGCCAGGCCAGGAGCCCGCTATTGACAGGAGCAGTGTGGCCCACTCCTCGTGCATCGACAGCCGATGCCGTAGACCGTGGCAGCGGACGCTGTCGATACAAGTGCGTTCAGTCTTTTCGCTTGAGCCGCTTCAGCCAGAGAGACGGCGCATAGACCGCAGGGCAGGTGGTGTAGAAAAACATGCGGATCCGCAGCCCGAGCTTCACCGTGCCTGTGCCCGTCAGGAGCGTCAGGCGCTTGCCGAGACCGCGGGCGTCGAACATCGCGTGAATGAACTGCTCACGCGCGAGTTTCGGCGCGAGCGCCGCGCGCATCTGGTCTCCAAGGCCGGCAATGTCGGCGTCGCGCTGTATCTGTTCAGTCTCCACGAGTGCGAAGCCATTGCCCTGACGCATGCGCGCAACCAGTTCAGCCGTGGTCCGATAGCGGCGCTTGCTCGAAAGACCACCGCGCCGGTACCTCACGAGCGGCTCGCGCAGGCTCAGCGCACCGCCCGAGACGATGGCGCGAAACGTCATGACCTGATCTTCGGCCGCGGAGCCGGGCATCATGGGGCCGAAGCGCTCGAACAGCCGACGCGACCACGTGTGCGCCGCGCCGACCAGCCACGGCCGTTGCGCCAGCCAATCTTCGAAGCTGCGGTAGTTGTCGAGTTCGGTCGGCGCCATGCGCTCGTGCACGTTGCCGGCTTCGTCCATGTCGGCGAGGTCGGTCGCGATCAGATCGGGGCGCCGGCCATGCTCGAGCCAGTATTCGACGACCCGTTCGCAGCGGTTCGGTGCGGACATGTCGTCGCCGGCGGCGACAAACAGCAATTCCCCCCGTGCCATGGCGGCGAGGCGCGACAGATGCGCGCTGATCCCTTCGTTGGCCGGGTTGCGCTGCGTGATCACCTGGTGAGGGCCGTCGTAATCGCGTACTGCTGCTTCGATTGCGGCATAGGTGCCGTCGCTGGAGGCGTCGTCGGAAATGATGATTTCGAGGGGCGTATAGGTTTGCGCGAGCACGCTGCGCACCGCATCCGCGATCACCCCTTGCTGGTTGTAAGCGATCAGCAGCACCGTAACGAGCGGCTGGGCCTGTGCAGACAAAGGGCTGTTCGGAACGCTGTTATTCATGGTACGGGATTGGATGGCGATGTGGCCAGATTCTAATGGATGTCTAGGTCAGGCCCGTTTTATGCGTGCCGCAACCGCGATGTCGACGGCCGGGTGCTCTGCGCCCCGGATGCTGCAATGAACGGTCGTCGCCGGCCGTTGCCGGTCATGCTATTTGCTGGCCTGCTTCGACAACTCCTGTTTGCGCGAGTCGATAGCCGCCAGAAACGTGGCGCTCACCAGCGCGAGCAACTTGACCGTCAGCACCCGCCAGTCGCGCGGGCCGTCCCAGCCGAGTGTAAAGATCACCGCCACGCCACACGAGGTTCACAGCGGGCGCGAGCAATAGCAGGGCTGTGCTTAACCAGATCGGGCTGGGAGCAAAAAATCACAGATCGAAAATTCGTGTGAACATTACCGTTTCGGCTTGCCGATGCGATAGCCGGAGGTTCCGTGCACTTCTTTCAAGATAGGGGGCGACCGCGATTATAGCCGCGTGACAATTCCGATTGCGCCAATCGGAAGCCGGCGCAGCGGGCGGTGGGGATGGCTTTCGGTGGGGCCGCGCGACGCGCGACGGATCGACTGGGAATCGCGGCGTGGATCGCCCTTCGGCGCACTTTGTCTTTCGATTTCTTTCCGTGCGCCGACGGTCCGTCAGATGCGGACCGCCCAGTGTCCCTACACGCCGCCTGTTACCAGCGGCAGCACTGTCAAATCCGGGTGCGTGCCGTCGACGATGCTGCGTCCCACATGGGCCCCTTCGTACAGCGCTTCATCCTTGCCGGCAAAGCTCTCTTCGCCGTCTGCATGGAACGGTACCGTATGCCCAGGGATGGCCGGATCGGCGCCCGGATGGCACACGTAACCGACATACGTGTAGCGATTGTCAGGCACGGCTGGCGGCTTCGATTCGTCGGGTGGGCTTTTCAGGAACGGCGCCACGTGAATTTCGAAACCCTCGTATTCCACTATCTGCCAGGGTGCGGTTTCATCGGCCATGGCCGCCTCCGTCTAGGTCGCGCGTTTATCAGAAAGTTTAGGTGATTTGAACGTAAAGCGCGCCCTAAGACTGATCTGGCAGACCACGATGGCCTGACCGCTCCGTCTTCGCCGTCATATAGAATGACGCGCTTTGCCCGTACAAGACCCTGCCCATGTGGTTCAAAAACCTTCAGTTGCACCGTCTCCCCGCTCCGTGGTCCGTCACCCCTGAACAGATGGAGAAATGGCTCGCGCCGCACGCGTTCGCGCCCGGCAACAGCGTCGAGATGCAAAGCCACGGCTGGGCGTCGCCGCGCGACAACGGCTCGCTGGTGTATTCGCTCAATGGCCAGATGCTGCTGGTGTTTCGCACCGAAAAGAAACTGCTGCCCGCTTCAGTCGTCACGCAAGTGACCAAGGCGCGTGCGCTCGAACTCGAAGAGCAGCAGGGCTTCAAACCCGGCCGCAAGCAGATGCGCGAACTCAAGGAACAGGTGACCGACGAACTGTTGCCGCGCGCCTTCAGCATCCGCCGCGATACACGCGTGTGGATCGATACCAGAAACGGCTGGCTCGTGATCGATGCCGGCTCGCAAGCGGTCGCCGACGAAGTGCGCGGCCTGCTGGTGAAATCGATCGATCAACTGCCGCTCGGCACGGTGCGCGTCACGCAATCGCCGGTTGCGGCGATGACCGAATGGCTGCTTTCCGGTGAAGGTCCCGCGGGTTTCACGCTCGACCAGGACACCGAGTTGCGCTCGCCGACGGAAGGCAACGCGACAGTGCGCTACGTTGGACATACTTTGGACGCCGAAGATATGCGCCGTCATATCGAAGCCGGCAAGCAATGCATGCGGCTTGCGATGACGTGGAACGATCGTGTCTCGTTCGTGCTGACGCCAACGCTCACGATCAAGCGTATCGCGCCGCTCGACGTCCTCAAGGAAGCGAGCGATCCCACCGCGCAGAACGATGACGAACGCTTCGATTCCGACGTCACGCTGATGACCGCCGAACTCGACCGCATGCTGGGCGATCTGCTCGACGCGTTGGGCGGCGAGCAGGGCGAGGCGATGCAGCAAGCCGCGGCTGCCTGAGTGGCGTTCGCCTGAGTCGAGCCTGAGTGGATCTCGCTGCGATCGTGCAGCGCCGATGCGCGATGCATTCGCGTAGCGGCGCTGCGTGAGAGCGTCGCTACGCGCAGACCGCCGCCACACCGGACCCTGCTGCGCCAGCGCCGTGAATGTGGTTAAGATTGCGACCGTAACGGCGTGATATCAACCGGGCATGCCGCGCTCGAATCGCCGGAGGGCATCTATATCAGCTTGTATCCGGGCGTCGAGATCGATCGCTCGCCCGACGATTTCGCGCGACGCGACCTACAACCTGACGCACCGCAATTGTTCGAGCAGCGTATCGCGCGCTCTTGCAGCGGCGATCGAAGGCGCGTCGGCGCGGGTCTGGGGGAGCCTCGGTGGCTGGCGGCCATTTTTGCGCGTGATTACGACGCCGAATTGTGGGTAGCCGCGCAACAGCGCAAACGCGCCACGACGATGGCGTGGACGCCCGGCCTCACGCTCGACTATGCACGCGCTCAACATGCTCGCCGACCCGCGTCCGTCGGGTAGGGTGAAGATGGCGCGCCTCGCCGTGCGCAGAATGGTGCGTGCGCGGCAGCAATGGCGCGAAGAAGAGCGCGGCGCGTGATGGATGTGCTTGACGCCGGCGTCCCGCCAGCTTGCCCAACTTCGACGTAGCGGTAAAAACAGTAGACGGATCAAGAGCTTGTCGATCTTGCTGGATAGTTATGCACAGATTTGCGAACAGATTCTGTTGATAACTTTGAGGCCGCCATTCGGGCGGCTAGTCACGGAGGTCCGGCCCGTTTTTCGCGGGTCTGATTTTTTTGAACCGCACTTTGCACTGCGATTGGTCTCGTAGCGCTTTCCTGCTTGCGAAGTTCTGTGCGGCATTCTCGACCCTTACGCGGCACTGGTCTTCAACAAAGGCTATGTCGAGCATACAGTGCATGCGGTTCTCAACGCCCCGAAGGAAGTCGCCTTGGGGGCAAGCAACTGCGGAATCGCCGCAATCTCGTTGCTTTTGTTTACCGTGCGCACCTGCTCCAGCACCACGAGTTGCCCTATGGCAACGCCGCGTTCGCCGCCAATACTGTTGCTCGGCGTCTTTGCACGCTTTCCATCCCGCAGCATTCGTTGAAATTCCCCATGTCGACACATGGCTGTTTTGCCCGCTCGGGCGACGCGATATCGCGTTGATGCTCTATAGGAAAAGTACGATTTGATAAAAATGTTGTAGCACTGCGAATTTTGCGAATTGTTGACAAATAGTTAGCTTGATTTCCGCTAGTTTACGGCCGGTTAAAAATCCGTAAAACGAAGCAGAAGAATGAACCGGAAGACATATAGGCTGGTGTACAGCCGACTGAGAGGAATGCTTGTCGCCGTCGAGGAAACCGCCGCGGCAACCGGCAAGCAGGCAGAAGAGATCACGGTAGGTAGCAGAAAATCACAGGGTGTGATTTTTTCGTTGCGGCAGATCGCGTTCGCCGCACTCGCACTTATTGGCGCGCTGCCGTCGCTGTCGGGCGCACAGATCGTTCCCAGCGGCGCGCACTCGCCTTCGGTCGTACAGACACCGAACGGCCTGGATCAGGTGAACATCAACCGGCCCTCGGGCACGGGCGT